>MEQL01000041.1 GCA_001770205.1 Bdellovibrionales bacterium RIFOXYD12_FULL_39_22
ATTAACTCAACCAAAAAAAAGAAGGGCCATCGCTTGGCCCCTCTCATGTTTTCTTTGTGTTTAAATTCAGATGTTGATTATTATTTTAGTGCTTGGGATGAGTTTATTCAGTTTACGGTTTCAATGCGTTTACTGAGAGAACATAACAACCACTGCTATTTTCAACGACTACAACTCTATAGCTGTCGACAGGAGTATATCCGTAATGTCGGATATAGATACCATCATTACAGTCAACAAAATAAGTCACGACGTCTCCAGAGGGAGTATTTTGTCTATCTTTATCAGTCCATTCGTCACAATTTATATTTTTGATTTCGAAATTGTTTATTTTAGAGATACTTTCTGCTGCGGACATTGCTGAAGATTGGCAAGTAGTGTTTTGATAATCAGCAAAAATAACACTTGAAAAAATAATAGAAGATGCAAAAAAAAAGATTTTCATAAAGTCCTCCCAAATTGTTGATGTTATCCTTTTATACTTTTTCAGACAGCTTCGCTTGTTTGTATTACTGGATAGCATTTAATTATTAAATGCGGCAAACTAACAGCTTATTGAAATGCTAGCAATATTTTTTTGGAGGGGTGGTTATAATTATATGGTTAAATATCAATCTAATATTAAAAATTCGGGCCATTATTTCTCAATCTTCATGATCTTGCTCAGAAAAACACGCATTTCCGAGCATTGCTCACTATACGCCAGCGATTGCGGCCACCGACTGTTTACATAACTAGTAAATTGAGTTAATTTCTTCCAATACAATATCAAAACAAGAGGAACAAAATTTATCTTCTGTATTCATTTTAGCGCTTATAACTTTAAAAGACGTTCCTATATTGAATAAAACTTCTTTTTCTTTTTGATGCTTTGAAAGTTGCTTTAAAATGTGGCCAGTTTTAGATTTTATAAAAAAACGTGTTGTTTCTCCGCTATAATTAGCATGATTCCAAAAACTAGTATGAGATGAACTTATAAACCCTGTTTCTGTAACAATTTTTCCTACGACATATTTATTTCTAGAATATTCTCTTGAAATCTTTTTAGTTCTGTAAACCATGCCATCGTATGACTCAACTTTACTTAACGCGGAAGAGAGAACGTTAATATAATTTTTATATCGATTAATTTTTTCAGTATTTAGATCATACAATGCGGAGTTAACAACTTCACTGTATGAAGCATAAGATCGAATAGCAACAATTTCTGGAAGAGTTAATTGTGGAAAAATATTTGAAAGTTCATCCGCCTTTTCACTTTTTATTTGCCATAATCTTTGTTCATCTGTAATTCTGGTAAAATTAGCTTTGGGATGAATAATTCGATTAAGGTCTAACCAAAAATCATCCATATTTGCCTTAAAAGAGGAAATTCCGTTAGTTGCTTTAAGCTCGTTAATAAGTTCAATCGCCTTGTTTATATTTATTTTAGCAAGACTGGCATTCTCACTTTGTTCGATTACAGAGACCAATACTTGCTCCAAACAAGTATTCCCTTGTGTCGGCACAACGATTAGTAGAATAGAAATAAGTAAAAAAGAATGTTTCATTTTGCTTTTCGGTCCAACTTGCTAACAAGTTAATATAACCTTAACAAGAATTGGATTCAAGACCTATTATATATGGTCAATGTTTTATCTCACAGACCATTTATTTTTCGAGAAATTAGGTATTTTTAATATCGCATTATAGTAATATTAAAAATTCGGGCCCTGCCCGTTATTTCTCAACTTTCGTGATCTTGCTTGGAAAAGCTCGCCTTTTCGCGCAAGATCTATTATCTGCCAACGTTCTCGAGCATAAGCATAAGCATAAGCCACTTACAGTATATTTAATCTTGAGCAACAAAGCTGACCTTGCTCTCAATAAGCTTATCATGCAATTCAATCACACTAGGAACAGTGATCAATTCGACATTCCATTTATCTAAAGCATGAGGCATTGTATATGTCTCATATTTTATCGCTTCAACTGGAACGTTAGCAACGTATTCACTGCTCGGCGTTTTTAAGAAAAACTTTTTGTCAAAAGTATACACCGTTGGCTGGAATTCTATAATTTTTTGATAATCGTTTATATTAATAAATATCACACTCTTCCTATTGGAATTAAACTTAAAACCTAATACTGATAGTTTGGCGTAATTATCTAGATGCTTCTGTATTTGAATTCTATATGTCTCTAGAGGGAGTAAATGTATAGAAATATCATGAAACTCACCTGCGTAAAGTAACTTATCTTCAACGTAACCAGGTTGAGGCTTAGTTGCACTACTCATAAAGTCGTCCGTTCTATAAAAAACAGATGGGTAAAAGATGAGACTATCTCGTAAAGGAGTCACTTTATATAAATACATTTCCCCTCAAGCTTATAACCACATGGTTTCAAATCGACATTCACTATTAATAATTTTTTCTATAACAGATTTTTAAAATCATAAAGAGAATAACTTTTGTTTTGTAAAATCTATAGAAGATCGTCAGCAAGAGCGCACTCTAAAATGTAATAATTAATATCCAAAGCACGCTCATAAATTATTTACATTTGTGAGTGTACCCCGAAATATATTGCACACGAGTGGAAAACTAACTATTGTCCAAAATTACATACCAACTGTAAAAAACTTGGGCGGGCCAAATCGGCATAATTACATTGAGATCAGGATCTTATGAAATTGGTTATCTATTAAAAAAAATCCGGCATTGTTAATGGGAATTGTTTTGTTGAAAAAATAGCTGGATAAATGAGGGCCATTAAGTTGTGCCACTAGAGGGGCACAGTGGATTTTTGGTACGTCATCCCTGTGAGAGCATGATTCTATAACGATACAATGTAAATTATACCAGAAATTCCCACGGTAAAATTTTGACGCCATTAATTTTTTCAACTTTTAAAGCCGGAGCGAGAACTTTGAGCTTGATGCTTCCGATAAAATTGCTTCCGATAAAATCTGGTCGAATTTTTTTTTGAAAAAGCATGAAGGATTTCTAGTTCGCGAAGATCGATTTTTTCTCGAAACAAAAGCTTTATTAATTCTATGGTGGATTCTTTTTCGTGGATGATCTCAATTATACCATTGCGCGCACTGCGATAGTACGAAGGCTTTGCCTTGCGACTGTCGCCGTAACTTGCATTTGCCAGCATCTCTAAAACTGGCCAGGTTTGAAGTTGACGATCTAGGGAGGCCCCAAGATATCCGGCCATGGCAGGATCGAGTACATAGTAGCGAGGTTTTCCTGTACTCAAACGGTGCGGCGGTATTTTATGTATAACAAAAAGCTGTTCAAGCATTAGTAGACGTTTTTGAACCATTTTGGTGTTGATGTGAAGTGCTTTGGCAAGGTGAGTGGCATCTGGCGTTTCTATTTTAGGAATTAGTCGAATTAGGGAGTCGGTAAGCTCAGAGTTAGGTTTTAGCTTTTGAAAAAAAAGAATATCGCGGTTCGTAATAAGCGAAATCCAATCTTCAAAAAAAGTCTCTCTGGCATCCTGACTGCGTAAAGCAAAAATTCCTGGCATTCCCCCATTTTTTAAATAACGAAAAAGTTCCGAGCGATTGCAGCGGGGAAGTTTTTTGCGGCCATCTTTTAGTTGATTTGGATCAAAAGGGAGTTGGAGCGTTTCGGCCAAGGTAAATGGAAAAAGCCGGATACGACTCATTCTACCAGTGAGAGACTCCTTTATTTGCGCCTCATCAATAATGATAGAATGATATTCTTTATTTTTTTCTAAAAAGGTATCAGGATTATCATGCGCAAAGCGCTTGGTTGTGGCCGAATCGAAGGATTCAAAAAGCGCATTATTAAATTCAGTTGGCAAAATAATTCTAGCAAGAACACTTTTTCCTGTTTGCCGTGCCCCTTGAATAGTTAAAACGCGGCTACTTTTAAGTCGACGCTTAATTAAAGAAAGAGATAGTAAAGATGAAAAATACGACAGATTAAAGTAGTCAGATAAATTAGGAACATCTTATTGTTTTTGTTTTTATCGGGCGAATGGTACAGCAGATATTGCCAAAAGGCCTTCAGATAGCGAGGTACTGTGGACTCCAGGCCACCGCCAGGCGAATTGATTGCTGTCAATAAAGTTGTTACGACAAGTCCGATGGATATCGTTGAATAGTATCAATTAGAGTTAGGTGAGTTTGGCCTGGTAGTATCTCGCGCTAGAACTCAAGTAAAAAGGGACGGTTTTTATTTGATCAAAATAGTTTGTTTTTGGTCTTTTATTTTTCCTCGGCTACCATTAACTGTCTTGTCGTGAAAAGTTAGGTCAAGGTTGGCCTTTTTTACACATGGAGGTGTTAATGTTTTTTGTTCAAATTACACAAAGATTTATTCTTTGTTTTCTTTTTTTTACTCTTACGGCAATATGTCAGAAGTCGGAGGCAGCAGAAAATAGTATGAGGCAATATTTTAGATATCAAGATCAAGCAGATGGCGGAGAGAAACTTGGATATTTGCTTGAAGGCCGGGCCTATACCTTGGGTGATTGTTTAGATATAGATTCCTTTTTGCACTTATTGCAAAATGAGCAGGCAAGAGCTTCATCAATAGATTTTGACATAGAACAGTTAATTGTTCCAATTCCTCAACCAAGGCAGCAAATTGCGGTGGCACTAAATTATGAGGATCACCAATCTGAGTCGCATTTGAGCAAGATGGTTTTTTTTCCAAAGCTGACAAAGTTAACTACTTGGAACACACCAGTAGTTCACTATGGGGCCGGGCGTTCTCTACTAGATTATGAAGTGGAGTGGGGATTTTTATTGTCTCGCGATATAGATAGTGAAGAAGTAAAAAAGATAACGGAAGATAATATTATCAATTATGTGGCCGGAGTATTTTTGATTTTGGATATGACTTCGCGTGAGATGCAAGTGCGCTATGGTTCGTTATTTGATTCCTATCGTGGTTTTGCGGCCTCTAAATCGCTTCCCTCCTATGCCCCGGTTGGACAGTTTTTCCTTCGCTATAGTGATTTTTTAAAACTCAACCTTAAAAAAAATGATGAATTTGCTATAGCGTTACAGGTAAATGGAGAGCAAAGACAAGGGGCAAAATTGTCAGAGATAAAGCATATGCCGGCGGAATTGATCAAAATGGCCTTTGAAAGAAAAATCATGAAGAAAAAATTTATAATGCCAGATGGTAGTAAAGTTCAGGCCTTTTCCGGAAAACTTTTCAAGGGCGATATTTTTATTACCGGAACACCGGCAGGTATGCGTTTTGTGGCGCCAACTTCTAAAACAAAGCTGCGGGCCTTGCGCTATGGACTTTCCATTGGAAGGCCGATCAGTGGAGCGCGTGATTACATAGTTAATCATCAGCCAGAGCATCTGAATTCAGGAGATGAGATTTTTGCTACCGGCACTTTGTTAGGTGAAATTATTGTGCCAATTATTTCTCAGTAGCGTTGTGCAGTCGCATCATTGCCGCTGCTCGTTTTTCTATTGTCTCGATCTTTTTTTTAATTTTCTTTTGGGCATTAGGATCTTGTTCTTTTGCTAATTGCTCTCGACACATATTTAAGGCCTCTTCTGCCAACAGTAGCAAGGCCTCATCTCCTTGATCAAAAGATTCATTCAGTTGTTTGCCAAATTGTTCAATGCGCTCTCGCTCTTGATCAGTCAATTGATGTTTTTTGTATTCAACATAGAGAGTTTTTAATCCAAAGTATAATGCCAGGGCACTGCTTCCCCATTTCAGAATAGGAATTAGGGCCGGGAATGATTGGGCAATTTTAGCGGTGGCCAGTTTGCTTGTACCAAATAGGGCCATGAAATTCAAGATTGCCGGTATCTTACCGGAAGTGTCAGCGGCCATCATGGCAAGAGTAAATAGTGCTTGCAAATCATCTCGTTCTGGAAAGCAAGCTTGGAGAGCTTTGGTATAACCTGGAGTCATCAGACGATCGTAGGTGAAATCGCTTAAAAAGCTATGCCCAATAATATCCCTTCTTTCTGCTTCCCCTAAGGAGGATAATCCAAATGCCATCGTTAGATATTGGCCAGTGGAGATTAAAAAAGCGTTTAGGTTATTTTTATTAATTACGATTTTAAGATAGTTGTTCCGAGCATTTTGACAGCTGGCCATTGTTTCTGAGTATATCGCTTGATCCATTACTTCGTTAAATTGGTACTCATAGGCAAAAGAGTGAGAAGGATTCAGCGCAAGATGGATCAAGGCGATACTGAAAATAGTTAATAATCTAGATTTATTCATAGATAATTGCTTTCAGTAAAGACTCCTGTGCTTCTAGACGCTCATAGGCATTTTGGGCCTGTTCTAAAAGGGCGCGGGCCTCATTAAGTGAGAGATAAAGAGCGGGAGCATTAACCAGTGCTTGCGTTCCGATCACTGATAGAGAAGTTACCAAGATTCCAGCGGCCAGTGCATAACCATGTTTGCTTTGTGAAATAGTGGGATTTTTCATAACTCCAAACATCACTGCGGCCATGAGGTCCCCGCCTACGGTTACCCAGGTAGAACCATTTCTTGCAGTATTACCAATATTTTTTGCCAAGGCAAAAATGGAGCTTTCCAATTTTTGCTTTGCCAAAAGTAGTGTTTTATAGGTTTCTTGTACGCCACGATTTGCTGAGCTTTCGGCCATATCGCTATAGCAAAGACCATTTTGGATATCTGCTTCGCGTTGTTCAACTTGCTCTTTGGTTTTTGCTAACATCTCCTCTAGTAGTGAGATCTCTGATTGAGCAACATGGAAATTGAAGAGTGCCGCACTGGCCATAGTTGCCGAAATGACAGAGTAAACTTTCTTTGCCCCCGGATCTTCAGTTATAAGAGAGCTATTTGACAAGGCAACTCCGCCGGCAATAAGCGCCATGGCGGTATTGGAAATAACTGATACATTGCGGTTGGTCTTGGCCGCGGCAAGTTCCTCTTCGGCCGCAGAAATTTGTCGATATAAAGCAGTGACAAGCTGTCGTTCTTCACCACAGGCATTTTTATCTGTGGCAAAAGAAGCGGTTAAAGAGGTGGTTAGCATTAGCAGTGTTCCTGCAATAGCAGTGGTAAGTTTCATTTTAAATCTCCTTTTTTGAGACTATTTCCCGGTGCTGGATATCGTCTCAGAGAGTGTTAATAGTTAATGCTATGGTAGTGGGAAATTGAGGCCAAAAAAAGTGGACTGAAATTTCTATAGGATGTTATCTCGTAACTGTATAAAAGTAAGACGATTGAGAAAATATTTCGGACATATTCAGCAAAAAATTTGAAAAGGCTATTTGTTTATCCTATCCTTTGAAGCACAATACTACCTCCCTGCTCCAGGATAACCTATATATTCATCATTTAGCCGCACAGGAACTCTACGAATAAGTTCTCCCTCCGGCGTAAAAAATAGATGGTCCATATTATTAGTAAAATACTCACCAGACCTACCATCCATTTTACCTCGATATAAGAGAACCATATAACCAATTATATTTTCATTGTTATCTGTAAAAACAAATCTCTCCATATTACAAGGTATGACTACCGTTAAATCATTCTTTGCTGCTTCTTCTTTTATTTTGACTACTTCTTTAGGTGTGCAATTATCCACCTTCTTCTCAAGAACTTCTCTTGAAAACTTCTTTCCAGTTATTTTATCATTTTCCTCAAGGACAATTTGACCAATTTTTTTAGTTAAAGGTTCAGGTGTTACACCAGGATCTAACGCTAGAGGTACATACTTTTTAACAGTAACTCCAATCTTATCAAAGCGATCATGTACAACTCTTTCAAGCACAGATGCTCCATCATTGTTTCTATTTAAAACCTCTCTAGTTAAAAACTCTGCAAAATCCTCGTGTCCAAACTCGTCAATATAATTTAACATTTTTATTTTTGACGTAAGCTTTGTAATCGCTTCTATCGTTTTAGGAGCTGTCTTATTGAAAGATGTCAAAGTCTGAAGCAAACATTTTTCTATTATCGCGTTTCCGTATACAAAATGAGAATCGGTGACTATGAGAAAAGAGAAAATAATTGTAAAATAACGCCATTTAAACACAACGCCTCCCCCCAAGCTATTCACTTACTCTTCGGACCGATATTATAAAAAATTAGCTGGATGCTGGATGGATGCTGGATTAAGTTGACAAGCGAACCCCTTATCACTTTTTAATTACGTAATATGTATCTCTCTAGTAGAATAGATACCTAAAATCTTTTAATCTACCCGTAATTGAATACTTTCAAAATGATAACTAATTTCTGGAGCATGCAAGAACCATATTGTTGCTATACTTGATTGATACACTACTCCATGGATTATGAAGAAATTCAAAAACGCCAGAAGTAAAACGAGGGCCGGAGAAATCTTATGGAGAGGTTCACGTACCGTCATGAGAGGAGTTGGGGAGAGATCCCATCGATCCACTTGCCCTTCTGAGGTTACGTTTGCTGTTGTAACTATTCTTTTTTACCAATGGCGCGATTTAAAGAGGTCATTGCAATCTTATAGCCAAAATATGTTGCATAATAACTAGACTCGGCTTGTGTATAAGAGGATTGTGCTTGCAAGACTTCTGTAGAGGTGGTTCGGCCTTGTTTGTATAGTTCATTGGTTAATGACCATGATTCTTTAGATTGGGCCAGGGTGACTTTGGCGGCATCAATGTTCTCATAGGCAAGCAGTGCTTCAATATAGGCATTATGTACTTCCAATCTTATATTATCAATTATGTTTTTATATTGTGACAAGATGATCTCTTTTTCTAATTTGCTGGAGCGGACCTGACTTCTTGTTTTTCCCCAGTCAAAAATTTTCCAATTAACCATAACTCCAATAAATTCGCTGCGTGAGTGATCGGGAAAATTATAACTCTCATTGTGATTGGCCGTTAGAGAGACGGTGGGATAGTATCCGCTTTCGGCCAATTTTATGGCCAGGTCAGATTTGGCCACAGATTTTTCCATTAGTTTAATTTCTGCTCTGCGCATTTCTGCGGACATAATCAGGTCATCGACATCAAGATCTACAATTTCCGATTTATACACACCTTGATTTTTCTCTGTCCAATCTACACTATCACTAGCATCATCAAATTCAATCTCGGAGGTGATGGGTTGTCCCATCAAAATGTTTAAGGACGCAACGATAGATTTCATCTCGGTTTTTATAATACGACTAGACTGTTTGCTATTGGCCAGTCCCACTTCCGATTTTAGCACATCATCTTTAGAGATCATGCCATCAGCATATAATTTCTTAGCATCAAGCAAGTGGGCCTCAAGGTTGGTAACGGCCAGTTCTGCGGCCATCAGTGATCTTTTAATGGTAAGGGCACTTAGATAGATTTTTTTCACTTGGGCGACCAAATCAACTAGTGATTGTTCTTGTGATAATCTTCGAGATTCTATTCCAATGGTGGCCATTTTGTAGCGAGTGGAGGCGGCAAATCCTGTAAAAATGGGCATCGATATAGAGGTAGAAAATTGTCCTAAGGAGGAGGAGCTTGATCCTTGCATCATCTCTGGATTGTTCATGTCGTTGTAGTTGTAAGAAAAGGAGGTAGATAGTGATGGCAACATATCAGATTTTGCCATTTTCATTTGCTCTAGTGCAATATCTTTTTGTAAGGCCATCTGTTTAAGGATGGGACTATTGTTTTTTGCCGCAGCAATAGCATCAAGCATGGTTATGGCCGAAGCATTTAAGGTGTAAAGGAGAGAGCTAATTGTTAGGGAAAAAAATAGATTAAAATTTTTGGTGTGATTGGACATAACAGATCTCCTAAATTTATAAACAGGTAAGTATCTCAAAATAGCACTATCTTAGAGGCGGAACAAATTGAATTAGCTAAGTGTGAAAAAAATTCACTCAGCAGTAATGGTTAAAAGAGTGATCTCGCTGGGGGCAAAGAGGCGGATGGGGGGGCCCCAAAGGCCAGTGCCTCTGCTTAGGTAGAGTTGGGTGGAGGAGGAGATCTTATAGTGGCCAGCTAAAAATTGGTTGGCCCGGGCAACAAAAAAATGAAAAGGAAATATTTGTCCACCGTGGGTATGGCCGGAAAGAATCAGATCAATACGATCTTGCTCGGTAACGGCAACATTGGGCCGATGGGAAACCATAATGGTAGGTAACTCTAGTATTCTTCCGCGATTAGCACTTCTAAAATTTACGCTAATTTTGCCTGCGTGCTGCCAGGCAGAATTGGTTACTCCCATTAGATTAAAAAGAGGTTTTGGGAGGCCAATTTGTACGGTCTCATCGTAGAGGCCTTTAATGTTTAAAGTTGAAATTAGCTTTTTTACGCTATCGGCCCCTACATAATATTCATGATTGCCTAAAACAAAATAGCTTCCATAACGAGATTTTAGATTGGCCAGTGGGGCAACATAATCTTTTATTTTGTAAGGTGGGCGATCAAAGAGATCTCCGGCAATAATGACCAAATCTGGATTTTGGCCATTGATTGCTTCTACCACTGACTGACAAAAGTCTTTTTGTGCAAAATCGCCGATATGTAAATCGGAGATTAGTGCTATTTTCAAACTTTCAAACTTTTCGAAAGGAAAATTTGAAATAGGGATAGTTACCTCTTTAATGGATGGAGTTTTAATGCCGCCATAAAAACCCAGGGCAATAAAGAGGAAATTAAAAGTATAAAGGATGGTGCTAATTTTTGTTTTAAGGGAAGAAGAAAAAGTTTCTCTTTTTATTTTTTGCCAAAGATAGATCAGTAACCAGGTAAGATCATTTAACAAAGAAGAGAGAAAGAGCATAATGAGTAAGGCAAAAGAGAAGATAAAAAGTAAGATGAAAAAACGCGAAAAAGTTTGTTCGCGTAAAAGCATATAGAGGATAGAAGATGCTCCCAAAAAGAGGGCCAGCAGTCGATAGGCCCAGAGGATTATTTTATTTTTAAAAATTGGAAGAGAGAGCGGAATAAAACGCTTATAGAAATAAAAGGCCATCAGCGTATTTATGGAAAGCATGATTAGGCGAAAAGTTAACATAATCTTCATAGTATCGCTTAGGATTGGCCCGTCGCTCAGGTTCAGGTAGCGTTTTGTTTTTGGTTATCTTTTACAATCAGCGAGGCGCCATTTATGCAGATTACGGCCATGGTTATCCAGAATGCTACCTTGCTTATTTCAAAGTGAAATCCTTCAAGGAATAGCTTGATCCCTACAAAGAGGATTAGATGATAGGCCATATCCTCCAACTTGGGAAAGCGCTCAAGTAATTTGACAAAAAAGGTAGCGGCGTAGCGCAAGGCAATGATTCCCATTATCCCGCCAATCCATAGTACGGTTATTTTGCTACTCATGGCCACCGCCGTTGTGATGCTATCAATAGAGAAGGCAATATCGGTAAGCTCTACCACTAGAATAATTTTCCAAAAGGAGCTGGCCTTTACGGGAGTATCGTCGAGATGAGAGTGATGATTGATGGTAAAAAACATATGCTTGATGGCCAAATAGACCAAGTAGCCCCCACCGATTAATTTAAAGGCGGTAAAGCGGGCCAGATAGACGGCAAAAAGTAATGCAATGAATCTGAAAACAAAAGCGCCGATGATTCCGTAGGTCAGGGCCTTTTTTCGTTGAGTGGGAGGGAGTGGTTTAACCAAGATGGCCAGCACTAAGGAGTTATCGACGGAGAGTAATCCCTCCAGCAAGGCCAAGGTCCCAATAGTTAGAAATTCAGAGACGCCGTAAGACTGGAATTCTAAAATAATTTCTGCAAATGTTGGCCAGTGCATAGTTGATTACTCCTTAAGGTGATGAGCGCATTTAGTGCATGCTTTGGTATTTTTTTAGGCCTTGGGCAAAAATGTTCATGGCCTTTTTCGTTTTGGCCACATTTAACACGAAGGCGATACGAATTTCGTCATGGCCCAAGGTTTTTGTGTTATAAAAACCATTCGCCGGTGCCAACATGACTGTTTCGCCATCAATTTCAAAATCAGAAAGTAGCCAGGTAACAAATTTTTCGGCATTGTCGACAGGAAGTTTTACAATGATATAGAAGGCTCCCAGCGGTGTTTTATATTTTACTCCCTCCATGGAGGAGAGTCCCGCTAAGACGGCATCTCGGCGGGCCTTATATTCGGCCACCATGGATGCAAAATATTTATCATCTAAATCAACAGTGGGAATGGCCATTACTTGATCAATAGTTGGGGGACAGAGGCGAGCTTGTGCAAAGCAAAGTGCGGCCTTCATAATTTGCGGATTTTTAGAGATGAAGGCGCCAATACGTGAGCCACAAGCACTATAGCGTTTAGAGATACTGTCCATAATTATTACGCGATCAGCAATTTCGGGAAAGTGCATAAGACTGGTGTGCTTTTCTTGGGTGTAGATAAATTCACGATAAACTTCATCCCCAAAAAGAAATAGATTATGCTTTTGCGCTAATTGGGCCAGGGCCGATAGATCTTCTTTCGAGTAGAGTTTTCCTGTGGGATTATTGGGATTACAAATCATAATGGCGCGAGTTTTGGGGCCAATTAGTTTTTCAAAAGCGGCCGGAGAAGGGAGGGCCCAATCATCTTCCAAACGGGTGGTGATGGGTTTTATTATTACTGAGGCGGCGGTAGCAAAGCCGTTATAGTTGGCGTAGAAGGGTTCCGGGACAATTATTTCATCACCTGGATCTAGGCAGATGGTTAGCCCCATAATGATGGCCTCGCTACCACCTGTTGTGACGATTATATCGTCGCGCTTCAGAGAAATATTGTATTTGGCATAATATTTTATTAGTGCATCTTGGTATTCAGGCAATCCCTGACTAGGCCCATAGGCCACAATTTTATTTTCATAGTTTTTTAAAGCGTCAAACATTTGTGGAGGGGTTTCGATATCCGGTTGGCCAATGTTGAGGTGGTAGATTTTTTTGCCAGCGGCCTGTGCTTTATCAGCAAAGGGTTTGAGTTTTCGGATGGGTGATTCTGGCATATTGGTGCCACGCAAAGAGACGCTGATCTGATTTTTTTTTGTCATACAAATTACTCCGCAAATTGGCGTGCGATGGTTTGAGCGCGCCATTTTGCAACAAGCTTGTCAAATAGTCAAAAACGTAGTCTACTTTTTTGTCACTATTTGCATGAAAGGTGTCTGAAAGGAGTTATCAATGAGACAAAAGCTATTAAAAAATTCTGCTACCTATTTTTTTGCTGTTTTAATGTTAAACTTTATTGCTGTCGGTGACAGCTTCGGCGCAAAGACTTTTATTTACTGCTCAGAAGGAAGTCCTACTAATTTTAATCCCCAACTCACAACAGATGGAACTTCTGCCAATGCGGCCGGCAGCACTATCTACGATACGTTGATAAAATTTAAATATGGCACCACGGAGATTGAACCAGGATTGGCGGAGTCTTGGATTGTTTCTAAAGATAGCAAGTTATTTACCTTTAAACTGCGCAAAGGAGTAAAATTTCATAGTAATGAATTTTTTAAACCATCACGAGAGTTTAATGCCGATGATGTATTGTTTTCTTTTTTGCGGCAAATGGATAAAAGTCATCCTTATCATAAAGTGGGGGGGGCCACCTACGATTATTGGGAGGCAATGGAGATGGGCAAGATCATCAAGAGCATAAAAAAAATTGATGACTATACAGTTGAGTTTGCTCTTTCTCAGGCAGAGGCCCCCTTTTTGGCCAATTTGGCAATGAATTTTGCCAGTATTTTATCTGCCGAGTATGCGGATAAGTTGGCCAAAAGTTCGCAGATGGAAAAAATTGATAATTACCCAATTGGAACGGGGCCGTTTATTTTTAACAGTTATCAAAAAGATACCATAATCCGTTTTTCTAAAAATCCAGATTACTTTTTAGGGGCACCCAAAATTGATAAGTTGGTTTTTTCGATTACTCCAGATGCTAGCGTACGCTATCAAAAATTAAAAACTGGAGAGTGTAATTTTGTAACAGAGCCTGCTCCACAAAATTTAGCAGATATGCAAAAAAATTCCAACATCTTACTTATGCAGAAAGCGGGCCTTAACGTGGGATATTTGGCCTTAAATACTAGCAAAAAACCTTTTGATAATTTGCAAGTGCGGCGAGCAATTAATCATGCCTTAAATAAAGAAGCTTATATAAAGGCCATCTATCTCGGCAATGCGCTTATGGCCAAAAATCCGATTCCTCCGACCATGTGGTCATACAACGATGGCGTGGTTGATTATGATTATAATCCGGCCTTGGCAAAAAAATTAATCAGTGAAGCGAAACTTCCAAAGGATTTAGTGTTAGAGTTATGGACGCTGCCTGTTTCTCGGCCTTACAATCCCAACGGAAAAAAAATGGGAGAGATGATGCAGGCGGATTTGGCGGCAGCGGGACTTAATGTCAAGTTGGTCTCTTATGACTGGGGAACCTACCTGGCCAAATCTAAAGAGGGAAAGCATGATCTTATTCAATTTGGTTGGACCGGAGATAATGGCGATCCGGATAATTTTTTAAATGTCCTTTTAGGATGTGCGGCAGTTGAGGCCGGTTCAAATTATGCCCGCTGGTGCCACGATGAATTTGATGGACTTTTGCAAAAGGCAAAGCAAACTACTGTGCCCAAAGAGCGTATTGAGCTATATCGGAGGGCACAAGTGCTTTTAAAAAAGGAGGCCCCCTGGGCCACTATCGCGCATTCGGTGGTCTATCGAGCGATGGGAACCAATGTCATTGGATATCAGATGGATCCACTGGGACATGATATTTTTACTACGGTTGATTTAAAATAAATGGGCAAGTTTTTTTTCAAGAAATTTATCACGCTTTTAGTGGTGCTGTTTGGCGTTAGTCTAGTTAGTTTTTCTATAATTAGATTAGCACCTGGTGATCCGGTGATGATGCTAATTGGTGAACGTGGAGCAGATGCTGAAACTTATGCGATAATGAAACACAATCTAGGATTAGATCGCTCACTGCCAATACAATATTGGCACTTTATTACTAGTGCGATGCAAGGAGATCTGGGGACTTCGGTTGTTTCCAAGGAAAAGGTTAGCACTGAATTTTTTGCCCGCTTTCCCGCCACCTTAGAATTAGGAATGTTTGCCATGTTTTTTGCGGTGATCATTGGTATTCCCGTGGGTATTTTAGCGGCAATTTATCGCAACTCTTTCTGGGACTATCTGGCCATGGGAACTTCGCTGATAGGATATTCGATGCCTATTTTTTGGTGGGGGCTTATCTTAATTTTATTTTTTTCAGTGGGATTGGGATGGACGCCGGTTTCAGGACGCATCAGCGTAATGTTTGATATTCCTACGGTTACAGGATTTATGTTGATAGATACGCTGATCTCTGCTGAGCGCTGGCCGGCATTTTTTGATGCGCTAAAACATCTTATTTTACCGGCGGTGGCCATGGGTACAATTCCTTTGGCAATTATTGCCCGAATGACTAGATCTTCAATGTTGGAAGTAATTGAGGCCGATTACATCCGTACTGCAATGGCGCAAGGCATTCCCTCTTATTACATCATTTTTGTCTTAGCATTGCGCAATGCTATGATTCCTATAGTGACAGTAATTGGCCTAATGTTTGGATCTATTATTACCGGAGCAATTTTAACCGAGACCATTTTTAGTTGGCCAGGGATTGGTAAGTGGTTGGTGGCGGCGGTTAATCAGCGCGATTATCCCATCATCCAAGGTTCCTGTCTTATTATTGCCTCCATGATTGTATTTATAAACATGATGATTGATCTCTCCTATTTTTGGATTAATCCCAAAATGCGAGGTAGTAGGTGAGAGCGCAGTTTATAGATTTTTGGTATTACTTTAAACAAAACAGAGGGGCGTTGGCCGGATTGGCGGTTATTTTTATTTTTTTTATTACGGCACTGCTCGCGCCACTGTTTGCACCTCACAATCCGGCGCAAATTTTTCCAGAACATCTACTGCAAAGGCCATTTTTTTTCAGCGAGCAGATTAATCTATTTTTAGGAAGCGATGATGTCGGCCGTGATCTTTTATCTCGACTTATCTATGGGGCCAGGATCTCTATGGGAATTGGCCTATTGGTGGTAATTTTTTCTACTTCTATCGGAACTATGCTGGGACTTATTTCCGGGTATGTGGGAGGGAGAATAGATTGGTTTATTATGCGAGTGGTAGATATGATGATGAGTTTGCCCAGCATTTTGTTGGCCATTTTTGTCGTTTCAGTATTAGGGCCAAATTTATTAAATGGTATTATTGCCGTCAGTGTGGTAGCCGTGCCTAGTTTTATTCGCATTGTGCGTGCCTCGGTGTTGGAAGAAAAAAAGCGTCAATATGTAATGGCCTCTCAAACTTTTGGTTCTTCTCATTGGCGTATTCTTTTTATTAATATTTTTCCCAACGTGTTGGCCCCTTTGATTGTGCAGGCGACACTGGGCTTTAGCGACGGTATTTTAAATGCAGCGGCCTTGGGATTTTTAGGACTAGGAGCGCAACCCCCAACTGCCGAGTGGGGAACCATGCTGGCCGATTCCCGGGCCTATATTGAATCAGCTCCTTGGTTAGTAACCTTGCCAGGACTTTGTATCTTAATGGTGGTGCTGGCATTTAATCTTTTAGGAGATGGATTGCGAGATGCTTTTGATCCGCGTCTAAAAAAATAATGGCAATGCTTTCGGTTGAAAATTTAAATATTAGATTTAGCACTAAGCGAGGAGTGTTGCAGGCGGTGCATGAAGTAAGTTTTTCGCTGGAAGCAGGTGAGGTGTTGGGGATTGTGGGCGAGTCTGGTTGTGGCAAGAGTATAACTAATTTGGCCTTAATGGGACTTCTACCTACTACGGCCACGGTTTCTGCAACTAAGATGAATTTTGATGGGGAAGAACTGCTGGACATCTCTGAAAAAAGAAGGCGCAAACTGAGGGGGAAGAAAATTTCTATGATTTTTCAAGACCCCATGTCAGCACTGAATCCCTCTTTTTCGGTGGGACAGCAAATAGATGCTTCCTTAAAGGTGCATGGAATTAAAGGCAAAAGTAAGCGGCGAGCAGTTGCCCTGGAGTTATTGGCCAAAGTGGGAATAACTGATGGTGCCATTAGACTTAAAAATTATCCTCATGAGTTATCAGGAGGCATGTGTCAGCGAGTAATGATTGCTCTTTCGCTGGCCTTGCGTCCAAAGCTTTTAATTGCCGATGAACCCACTACGGCCTTAGATGTAACCATTCAAGCGCAAATTTTAAAACTGCTAGTGGATTTGCAAAAAGATTTTAATATGGGGATGATTTTTGTTACTCATGATTTAGGAGTGGTTGCCTCGGTGGCAGATAAGATTATGGTAATGTATGCAGGAGAAGTTGTGGAGATGGGAACGGCCCAACAGGTGCTTTCGTCTCCTGCGCATCCCTACACCAAAGCATTGTTGGCCTCACTGCCAGAAAGTTATGAAGATAAGGCCGCCGGATCTCGTCAGGCACTTCCCACTATTTCGGGAATGGTTCCGGATCTGATAAATCGCGCCAGTGGCTGTCAACTTTATCCTCGCTGTGGACAAAGTGAGGGCAGTTGTGAAACTACCAAAGTCGGATTGGTGGAGCTAGCAGATGGCCGCAGAGTGCGCTGCTTATCAGTAGGAGAGAAGAGGTAATATGGCCTATCTGTTAGAGGTTACAAATTTAACAAAACACTATCAAGTGGCCAACTTTTTTCAAAAACCCAAAGTAGTACGTGCTTTGGATGGAATCAGTTTTACGCTAAATGTTGGGGATACTTTGGCCATTGTGGGAGAGTCAGGATGTGGGAAATCTACTTTGGCAAAAACTATTTTAGGAATCGAGCAAAAAACCGCCGGCGAGATTTTTTCAGAAGGCAAAAAAGTAGAAGAGATTTCTCGCTCAGAGTTTATAAAAAGTGTTCAGATGATTTTTCAAGATCCCTACAGTTCACTTAATCCCCGGCAGAAGGCCTGGGAGATTATTGCTGAACCTTTGTATGCTAATTTGCAACTATCGCGAGCGGACTTGCGATCGCGAGTTTTGGAATTGATGAAAAGTGTTGGACTTAGAGAAGATTTTGCCGAACGCTATCCCCATATGTTTAGTGGTGGCCAGCGTCAGCGAATTGGGATTGCCCGTGCACTTACTTTGCATCCAAAAATTTTAATTTGTGATGAACCCATTTCGGCGTTAGATGTTTCTATTCAGGCGCAAGTACTAAATTTACTAATGGAGCTACAGGCGCGCTTGCAGTTAAGCTATCTATTTATTGGCCATAATTTAAATGTAGTAAGACATATTGCTACTCATGTATTGGTGATGTATCTGGGAAAGGTTGCCGAGTATGGGCCAGTGAAAGCAATTTTTGAAAATCCGCAACATCCCTATACGCAAGCATTGTTGCAATCAACTCCTTCGATTAAAAGTAGAAAAAAGTTTGAGGCGATTGAGGGAGAGTTGCCCTCACCATTTTTTCCACCTTCGGGTTGTGCCTTTCATTTACGCTGTAAAAAGGCCACCGCTCATTGTAGGCAGACGGCGCCTCAATTGTTAGTAGATAGAGATGGCCGGCAGGTGGCCTGTCTGAATTTATAAAAAGAATTATGCGCGATCGCCTGTGCGATGAATTTTTTTGCGATCAAATTCAGCACGACGTGAATAATTTTGTCTTTGAGCATCTCTTTTTCCAAAACTGACTTTTACTTTTTTGAAATGTCCATCACCGATTGAGTGGGTGGTAATCTGGGGATCGTTTTCAAAGTGCAGATGAATAATTCGGCGATCGGCCGGAGAAAGAGTGGCGGAAAAAACGGGAACTTTTTTCTCTAGTAGTTCTTTTTTCATCTCTTCTGCTAACTTAACAAGATCGGTCGGCTTGTTTTCGTTATTAGCTGGTGTCACCACCTTATCGCGAGAGGTGTTAACATAAATTCTTAGTCCCGAAGGTAGTTCAACCTTGCGATACAGTGCTAGTCTCGTAATATGATCAAAGGCCTCTAAAAGCTCACTACCTTGCGAAAGCAAGAGGTGTTCATCTTTTCCACTAAAAGTTATTCTCAAATTTTGCTCTTGATGGCGAATGACAACTTGTAAATCCAGGCCAATTAGGCGAATGGTTTCGGCCAGGAAAGGGGCCAAAATTTCTTGATAGTTGATACCTACAAAAAATTTATACAAAGTCTCTCGTGGGCCAAAGAAGAAGAATTTTTTTGGCCCCTGCGTGATAACTTCATGGCCTAACATTTTTTTATCTCCTAGTTTGAAAAACTTAAGAGCATTTTCTTCCGCCTCTTTAAAAGAGGAGGTTTTGATTTCAAAAAATTGTTTTTGTCTTTGTTGGGATGGTTGAGGAGGCCGTTTTTGTGAAGTTTTTGGGCCTCTATTTCCATTGTTCGAGGTAGGATGCCTTCTTTGTTGTTGTGGTTGTTGAGATTGCTGAGCATTTTGTCGGTTAGATGTTGTTGTCTTTCGTTGATTAGATGATTGAATCACTTTCAATGTCTCCCTATCGATTACTGGTTTTCTACATATGTTTTTAGCAAAACTGGAATCAGTAATTTCCAGTTTTGGAATTTTGCTATTTATAAAAGTGTTTATGGCGTCTAAGTATTCGCAGTCTTCGTGCGCACAAAGACTGACGGCATATCCGACTTCTCCTGCTCGTCCAGTGCGTCCAATGCGATGAACGTAGTTGGAGGCCTCACTGGGAAGATCATAATTAACGACTAGTGGGACGCTTTTAATATCTAGTCCTCTGGCGGCAACGTCAGTGCAAACCAAAATGGTCGTTTTTTTAGCGCGAAAATCTTCTAAAAGTTTTGTTCGTCTGTTTTGAGGTAGTCGGCCGGAAATAGGGCTGGCCTTAAGGCCCATGGCAATAAGCCACTCTGCAACTAAGTGTGTTTTAAATTGAGTGTTGCAAAAAACCATGGCGTAGGAATCTTGTTGTGTCTCTAGTAATTTTACTAAGAAAGAGAATTTTTCATCGGTATTGACCATAGCTATTTGATGATCAATTTTATCTACAAGCATGTGATCCACATTTACTTTTATCTCTTCAGGGGTGGAGTGGAATTTATAGGCCGTTCTTAGCACATCTTGATTGTTAGTGGCCGAGAGCATAATTAATTGGCGATTATTGGGGGCCTGAGAGAGAATAAATTCAATTTCGGCCTTAAATCCCATGTCAAATAATCGATCGGCCTCATCAAAAACAATTGCCTTGCAATGTGATAGATCAATCTCTTTTTGGCGAATCAGATCGCTAAGGCGTCCAGGAGTTGCCACTAGAATGTGTACCCCTTGGCCGATTAGCTGTTTTTGAGTGGTAATACTTTCACCACCAATGATGGAAGCAGATTTAATTCCGAGTTCGCTACCAAATTGTTGAAAGACAGAGTGGGTTTGTTGCGCCAGTTCACGAGTTGGGGATAAAACGGCGTATAGAGATTTCCCAAATCCGATTTGATCGATTATTCCCTGCGAGAGTATTTGTTGAATGATGGGAATGGCAAAGGCAGCAGTTTTTCCGCTGCCAGTTTCTGCCTGAGCAAACACATCTCTACCATCTAGAATCGGGATTATGGCCAATTCTTGTATCGGCGAGGTTTTCTTCAGTCCGGCGCGAGAAAGGGCCGCCAAAAGGCCAGGATGTAGGTCTAATTCATGGAAATTTGTTATAGTTTCGACAACGATTCCTTGTTTTTTTAAAGTAAAAAATATTCGATTTATTCATACCATAGTTATTACCTATGGCCAGTGATTTATTTAATTTTATCGTGCCCGATGGAAGTATTTTGAAATTTCTTTTGGATTTTTGGCCAGATAATTATCGATGACGTTATAAATCTCTTTGGGGGTTAAGCTATGATCGGCAACTTGCGCCTTAGATTCTATTTCGCGATAGAGTGCCTCGCCAATTTTATCTAAGGAAACAAACATTTTAATTTGAGTTGGATTCATGTTAAGAGGAAATTTTTTTTCTAGCAGTTTCTTCACTATCGGAATCCTGCGCAATAGCCACGAGGTTTTTGCTTGGGCATCCATGATAATGGTGGAATCAATCACATAATTTTCTTTACTCATCTTTTCAAAAAGTTTAGTTAAAATAAAATCTTTGAAGCGCGATTCTTGCATTTTTAGTGGATTTCTCCACTCCATAACCAAATCAAACTGAGGATCAAATTGAATATCGCCCGGAGAAAAGACGTCGGTAGTGGCCACATTTTCTTTGGTAACTGGAACTCCTAAATTATTTAAAAAGGGAATTAGGCCGCGGTCAAAATGTGATTTAAATTTAGGAACGTAGTCTTCGTTAGGAAGAACATGATGAAGGCCATTAGAAAGTACCTCGGAGCAAAATATTCGAGAGTCGTCTTGGTAGTTCATGGCAAAATCGTATTCAATATTTTTGCCAGATTGCATCTTGTTTTTAACGTAGTTAAAAGTATATTCGCTGGCCTGATGAATAATTTGTGGATCTCCGCGATAGCGAAATACCACTGAGCGACTGTTTTTCTCATTTAGGTGTTCCACAAAGTGGGCGGTTACTACTCCCACCTCTATATGTGCTTCGGTGGTGTAAGGAGTATTTTCATTCTTTGGATCACGATAGACAAAACTTAAATGGGAAAATTGATAATCACTTTCGCCAATTCTAGCAATGGCCGCAGAGGTATAGGCGTTACCTCGGGATAAAATTACATCGCCAGATTTTAGATCTTGATGCGATTTAACTTCCCTCGCATATTGAGGATTGACAAGTAAGTAGGGAAATTCTCCTTGCATGTTTACATAGTTTTGGGGAGCGTTTTGGGTTCTGCTCATACGCATCTCTACCATATAGTCTTCAACGTAGCGCAATGCTTTAGAGACATCCGCAATGGCCGCAAAACAGCGTTTGTCCTCTTCATTTTCTATTTCAAAATGGCGAATAGACTCTTTCAACAGCAGACGAGCTTCAAAGGATCGTTGAATATCTTTATCGAGGATGTTTTGATCATCCATATCAAAATAAACTGAGCTACCAACTAAGTTAAAAAGTCTTTCATAAGATTTTTGCATATCAATAGCACACTGCGAGGTATCGGCCGTCAGCGTCTGATAGCGAGCGGTAATATCGTTGATGATGTCAGAAAAAAGGGTATCGGAGAAAGAAGAAGGTGTTCGCTCTTTTTCTGTGGAGGATTTAAAGATTGAGCAAGCAGAGGTTGTTAGCAAGGTGGCCAACAAGGTTGCCAAAAAGATCATCGATAGTAGTTTGTTTTTCATGGTGGTTCCTTAAGATATTAGAATATCTATGTGGATCAATAAGCATCAATAGTAACCTGTAAAAGACAACTAATATTATAACCGCGGATTTGATTTGATACTGGCCAGCAAAAATTGCCTTTAATAGTTGAGTAAAAAGTTTAGCGATCAAAGCTGCGCCAATTGTTGGCATCCAATGGAAATGGGGCATATCTCTTTGTTTTACAAATATTAGGTAGAGTAAAAAACTAATAAATTTTTCTCAAATTTCGATAAGCTGTTGGGTTCGTTGTTGATTTTTTATCGACCAGTGCTTGCATGGAAGGAATAGTTATGAAGATTTATCAATTGCATGATGAAATTATAATTTCACGACGACAGATATATTTCATAAAAATAATAATCTATTTCCTGATATGTATGTTGGGTTGTGGGCAGGCATTAGGGAGTACGGCCTCTTGCTTGTCAAAAACGATTGCAAATATTTCATACTCAAGACAAACAATCGCGGATAAATTAAATGAGATTCCAGAGTTAAAAGAGATGGTTTTAACAATAATGGAATCTCCCGACATTCCTCAATCTATTAAACGAGTAATAAAAGATTCTCTAGAGAGGCGTTCAGTCCCTGTTCGAGTACTAGACGCAACGGCCAGAGCAAAGATGGGGATGCCTGATTACATTAAATATAGCTATATTAACAATCGCCAAAAAATTGGACAATATTATGTGACATCAACCGAAGAGGGAATAACAGCGCCACTAAAAGAGATAATCTCGGTCTTAAATGGCCCATTGAGTAATGATGGAAGTGAACTTATCAAGCTTGTTCATGAACTTGCCCATGCTCGTTTTGATGCATTCTTTAATAAAAACATCGCAAAATTTGCAAAAAGGTTTCCTCCTCCATTGATTAAGCAGTTGCCAGACGGCCGTTATCTTTATCATGAGGATTTATATTCTTATCTCACTGAGCGATACGCTTTTGAGAAAAGTTATCAGTTGCAACGTTCGGCCTATCCTCAGTATTTTTCAAAGTGGAGTGAAGAAATTGGGCCAGGGCCAACAGAGACACCAGAAAATATTAGAAAATATTTAAATGATGCCATTGTTGATGTTTATAAGATACGTTTTCAACCATTGCTCGATCTGTTGGCCAAAAATCCAAGTCGCTCTTTAAAAGACCTTTTATCTTCTTTCAATTTGTATGCAGAAAATCCGTTAGAGGAGGTCGGCCAAAAGTTCTTTGTAGAGAGACCACATGAAGCAGGTAATGTGCCGGACCAACTTGATTCGTTGTCAAAAGTTGTTGGTGGAAATGAAGAAACTTTGCATATTTCCCAACAGGTGATGATGCCAATGAAGAATAACAAACTTTCACAGATCCCTCTTGAGGGAGGAGATATGTTGTATATTACGACAAAATTTGAACGTGATAATGTGGTTCACTCAGGGGCCGGAATTGTTGATGGTTTTATTCTTAATAACGATGGTAAGGTGACAGGGATTAGATTTGCTCCAGTCACAGAATTTGAACCGAGAAAGCGCATAGAAAATCTACCATCGAGAATTATTCAGATAGAAGATATAAATTTTGATAAGTCTTATATATCAGAAAAAAAATTCGATCTATCGAATCAACGGCCACTTGCTTTACAAGATAATTTACCGATTCCTGACAATAGCGGCAAATATATGTTTTCTGTTAGTCGCTCTTCATTTCAGGCCCCAGTCTCTGTTGGAGATAATATTGATGTGAAGTTATTAAAACCAATGGAGATTCAGATGACTAAGTATACATCAGAGTCAAAAACAAATCTCATTGGAAAAGTTACGTCAATATTGAAGGACAAAAACGGTGAGCCGATCGGAATTATAATAGCTGGTGATGATTTTCATATGCCAAAAGATAGGGAGTATCCGATTTTATTTGAGAATATATCAAGAAAAGATTATGGAGCAATGATTCGACTTGATGAGCGTGGTTTGGCCGTGCCTGGCTCGAACGTTCGTCGGCCTTACAATGGTTCAGTGGCCTGGTTTGCAGATTCCCCTTCTCGTGATTTTATTTTTCATGAGACCAGTGGTTCGTGGACTGTACAGGTGAAATCGGTAGGAGGGCCAGATTTGCAAGCTCCGGTAACGTTAGGTGATGAGATCCGTATTGCCTTTAAGTACACTGATGGTAAATACGAAAAGGCTGCTAGATCTATTGTATTAATTAAAGACTGGGTAAAAAACAATAAAGGGGAAATTATTGGATTTGATGTTGAGCATTTAGTTAATCATTCTTATGGCCCAAATAATTCAAACGTAATTCCCGATCGTATATTATTTTCTCAGCTTTCAAGAGATGATTCTTTTATTTATGGTTCTGGTGGAAATATATCTGAACGCGCCAATAAAATACCAGGCGCCATGCGAGACGCTACTCCATACCGAGCTGCGGGGGATAGTATTAATGAATCGTGGCGGGATCGGATGAATGAGTGGGCAAAGAAAGGTAGAGCGAATCAGGGAGGAGGCGATATTGTTAGGCCAGTTTCGGAGTATTCTCCCTGGACAAACTTTCCTGCCAACTACGAAGATTGGGCGCATCAAAATGGGGTCATGATAGGAGATAATTCGTCAGTTGTTTGGGCGCAATGGGTTCTTGGTGTAAATCAGGAAACATCTGCAAAAGAAGTCAAGGTGGCATACAGAAAATTGGCCAAGCGTTTTCATCCAGATGGTAAAGGGAAAGTGCCCAGGAAAAAGGAAGAGAGTGAAGCAATGACGGTGATAAATCGTGCATATGAAATTTAAAAAAAGTGAGATTTAGATAGATACCTTACCTCGGTGTTGTAGTTTTTATAGATAGGAGCTCTTATGGTGAGACGGATATAATCAGGAGAGAACCTTGAGGAGTTAGTCATGAGAAAAATAAAATTTGTCATAGTTTTGGGCCTCTATTTTTGTTGTTCCTTTTTGCTAACCACAGAAGCAATGGCAAAAACTTTTTTGGAAATTTGCCAAGACAGTTTGATGATGGCCGGAACAAATCCGACAAAAATAACGGTTGTGGCCGTAATGGAAGTACTCTCTGGCGCCTTGGCCCCAGAGAAGGCCAATTGCCGCAACACCTATAATAAATTAAAAACGCTCTCTTCCTTAAATCTTTCGGGAAGAATTATTTCTGAGTTGTCTCCGCTAGAGGAGTTTTCTAATTTAAAAAATTTGAATTTATCCAATAATAAAATTGAAAGTGTTCGTGCCCTAAAAAATCTTTTTAACCTGGAAGTATTAAATCTTAACAAAAATCTGATAGAAGATATTGGGCCATTGGCCAGACTGACAAGTTTAGCGACATTGGAGTTAGCAGAAAATGATATTACAGATCTGGCCCCCTTGGCCGACCTATCGCTACTTACGGTTTTGAATTTGTCGGATAACGCGCTTTATGAGGAGGATGACTTTTCTCCTCTGGCAGTGTTAGTAAATTTGCGGGAGTTGCATTTGCTATCCATCGATTTAGAGTATATTGACTTCCTAACTCCGCTAAGTGAGCTGACAAAACTTTCTCTAAGTTATAATAAGATTTCTGATATCTCGTCATTAGGCCATCTGCAAAATTTGCAAATTTTGTCGCTAGTTGGAAATCAAATCAAAGATCTTTCTGCACTAGCAGATCTTGTGGGGTTAAAAGAGGGCCATTTTTTCTCTAATCCGATAGAGAAAGTTCCAGAGGCGTGCCCATTCGGAGAGGGTGTTAGTCAACCGATATCAGATTTTTGTCAGGACTATTTAGGAAAAGAAGTTGGATATGATTTAAGGGGCAGCAACTTAGATAATCAACTTCCAAATTGAGAAAGTAAAATAACTAAACAATAAAATCTGACGCTGTGCTGCCAACTAAAATGGGCATTATTTAAGAGAAAAAACAAAAAATCTTTTATCCTTGGCCCTTAATACTGTTGCCGTTGGAAAAAAAATATTTGAAAATTACTCAATAAAATCGGCCAGTCTATTCTGGTTGCTAAGCAAGAAGCTATTTTGTCTAAAAAATTTGCAGGCCAGGGTTTTAAGTATAGTAAAATTATAAACTGTATGTTGTGCGAGATTTTTTGATTTGATGTTATGCTGGAGAGATAGCAAAATGTGCAAGAAAATTTTAAACCTATTTATGACCTTTTTGATTGCCACATTGCTTTTATCTGCTAGCAGGTGTCAGACAAAAATTAATGAGATAACTTGGAAAAATAAAGATAGAAGCGCTGATCAGGGAGTAACTCCTCTTCGGCCCACTGCCGTACCCGTCCCAACGATAACGGTAGTGGACCCTACGCCCACTGCGCCACCTACTCCCACTCCTGATTTTTATGGAGGGGGAACGATGGCCGATCCGTATCTGGTCTCTTCGCCACTTCAGCTTGATTTGATAGGTCAGCGGCCGGTTTTGTGGGATAAATATTTCAAATTAACAAACAATATAGATATGGCCACTTTTTCCTCAAATCAATTTCATCCGATTGGTAATTTTGCTCGTAGCTATCCAGAGTCGCCTATGGAGCAATACCTTATGCCTATTCCCAATACGCAGTTGGATATTGTAGTAGATGCTCCCTTTACTGGCGGGTTTGATGGGGACGGATTTACTATTTCAAATTTTACCTACGTAAAAACAGACGAGAGCTTTGTGGGTATGTTTCGATATATAAAAAATGCCAGTATAAAAAATTTAACTCTCGAAAATCCAATGGTGCGAGGACTTACCGTGGTGGGAGGAGTTGTCGGAATTGCGGTAGATAGTCGTATTGAAAGAATTAAACTCATAAGGACAAAATTTTCGGGGACAGGGGCCGAACTTGATGCCGCTGTTACGGGGACATATGATAGCTCTAATTCTTTTTATGATGGGATGACGGCGGCGATGAATATTCTAGGAGATGAGTTGATGGGATGTGTCGGGGGTGTTGTTGGTGCCTTGTACAAAGGAGATTCTATCGGCTCAGTTATTGAGTTTGCCGGTTTAGAAGGCGTTAGGATTTTTGGGCATCGAGGGGTGGGAGGTATTGCAGGGTGTGTTATTGGTTCTTCCATTCAGAGATCTTATGCAGATCATCTGCTGGATATTGATCCCGCATCACCTACATATTTTAACACTAATTTAATGTTAAGATACTCTATGGGCGGCGGTATTGCTGGCCTTGCGCAATACTACTCAAAAATTGAAAATTCCTATACGAAAGATGTTTCTGATTATGCAGCAATTGCCGGATATCTGGGTTATAGCTCAACGCTGTCTAACGTGTACTTCATCGATCATGCGCCTTACGCTATCTGGATACCTACCTATGATAAGTGCAATGTTGAATTGGTCACCGGCTCTTATCTTTCAACGGTAATAAATAGTGGTTGTGCGATGGATTTAAATTTTTTCGATGTTCTTTGGGATCCAACAATTTGGGATATTGCCAATATCTCAACCATCAATAATGACCCTGGCCCCAAACTTATTTGGCCGAATAATTGAGACGTAACTAAAATAGTCGGGCAAAGATGGATATTTTTCAATTCACGATGGGTCAGTATCTAGCTAGAATAGTAATTGAGATATTTAAAAACTTTCAAATGGTAAAATGGTAATGGTGCATAAAAAAATTAATAAGGAGGAAGTTTCTCTTTTATTGAAAGAAGGCGAGGGCCTTTTTTTAGAATTTAAGGAAAAATATAGTTCAAAAATAGTTCAAGATATTGTTGCATTTGCTAATGCGCAAGGTGGTAATATTTTTTTAGGAGTCAAAGATGATGGAACTATTGTGGGAGAACATTTTTCGAATAAGTTAAAGGCAGAAATTATAGATTTGGCAAGAAATTGTGATCCGCCCATTTATGTGACAGTTGATCGGATTGATAGCATGGTCGTAGTCAATATTCCGGAAGGTGATGAGCCGCCGTATCAATGTTCATCTGGATACTATAAAAGATTAGATGGGCTTTCTCAGAAATTAAAAACACAAGAAGTAAAAAAATTTTTTTCAGATTTTAAATCAAGATGTTTTGATAGATCACCGGCAGAAGATTGTGAGATCGCAGATATTTCTTTGGATAAAGTTTCAAGCTTTGTTTCTACCGCAGGAATGAATCTTCTTGTAAGCGATCATAACTTATCAGAATTTTTAAATGGTATTGGCGTTATGAAAAATGGAGTTATCAATAATGCCGCTGCGATTATGTTTGGCAAGGATGTTAAAAAGCATGTATTTCATATTGAAATGATCTGTGTGGCCTTTAAAGATGAGAATAGGGTTCATATTTTCGACAGGCAAGATATTAGAGATGATTTGGTTACTCAAATGAATGGGGCCATAAATTTCTTAAAAAAACATTTGAATGTTAGAAGTGAAATTAAGGGAGTAATCAGAGAAGACATTTATGAAATACCTTTGTCGGTAATTCGAGAGGTTGTAGCAAATGCTATCATTCATCGAAATTACAACATTACTGGCACTAGCATTAATGTTGAGGTTTATCCACATAAAATCCGAATTGTAAATCCTGGGCGACTGTTAGGTGCAGTCACAATTGAAGATCTTGGAACGCGAATTGTTTCTGCCCGGCGTAATGATATTATTGCGGATCTTTTTGGACGGATGAGAGTTGTTGAAAGAGTGGGGACTGGACTCAAAAGGATTCAGGAACAATTGAAAGAAGCTGGTAATCAATTGGCAATATTCAACGAAATTGGACATAAGGAGTTCTTTGAAGTAGAGATAGTGCGTCCGAAGAAGTTTAGAAAGTTAAGAGGCGATTTCGGTGGTATAGTATCTACGAAAACTTCCCAGAAAACTTCCCAGAAAACTTCCCAGAAAACTTCCCAGAAAATTGTTAACTTGTTGACAGTATCTCCGAAAGCCTCAATTGCGGAACTATCCAGTATGCTTGGTATTTCAGATAGAGCAGTAAAGTATCAATTAGAAAGTTTAAAGAGACAAAAAATACTAAAGCGCATAGGCCCAGATAATGGTGGACATTGGGAAGTCTCAATGTTGAAAAAAAGAAAAAGCAGAGAGAAAAAGGAATAAGTAGTGTGTTAGTGGAGAGTTTTAAAAAAATCAAATTTTCAAAAACTGCTGGTGGTGGGTTGGTAGAAGTGTTGGCCGCCAGTGCTATTTTGATTATCTCTTTAGTGGGATTTTCTGGGATCGAGGCCTATAGCGCTAGAAATTATAAAAATATAGAGCGACGATTTATAGCAACGGTGACAGCAGAGAGTATGGCCAATGCCGTGGCCGGATTAGGTAGCAGTGATTTATATGAAATGATAAAAAAACGAAGCAATATTCTAAGTGGTTTGCAAGGGGCAACCGGAGAGGCCAACGATGTCTTAAGTTGGATGAGTCATTGGGGAAAGGGCGGTGGGCGCGCTAACTTTATTCTGTCAGAGAAGATACAGATAGAGATTTTTTCAAATGATAGTTTCGATGCGGGGATGAAGTTGCTGGACAGTTATTTTTTAGAGAGTGATGAGAAAATTAAGGCAAAGAACATATCTGATTTAAAGTTAAAAAATAAAATCATATCGGTAGAGATTTCCTACTTAGATGCGCTTGAAAACAATCGAATTGTGAGGTTAAAAAAACGTATTTCGGGTGAATAATATTTTATGAAAAATAGGAGTGGACAGTCTTTAGTGGGAATGATTCTGGCCTTCGGAATTGGTAGTGCTATGATCTTGGCATCAATCGGCCTATATAACGGTAGTAGGATGTTTTCAAAAAAAAATGAGAGCAAGTATGACACGCTTTATAATGCTTCTCTATTTAAGAAGCGACTTTTTCGGGATATTGAAATGGCCTATCAATCTACGGTTAATCCATCAGGATCTATTTTGCAATTGGGTCAAAAGCAGATAAGAGGAAGTGCGTCAACTGTTACTGATGAAATAGTTGAGTATCGAAAGTTATCGGATGTTTGTAAAGAAAAAGGTGTGCCGATAGATTGTATTGCGAGAGTAAACACTACCGCTGATACGACTTCATTTTTCTATAATCTAACTGACTTTGAAAGTTGTGTCGTGATGATTGGAACTGATTGTGATTTGAAAAATGAAATTGGATTGCCCGAGATGGCCGACGAATCTTCTCGGATGGTGTTGGTTAAGATAGGCCTTAAGGGGAAAGGGGCACTTTTTTTTATTCACGAACCAAATACCCTCCTCTATGATGGTAGCAATATACCAGTTAGTAAAGATATTATTACCTTGGACTATTAGAATGGTAGCGTAGAAGGAGTTAGCGATGCTTAGTAATAAAACACAGTGTTTTTTGAATAATAATCGTGGGCAAAACAATATTGCGATTGCTTTGTTAATTAGTGTGATGGTCGCGGCTGGTTCGATTTTTGTCGTGAAAAAATCTTCTTCTGATCTTTCCGTTATCAAGGAGACCTTGTCAGAAACCAATCTCTCGGATTTGATGAAAAACGAATTAACGAAGATGGCCACTAATATTCAAGGAAGTGCCATGGTTAGTTTTAGTGATGGCAGTGCGGTGTGTGCAAGCACTAATGCAACGGCCACCTCAGTACAAGTAAATGATGATAAATATGAATTTAGTGTTGAGTGCGCCATTCAGCAAGATGTGGGGGCGGAAAAGCGTGATGGTTTTTTGCTAACGGGAAAATTTAATGACACAGATATTGATGGTGGGCCCGTGAAGCTTTTTATTTCTGGAGCGATATCAATTGGCTCGATAGTTGATGCAGCAGGAGATGGAAGTATTACCAATATTAGGCCAGATGGAGTTTTGGGAGCGTCGCGTGAATTGAAAAAAGGTTTTTCAATTTATGAGGGAGATAAAATTATCACAAGAGGAAATAGTTACGCGAAAGTGATATTAAAAGATGAAAGTTCTCTGTTGATTGGTGGTAACAGTTATTTTGTTTTTTCGGCCGCTAGGTTAGGGGAAAAAACGGTGGAAAAACGAACCTATTTTTTTGATCTAGTTTATGGATCTATTTTAGCGAGCATAAAACATTTAACAGAAACAGAGACTGATTTAACATCTCCCTCTTCGTTTCAAATTATGGTTCGCTCAATTGCTATGGGAATTCGTGGGACTGATTTGTGGGCCTCTGCTCCATATTCATCAGATTGCGGAGAAATTCCAGTATTTGGAAAAAATTGTTTGATTAACGTGGGCGTTTCGGATGGTACAATAGAGATGAGTCTGCCGGCGCCTTTAGTTGCTGGGGTGTCTGCAGATATTGTAAAGATTGGATTAGAGGGAGGAATGGTTGCCTCTATTGTACAAAAAAATGAGCTTACGGGTAATTCCTCTGGCACCGGGGGAGCAATAATACCTAATGCTAAAAAAGCGGTTATGTTTTTTGCCTATAGCAGTGGCCGTATAGCAGGTAACACTCCTATTGCCTTGGCCGGAATTGATGTGGGTAATATTGGTGCAGTTCCAGAAAACAGTGCTGAGCTTTTGGCGGTTAATAATTTGCTGTCTAGTGGAATAGAGGACAAGCTTGCTGATATAGAAAAACTTGTATTTGATCGGCTATCATCTGATTTGAGCAGTGGTGGACAGATTAATTTGGCAAATTTAGCAATGGTAAAAGATTATATGCCGGAAATAGATTATGGCGCAGTTGTAGCTAGTGCTAAAAATTCGGCGAAAGTAATTACAGAGTCAGATGCTGTTTCGGTCTCTGAAGAGCCTATTTCGGGATCTCTTATTACCGTGGGTAGGTTAGATAATGCTATATTATATCTTTCGAAGGAAGAGCAGGTTGATTTTTTGTCTAAAGTGGAGAGTTCGCTTCCGGGAGTAGTTGATGGCTCCTATCAAGTAGGGCCTCGTTGGTTTGGAGTAACCCCTTCTGAGGATACTCAAACGTGGGATATAAATATAAATACCGATGTTGATGCGGCCGTGGATAATGCGCCCGTAGATGATGCAGTTGTTCCTTCCGGTATATCACCATCTTCTGGTTCCAGTGACGACGCAGCGATTGATAAGAGTGATGGAAGTATTGGGACGAACTCAGTTCAGGATGGGAGAGGAGGATCTGGAATGACTAGACAAGTTCGAAAGAAAAGTTTTATAGATGAGATAATAGATTTTGGGCGGGCAGTGATTGCTATTTTATTTTGAAATGGATATCAACTAACTTAATTGTACAATATCACCGCGCACAACAAACCCCACCCATCATGCAAGCGTCTATCAGGCGCTTTTATCTGTGTTCAAAAAAAAGGCATGACGTAATTTTAAAAATCAAATATCCTATTTACGACTATAATATTTACTAAACTGCGCAAAGGAATGCGTCTATGTCTAATTTCAATCGAAGAGATTTTATCAAAATATCATCCGCTGCAACTGTGAGTGCCTCGGTGGGGTTAAATACCCTGGCAAACTCTCCTACGGTGGCCAAGATAGTTGGTGATCTGGCCGAGCCGGGAGCGTCCAGTCGAACTCCCACTTATTGCGAAATATGTTTTTGGCAATGTGCCGGTTGGGTAGTGAAAGATAAAGATGGCCGGCCGTGGAAGATAGTTGGTAATGAAGAAGATCAGCACAGTCTAGGTCGAATGTGTACGCGCGGTAGTGGTGGATTGGGGGCATATCTTGATCCTGATCGCCTAAAAAAACCACTTATTCGTAGCGAAGAACGAGGCAAACAAGTTTTTCGTGAGGCCAGTTGGGAAGAGGCCTTTAATTATATCGCAAAAAAAATGGAGGCCATTGCTACTCAATATGGCCCAGATCGGGTTTGTCTTTTTTCTCATGGTTGTGGGGGGCCTTTTTTTAAGACCCTTATTAATGCCTATGGTTCAGAAAATGTTGCCGCTCCTTCTTATGCTCAATGTAGAGGCCCACGCCAAGAGGCCTTCGGCCTAACCTTTGGTGCCGATTTAGGCTCGCCGGAAAATACCGATATAAAAAATGCTAAATGCTTGGTGCTAATGGGCTCACATCTTGGAGAAAATTTGCATAATACGCAGGTGCAGGAATTTGGACAGGCCATCGAGGCCGGTTGCACCATCATCACGGTTGATCCTCGCTTTTCAGTGGCCGCCGGTAAATCAAAATATTGGTTGCCTATTAAACCATCAACTGATTTAGCGCTGGTGCTTTCTTGGATTCATTGCCTCATTGAAGAGGAAATTTATAATAAAGATTATGTAAAAAAATATACCATCGGTTTTGAAAAGCTAAAGGCAGAAGTAGCAAGCTATACCCCAGAGTGGGCCTACTCTATCACCAGCATAAAACCAGAAATTATCCGTCAGACCGCTAGAGAGATGGCCCAGGCCGCTCCTGCGGTTATTGTGCATCCTTCTCGTCATGTGGCCTGGTACGGTGATGATACTCAGCGGATGCGCGGGATTGCTATTTTAAATGCGCTTTTAGGTGGATGGGGCCATCGTGGAGGTTTTTATCAGCTGCAAAAAGCGGGTGTGCCAGAATGTTCGGCACCGCTGGCCAAAAAGGCCAAAAACAATTGGCGGGGACAGCTTGATGGAAAATATCCTTTGGCCTCTATGCCGCCGGCCAATTTTTTATGCGATAAAACAGTTGAGGGTTACTATAAGGGGTGGTTTGTCTATGGAACCAATCTCTCGCAATGTTTGCCTGAACCTCAGAAGACCGAAGAGGCAATTTCAAAATTGGATTTGCTGGTAGTGATTGATACTATGCCAGCGGAGATTACTGGTTGGGCGGATGTGGTATTGCCAGAGTGCACTTATCTAGAGCGTTTCGATGAGCTTCGAGATAAGCCTGGGCGACGTCGCCAGATAGCGTTGCGGGCGCCGGCCTTTGAACCACTCTATGATTCAAAACCTGCTTGGTGGATTGCTAAAAATTTGGCCATTACTATGGGAATTGGCGCGGCCTTTCCTTGGGCCAATATTGAAGAATTACTAAATGATCAGTTGGCCAAACTCGGAACTTCCATGGAAGAGATGAAAAAAGTGGGAGTAAAAAACTTAGGAGAGGAAGGGGCGCTCTGTGTAGAAGATGGGCTGGAGTTACACTTTAAAACCAAAAGTGGCAAGATTGAACTTTATTCCCAAACACTAGAAGATTTAGGCTTTGATCCAATACCTAAATATACTGCCCATGAAACTCCTCCCGATGGATACTATCGTCTAATTTATGGCCGCACTCCGACTCATACCTTTGGACGTACTATTAACAATCCAATTTTAAATCAGGTGCAAGCTGAGAATGATTTATGGGTTCATCCGACGGTGGCCAAAAGATGGAATTTGCAAAATGGCCAATATGTAAAAGTGAAAAATCAAGCAGGCGTGGCCAGCCTTCCTATTCGAGTGCGGATCACGGAGCGAATTCGCAATGATGCTCTTTATATGGCACATGGTTTTGGCCATACGGATAAGCGACTTTCACGCGCACATCTTAAAGGTGCTAATGATACAGCGCTAATTGATAAGGTAAAAGTTGATCCAATCATGGGGGCGACCGGCTTCCGTGGAACTTTTGTTACTTTTGATGAAGTGTAGTGAGGGATAGTTATGACAGCAAAGCAAAAACATAAATATGCAATGGTGATTGATACAAGAAAGTGTGTCGGTTGCGGCAACTGTGTTGTGGGTTGTAAGATGGAAAACAGAGTTCCAGAAGGACTGCATCGAGATTGGGTGGTGGAAGAAGTTCATGGAACTTATCCTAATATTTCGGTGGAATTGCGCAGTGAACGTTGTAACCACTGTATCAATCCTCCCTGCGTTTATGCCTGCCCGACCGGGGCAAGTCATGTAAAGAGTGGCCAAAATATTACGCTGGTGGATCGAGATAAGTGTACAGGATGCAAGGCCTGTATTGCGGCCTGCCCATATGATGTTCGTTTTATTATGCCAGAAGGTTATGTCGGAAAATGCACTTTTTGTGATCATCGCGTAGAGCAGGGATTGGATCCGGCCTGTGTGTCGGTTTGCCCAACTCACTGCATGCATTTTGGTGATTTGAATAATCCATTAAGTAAAGTGTCCAAGCTGTTGGCCTCAAGAAAGTATAAGCTTTTGGCCCCAGAAGCAGGAACTGGGCCACAACTTTATTTTCTACTATAGTTTTTTTTAGGGTGAGGAGAGAGGTAGTAACATGAATGAGATAAATATTATAACTGGCAGAATGAATCATTTGATTGATCCGCACCTTACTATTTGGGGATGGGAGATTCCGGTTTATCTATTTCTAGGAGGATTGACGGCCGGGATTTTATTAATAACAGCGCTGACAATTTATCTGGGTAAAGAACGCGAGTTTCCTCACGCCGCGGGAAGATTATCTTTTATTGCTCCTATTGCGCTTAGTGTGGGAATGGGGGCCTTGTTTTTAGATATTGAGTATAAGCTGCATGTTTTTAGATTCTATACCGCTTTTAAGATAACCTCTCCCATGTCTTGGGGCTCTTGGATTTTACTTCTTGTTTATCCTTTAAGTTTAATTTTAATTTTGGGGAGAATAAAAATTTCTTGTCCAAAACTTTATGAAAAGCTAAATGGCCGGGGAGATAGGTTGATTGCCTTTTCCGAAAAGCATCTACATCTGGCCTCGGCAATCACTATTTTTGTGGCCACTACATTGGGAATTTACACGGGGATTTTGCTTTCTAGCTTGGGCGCGCGTCCTTTTTGGAATGCCTCTATCTTGGGCCCAATTTTTTTAATCTCCGGCCTATCTACTGCCTTGGCATTAAATGTTATCTTGGCGCAAGAAAAGCATGAGATACATTTTTTTTCCAAGTATGATCTTTTCATGATTTTGGCGGAAATTGTAACCGTTTTACTTTTTGTTATTTCACTCTCCAGTGGCCCGCAAATTAGTCAAGAGTCGGTGAAGCTTATTTTGGGGGGAGATATGACTGCTATCTTTTGGGTTTTTTTTATGGGATTTGGCCTAGTGGCACCGCTAATTTTGGAAATCTTGGAACTAAAAGGGATGAAAATTTCAAAATATATTGCTCCGGCCTTGGTATTATTCGGAGGACTACTTTTTAGATTTATCATGGTAGAGGCCGGACAGTTAACTGGGTACATTGGATATTAGAGGAAGAGAAAAAACAGGAGGTCTTTATCATATGACAAAAAAATTAATGTCACCATATTGGGCGGGATTTGGATTGGGGTTGACCCTGTTGTTGGCCTATGTTTTTTATGGAAAAGGATTAGGTTCGACGGCCGCCATGATGCGGACCGTGGTGAGTATTGAAAAACTTTTTGCTACTGCGCATGTACAACAAAATTCTTACTTGGCAAGCTATGGGGCCTTTGAATCTAACCCACTTAACAATTGGGTCATCTTTCAAATCATAGGACTTATTTTTGGTTCTTTTTTATCGGGTATCTGGGCCGGTCGGGCCAAAAAGGAAACAAATAAAGGCCCGCGTATTAGTAATAAGCAGCGCTTTATTTATTCAGTGATTGGGGGAGTGCTTTTTGGTTTTGGAGCAAGATTGGCGCGCGGCTGTACCAGTGGAGTGGCCCTTTCTGGTGGTGCTACGTTATCGCTAGGTAGTTGGGTTACTATGCTTTGTATTTTTGGTGGGGCCTATATAATAGCGCCTTTTATTAGAAAGTTGTGGGTGTAAAGGAGGAGCGATGTTTCCATTAACCTATTTTCACGAGCTATCACTTAATACCGAATATTTTATGGCCTTTATTGTTGGAATTTTTTTCGGATTTTTTCTTGAGCAGGCGGGATTTGGTAACGCTAGAAGATTGGCCCTAACTTTTTATCTAAAAAATCTGACAGTGGTTAAGGCCTTTTTTACTGCCATCATCACTGCGATGACTGGAATTATCCTCTTAGATCATTTTGGAATATTGGCCATGGATATCTCCTGGATCAATCCCTCTTATATGTGGCCGGGTATTGTCGGCGGGCTAATTATGGGCGCAGGATTTGCTATCGGTGGATACTGTCCAGGTACCGGCATTGTAGGAGTGGCAACTTTTAAAATTGATGCGATCTTTAATGTGCTGGGAGGATTATTGGGCATGTTAATTTTTGTGGAGGTTTTCCCTTTGATCGAAAATTTTTATAGTGCTGGCAATTTTGGTGAGAGAATGACGCTTCCGGAATTTTTCTCTATTTCGGTCGGAATTGTTGGTGCAGCAATTATTGTTATGGCGCTGGCAGCATTTTGGGCATCGGAATGGGCAGAGAAAAAATTTGGCAAAGAAGAAGAAGGGTGAGGAGATAGATATGGAAATTAATCATAAAATAGTCGGGGCAATTTTCTTTTCACTGATGGCGTTTATAATGCTTTTTTTAGGAGAAAAGCAGGCAGTTTCTATTATGGACTTTCCAGATAAGACGGATAGATTTGTTACATCTGCTGACTTGGCAGAGATGATGTTAGATGGCCGAGAGGATGTCGAAATTTTTAATGCAACGGATGTAGATGCGCTGGTAGCATTAGCGCAGGCCACTAAGCTCAAGCTATCAGATTTTGAAAGTACGAAGACTCGTGCAAATATTAACCCGTCCAATATAAATATCATCGTCGCTTATGACTTGGCACTGGCCTCGAGAGTAGTCAATTTTCTAAATGAGCATAGGATTTTGGCCTATGTTTTATCAGATGGACTAGATGGATGGAACAGCTATATCAAGTCGGAGGCCATTGACGCTAAAATTTTAAGGGGCGAATCGCTAAGCAATGGAATCAAACAGACAACCACCACCCCGCCAAGGCCAGTTCGGCGTTCAGTTGTTCCGAGTAATAGTGTTTCCGGAGGCGGTTGTTAGTTCTTAAGATATAGATGATTGAAAAGATCAGGAAAGAGTGCCAACAATTGGCGCTATATAATCAATATTTTCTCTCCAAAACTAGACGGCAGTCAAGGCCAATTGCTCTACTTTGCTTTAAGTTTTTTAAGAAAGCGACGATACTACAATAGAGTATTTGATAGAAAGAACTTGAAAGAACTAGAAAAACTATAAAATAAAGTAGCAAGGAAAAGGAAAAGGAAAAGGAAAAGGAGTAAGAGATGAGAAAGAATTTTATATTTATTGTAGCATTACTATTTATTGTAAGCGAACTGCATGCGGCCGCATTAGCATCTCTTTTGGCCAGGACATTGGAGCGAGGATTAGTGGCGACTTATGAGAGGGCCGGCTTTAGTCGAATGGCCGCAGAACAAGCGGAGGAGAGTGTGCGCTCTGCTACCCAGGTTATAATGGAACAGACCAAAGGAATCAAAGGCGGAATGAGTGAGGCCAATATTAAAAAGGCCTTTGCTTTTAATCCGCGTCTTTCTCAAATTTTGGATATGGATGAAGCGGCAGTTTCGGAAGCAGAGCTTGTGGACTTGATAAATATTTCCGCATTGGAGGCCGAACTAAAGGGGGCAGACTTTGTTTGCGGGCAATGTGTGCAAAGTGATCTTTTTGCGAGAGGAGTTCGGGGCGTTTTACGCAAAACTCCTTCTTCAATGAAAGGTATTGCTAGCAAGGCGGCCAATATGAGTCACTCAAAACTTTTAAGCGAGATTAAGACAATGGCCAAAAAATTAAATCTTTCCAAAGAAGATTATGATGCCTTTGTCTCTCTTCCCGATGAGGCGCGTAAGTCAACATTTTACGCTCTTGATCTAATGAAAAATGGAACTAGGGCGCAAAAAGAACTTGGTGCGGCCATTGATAAATTTAATCGCGCTGGAGGAAAAACATACTACTCGCAAAATAAATTAATCAATCTGTTAACAGAAGATTTAAAAGGAGGAGAGGTGGCCAGCTGGGTTGAGACATTAAATAAGCTTAGCAAAGAACCTCCAATAGATGCGAAAGAAGGCCGCGTGGCCAATTTGCGTGCTTATTTTGAAAAGAAGGCCGCCGGGGATCCAAAAAAAGAAGCAGATCTTGATTTTCTATACAGAAATGGCTGCTTTGGAATTGCCAAGCGATAGGGATCTTTAAGAAAAGAAAAAGAGGATAAAACAGTCATCGATATTCACTGCGCATTCGTCATACACTAGCTACGACATTTGTTACGACACTCGCGATATTTGCCACTATTTGGCAACATCATTGCACCAATAATAAATAGATTATAGAAGATAACTAAGTGGGCCTTTTTACATAGGGAGTAGTGTCAAAACATTTGACACTATTTTGGAATTTGTACAGCAAGGCCTTTTATGGAGTGGATGTTGTATGGTGCTTGAGAGTTTAAATAAGGCAATAAGAAAGGCGATGGCCATTTTTTCAATAATTGCCATTGGGATGCCCCAACTGGTCTGGGCGCAAGATAGTAATGTTCAACTAGTCAGTACGCAGTCACCACGACTTTTAGAGTATGTAAAAGAGTTGAATCATTTTTCTTCTTCCGTATATGATACAAAGAATGAAAACTCTCTTTTTTATAAAATTAATGCGATCTATAATAAAAAAAATAAAAGTGAATTGTTTGATAATGTAGATGAAGATTTTTATCTCGGCTACCGCCAACCATTTATTCAAGATAGTATCAAACGCGCAAAATTTTTAAAGAAAAAGTTGGAGCGGCTAGGACACGACGTGGTTGAGTCGCTTACCGAGTATGATCAGATTTATTTGACCATGCTTTACGTTTCTAAAGTGTATTTACCGATGGAATCGTTGCATGCACTGTTTTGGGATGATGAAGCCTCGGCCTCTTTGCGCAGCGAGGAGTTGAAAGAATTGACGGCCTCCTTTGAAGAGGAGCAGGTAGGTAATGCTTTTGGATTACTTTCGCAAATGTTGATATCTCAGTATACGGCCGAGGCCAAGGAGGCCAAGGAGCAAGCGGCGTTAGATAGTGTGGCACTAAAATTGGAGGCACTTTATGCCATTGCCAACAAAGAAGAGGAAACGGAGGGAGCTGCTAAGCTAAAAGAACTTTTGGATATTTTTTATAATTTAACCTTAGAAGAGAGTGACGGGAAATATCTACTAAAATCCACGGCCATTGGTGGATTGCGTCGGGCCAGCGGAGCGACACTTCTAATTGAAACCCCTCATCACTATTTGCGAGGAGCAAAGCTAAAAACTATTTCCAATATGCTAGATGCGTTGATGTTAAAAAATAGTATTATTGGAAAGAGGAAAATAGAACAAATTCCACGTTCCTGTCAGATGGAAGGCGGGGCAAAGTTACCAGAGCAATTAGAGATATCGCTGGCCTCGGAAGAGAGTATCTTATCTAATAAACTTTCTATCTTAGAGCAAAATGGCCTATTGCAGACGACTAATGAATTTCGCCAATATTATCTAGATTACGAGGATGTACTTCCGGCAGAAAGCTCTTTTTCTTTGCTCTTAAATTTTGAACGAAGCTTTAATGCCTACGTGGCCTTAAGCAGATTTTTTCCTGAGAAGAAAAAATTGTCTTACTATTATGGATACAACGATGGGCAAGAACCACAGTTTGATGATGTTAAAGATTTTTCTGGAGTAATTGAAATTAAAAAAAATCAATTATTAAATGTTGATGATAGTTTGGCAAAAAAATATCCTAATTTTGAGAAAGCATATCAAGAATTACTAACATCTCTTTTACTTTTTGGAGATAGTTCTACTAAAGTTGTTCAGACGATGGAAGAAAAAGAGTTTTCAGCAGATACGGAAGGACTTAATGTTTTTTTATCTAAGTTAATGCAAAAGGCCCAGGCCTCAGAGGTAGAAGAGATTATTCCTGCGGATGTTAGAAAGATTGCCGAGAAAAATATTATTCAACTAAAGTTTCCGTCTCTGTATGCCAGTGACTATTGGCGACGTTTTTCTTTTTCTTTACTGGCAAAGTTTTTTAAAGATAATCAAAATAGTAGCGATAAAAAACTGCAGGAGGCCGTTTTGGAAGTATGTCGACTATCCAAACCACAGACTTCGCTTTGTAAGCAGTTTGGAGATGCCGACAGCAAGATAGGAGCAAACCAGGCGCTACCGCTGATGGCCGCGGCCAGCAAGGAGCTTGACGTTTTTTTAACTGATCATAGCTTCTTGCCCAAAATTAATTTTAAAGATGATAAATTGATTTCCAATTATCCTTTTTACAAAGGGGCCTGGAATATTTTGCAGCTGCGCAAATTTTTACCAGAGAGTTTTATCACGGAGTGGGATTTTCTCCAAGGCCAGTTGCGCTCCTACAACGGTTGGGCAGCGCTGAGATTGAGCTATCTTATTTTAAAGCAGCAAGGGCCAGCGTTATACAATAGAGGTAATAGCGACAGTAACCGAAGCAACGATGACAAAGATCAAGATAAAGATGACAATAAGGGTAAGGAGAATGGCCCAGTGTATGAGAGTGTAATGCAGGCCTTAGAAGTTTTAGGAATGCAATATAAACTAACTCCCTTTCATGCCAATGATCCGGCGGTATTGTCAAAAAAAGAAAAGATATTATTATGGCAGCGGGTGTTGGCCGAAGAGAGTGAGAATAGTTACAACTTATTTGCCACCATCGATCCTGTGCATAATAAAAATTACTTCCAACTTTTTAGAGAAGTTAATAGTTTGACCATGATTGATTCCGAAGATATTCAAGCGGCGTATAATAAGTACTCTGGCAGTAACATCGGAAGTAAAAAATTAGTTAGTCAGTTTACGCAACTATCACAATCAGAAGAGTATCAGGCCGCCCAACTATTATATGCAATGTATAAAAATGGAAGTGATAGTAAAAAACTTTCTCAGTTATCAGATGAACTTTTTACGCGCTTTGGGATTGATGGGGCCACGCAGATTAAAGAGAGTTTTTTGAATATTGATAGTAGTGCTAAACTTCCTCTCTATCTCAATATGCTGGAGTCGGCGGCAGATTATGGACGACGTGAACTTTTATCCTCTATGGAACAACTTTGCGCCCTTAATCCTCAGATTGATGATCGTGCTGATTTTAGTGAATTATTTTATATGACTAAAAAGGCGCAAAAAGAGTTGGCCGATGATCCTGCCCATCCAGTAAAGGTAAACCCTGATGCTGAAAAAAAGGCCAGTTGGTGGTCTGAACGAGATTGGACAGAGTTTAAATATGGCATGCTTTCGGGAGGTTTTTTTGGACTTTCGGCCACTTTTACGGCCTTGACTTCTGGCCTGGGGTTTATGGTTGGTATTACGGTTGCTGCCCCGGTAATTTTAGCAATGGCCAGCTTGGCCATTGTCTCTCAATTGATAGTCTTTAAATCTTCGCTTACGCAATATTTTGAATTCAAAACACGGAAGGAAAATATTGCTAAATTAGCGGCCTTAGGGTTTACTGACAATGAAGCGGCCAGTGCTATTGAGCGCTCTATCGGTTGGACCGTGATGGAGGCCGTTTTCGTTTTGCCTATGGTGGGAATGGTGGGTAAAACAGTAGGAATGATTCCGCGGGCACTAGTTAATCGTTTTGAATTGGGACGTGCTATTTCGCAAGGAGAGATTTTACAGAGTCAGTTTATTTTAGGATTGAGAAAATTTGATCGCAAGATTTTAATGAATCCTAAAAAGTTAGTATCTGGCCTATATGAAGAATTAGTTATGCCAGTTAATGCCATAAGTAGTAAGGCGGCCATTAATGAGAATTTTGCCAAGGCCATGGCCGACTATTATGGCAATGATCCCAAGGCATTTGGCAAGTTACTTACTCGTTATTATAGCTATCACCGAAAGATGGCAAAACGTCTTTTGAAAGTTACTGGCCCCTCAACCGAGATTGCTTCAATGGATTATCAAAGTATTGCCAAAAAGGTGGCAAATGCGGCGGCGTATGTTCCGGCGCGTGTTCGCAATTATGTTGCTACAAGAGAAGAAAAAATAATTGCGCTAGGGCCAACGCTAAGGGAATTACAAAAGAAATTGGCCATTCAAACTGGCCGAGAAGGAGATTCGTTGGAGAAATTTTTTGCGGATAATGTTTCGCAAATAGATGCGCTTTTTGCAGAAATTCCTTTTGCCTTAAAAGAACTTCCTTATGTTTTACTTGCGCAAGGTTCGCCGGCCTCCCGCGGCAGGCCCCTGTTAGGTAGCGTTACTCGCTTTTTTTCTGAAATTGCTTACACTAGACGCGCGTTATCGGCACGCAAGCTGCTTTTATTTGAGACACAAAGAGAGAACGCTAGAGCATTATTGGGGATACGTCCAGGAGTGAGATTGCATAAAAGTAGCTATCAACTTTATCGCCAATTTGAAGATAGTGTTTGGGCGCTTACTGGCAGCAGTAATTCGAGCGTCAATGCTAGAAGGGGGGCCAAAGCGAAAGAATATTTTGCGCTTCATTCAAAAATTTTAGAAACGCGCCAGAAGTTTCTTACGGCCATTAAAACTTTTTATATAAAGCAGGGAGCACCTCTGAAAATGAGTGATGAGGAGCTGGCAAAAATTTTATTTGAGTCTACTGAGCAATCGCAAGTGGCCATGGCCGAAGTTATTTGGAATGGCGTGCCGGCCAAGTTGTTATTGGGCATAGATGAGATGGGACATAGTGCCAGTGAGTTAGTAAAAATTATGGCATCAAGCGAGAGAAAAAAAAGCTTAAGGGCCTTTGAACAAAATTTAGCTGCCTTCAAGCTTTTACACTTAAAAACACACCCCGAACTATACGGCATCCTTTAAAGGTATACGTCATATTTTTTTTGAGTACCTCTTAATAGACGTAGCCGAGGCGGAGCTCGAAGAGGGAGGCATTGAGAAGCTCGGTGCCTTGAGTGACTTCGTCAGCGAGCGTTGTGTTATTGTAGTCGAAATCATAGCGGTGTTTGCGTTTGATCCAGCTAAGTGCAATTCTCCAACGCTCTGAAGTCATGTAGATCCAACTGATACCTAAATCGTAAATTTTATTAGTAGTTAGGTTGTAGTTAGATCCGTCATAAAGAAGATATTGGTAGGCAAAAAAGAGTTCGAGAGCATTGCTCTCCTCTTCGTTAATGGCCAGATTAATTCCGCCGCTTAAGTTGAAAAAATTATTTTTTACGATGGAGTATTTGGAAATTTCACCTTGAAGTACGAAAGGGGCCAGATGATAGGATGCCCCAAAGGTCGGAGAAAAATTAATAGTGGTTATATTAAAAGGTCTAAATTGTAAAAAGCTCGGAGTGTAGAGAAGTTCCGCACTGGCAGTTTGCCAGGTAAAACTAGTAGATCCGGAAAAGGAAACAAGATCGTTAGCAGTAGCACTACCGGGGGCCTGTACGCCATCTAAGTGAAATTTAAAATTATCCGCTATTGGCATCCGCAATTTAGCGTGCAAAGGGAAAAAAGCACTAGACATAAAATTAAAGTTAGATTGTCCCGTGGAGTAGCTTTGTTCATAGGCCATGTAGGAGTAACCAGTTCCTACCCATAATTCATGCTTACCAACTTTAAGTCCCAAGCGTTGGAAGCGTTCCTTGGCATCGAAATATTTAAAATTTTTGTCAGGATTTTCTTTGCTAAAATTGCTGGCCAGAGTAGTTATACTATATTTGAAATTTCCATTATCCAATTTTAAAGTGATAAGATTTTTTTGGATGTTTCCAAAGTTATCGCGAAATGCCAGAATAATTTTATAGCGATATTGAGGAATCTTTAACTTGATATAGAAGGCACCAGAAGAGGCCAAATCCACTGGAGATATTTTTGCCAAGAGTTTTTGGGTCTCAATTTTTTTAAACTGTCGGGGCCAAATATTTTCATACATGCCGGGATAGCTAATCAGAGACTCTTTGTAGATAATCATTTTGCAGTTAGGTGTAGTTTGTCCAGAGATAGTTATGTTTGCCCATTTTTCATTTAAGATTTCTTTTTGAGGGATATCCCACTTAACAAAACTCTCTTTCGGAGGGGGGCCGACTACTTCCTCGATATCCGGATTAATGTCATCTCCATCGGGAGAGGCCGCTGGCGGATTGGCCAACTCCAAATTAGAACTATCCTCAGTAGGGATATCTTCAAAAAGGGAATCATCAAAATCACCCTCCTCGGCACTATAAGCATAAGTAGCGCAAAACAGTATGGTAAAGGAGGCCAATAAAATAAAACGGTAAGTAGTTGTTAGCATTGGTTATATTTTAGCTGATTATTGGCCCGAATGATATCTGTTGTGGAGCGGGGAAAATCTTCCCCCTGCTACCTTTGGGCCATCTGTTCGCTATCTTTGTTCGTTCTCTTTGGGCGCCACTTTTTAGAGGCGGCCGGAAAGGGGAGTTGGCATATCAAGTAGATCATAGACTCCACATTTTTTCAGGTTTGCGCTAATGTTTTCAGTATTTTGGACGATAAGGAGGGGTAGTTTTTTGATGTTTTAAATGAGGAGCAGTTGTTGCGCTTATAATAGGGGTATTGTGCGAAGAATAAAAATAACATCTCCCATTAATCGGGTACCACTTTGGGTGGCCGCCTTGCTAGGCCTGCAATTTATTTTTTCTTGTGCTCAAGATATGCAACTGGGTGATCGTAATAATTTATCCTTAACAATTAATTCTCCGGCCGACGGTGCGCACATTGGATATCAGGACTATTTTGAATTTGATCTCTCCGGAAGTTGTTCAGATGATGGGGCAGATGTTTCAATTTCCGGTGCAATTAGTGCGACGGTTAACTGTGATGGTGGCAGTTGGGAAAAGTTGGATGTAGATCTTTCTCCCTCCGGACTTGATTTAGCTGACGGCGATTTTACTATTTCTGTTTCTATGCAAGATAAGCTGGAAAATATTGTTACTGATCGCGCGACCTATCATTTGGATACCATCTTTCCAAGAATAGAAATAGTAGAGTCTACGGCGGCAGATGACACCTATGGGTTGGGAGAAAAAATTCCGCTGCGGGTGAGATTTTCGGAGCCGGTCTATGTAGATTACGATCTATTGGCCGGAGAGATTCCGCTTCTGGTGATGAATACTGGTACGGCCGCGCTGTATGAATCGGGGGCCGGCACTTACTATCTTAATTTTGGTTATACAGTAGGGCCGGCGGGACTTCCGTTAATGGAATTAAGTTATGCGGATACTACCTCCCTTTGGCCTAATGGCTCCACGATATATGATCGTGCGGGAAATGAAATGGATCCTGTGTATGGTGATTTTGATTTGGCGGCCGCCGGCTCGGCAGGATCGTTAGAGTATGAAAATAATATCTTTGTTAAAACCACTAGTCCTACCGTAGTTGCTGTGACTGCCAACGAAGATGGTGTTCATGCGGCCGGAGATGTTATCACCTTGGCGGTAAGTTTTAGCGAAGCTGTCTTTGTAAGCGGAACCCCGCGTTTGGGACTGGATTTTTCTACTACTACCGCCTTTGCTACTTATACTTCGACTTCAGGATCAGTGCTTTATTTAAATTACACAGTGGCCCAAGGAGTGGAAGCAGCAGATTTAACCTATGCGACCACTACTTCACTATCTGATGGAACCATTATTGATTCATTTGAAAATATTGCCACAAGAACGCTTCCCGCTACTGCCACTTTTAGTGGGGCCAATGCCATTGTGGTTGATGGAATTTCTCCGACGATTGTTTCTTTGACGACTACGGTGGCAGACGGAACCTACGGCCCTGCTTCTGTGGAGATGCCACTGCCAATTACTCTTAATTTTTCTGAAAATATAACGGTGACAGGTTCACCATACATCATTTTAAATAGCGCTTCTTCGGCCACCGCCTATTACGATAGTGGCAGCGGTAGTTCTGCCATCACTTACACCTACAACGCTCAGACGGGAGAAGGGAGTGGCATTTTAGATGTAAGCAGTATGGGAGTCTCGGGGTTGGCAGATAGTGCCGGCAATCTTGTCAATTTGAGTTCTCTGGCCACCGCCACGATGCTAATGGAAAGTAGCAGTATCGCGATTGACGGTATTGCTCCTCAGGTTACTTCAGTCACGGCCACTTCTGTGAGCGATGGTTTGTATGGTGGTGGTGATCTGATTACTATTGAGGTTAATTTTGATGAGGTGGTTACGCTCTCAGGTGGTGTTTTGAGTTTAATAACAAACACTAGTGGTGGAACAATTGCCTATTACGATACTGGTAGTGGTAGCACGCAATTAACTTTCACTTTTGCGGTCGAGAGTGGAAGTAGTTCTTTGGACTTAAATTACGCGGCCACTGATTCTTTAAATATTGCTGGCGGAACCTTACAAGATGATTATGGGAATAATGCAAACTTGGCCCTGCCTGCACTTACAAGCGGTAGTTCGATGGCCGATCGGGCCATTGTGATAGATGGAACACCACCGGGCATTGCCAGTATAACGACCACTAAAGATGATGGATACTATAAAGCGTCGATCTCAATTCCTATTAAAGTTGAATTTAACGAAGAAATCACTATAAATGATGGAACCTATTTTTCTTTGTTACTAGATAGCGGAGGTTCGGCCACCTTTGTGGCCTTAGATGGCAGCAATGCGTTGCTATTTAATTATACAATTTTGGCCAGTGAAAATAGCGCAGATTTGGCGATTGTCTCTTTTGACTCAGTGGCCGGTGGAACAATTGCGGATGCTGTTGGTAATGAAGTGGCCTTTCCTTTAGCGTGGGGGAGTGGATTAACTGGTAGCGATGGTAGTGATAAAAGTGTGGTGGTGGATACGACGCCACCGACACAGGGTTCGCCGTTTATTGGCTCTGTCACCAATCCAGGATATTATACGGAAGGGGCCTTAATCGATATAACAATTTATTTTTCAGAGCCGATAGAAGTTATTTGTCCGATTTTTTCGGATATTCAATTGGCATTAAATACCAATCCTGCGGCCAGTGCATTCTATGTCTCTTCTTCTGCTAATGGACTCTCTTTACAGTATGAAGTGGCGGATGGAGAGAATACCGTTGATACTCTAGATTATCAGGACAGTGCTTCTTTAATAGTTAGTGGTGTTGCCTCAATAACTGATTTGGCCGGAAATAGTGCAATTTTAACGTTAGAAAATCCACTAGCGCTTAACTCTCTTAACGATACTGCCCCCATCTACATCGATACAATCGATCCAACTATTACTTCTGTAGTTACCACTATTCCCAATGGAACGTATGGTGTCGGAAAATCTATCGACGCCGTAGTAACATTTACCGAGGATGTTACTATCGACTCAGAGAGTGGATGTGCCTTGGAGCTAAATGCTCAGGCGGCGGGATCTGCGAGTGCGGTTTACTCTTCTTATGCAGCGGGAGTGCTAACGCTGACTTATACGGTGGCCTCGGGAGCTGATACTTCAGCACTAAACTATAGTGCCACCAACTCTTTAACGGCCACTTCAGCAACCTCTATCCACGATGTTGCTGGTAATATTGCGGTGCTAACTTTACCGGAATTGACGGCCGCAGAATCTTTGGGGGGAAGTAGTGCGATCGTTATTGATGCCAATCCTCCGGTTCTCGCTAATGTTACTTCCGCTACTGCCGATGGAACCTATATCGTGGGGGATGAAATTCCACTGGAATTAACTTTTAATGAAGGAATTGATCTGTCAGGGGCCCCGACGATAACTCTAAATTCAGCTTCTGCCGCCGCTGCAACTTTTGTCTCTTATACTAATTTTGCGGCAAGTTTCAACTACCAAGTTTTGTCTGGCCATACTACTGGTTCGGCGCAGTTGGCCACCTTGGGTATTGGAAGTGGAGGAGTTGTTTGTGATTTAGTGGCCGATCCTGCACCTAATTGCGCTGAATTTACAACCTCTATGTTAACAGCACTTCCGGCCGGTAGTTCGCTGGAGGGAAACAAAAATATCTACATTGATGGAGTAGTTCCTACGGTTGCTTCAGTTTCGGCGACATTGGTGTCAGGAACTTATTCCTCTAATGTTATTGTGCCGATAGTGGTTACCTTCTCAGAAGCGGTAACTTTTGTGGCCTCGACTATTCCGGCCATTGCTATGAACACCAACACCAATGCGCAGGCAACTTATCTATCTGGTGCAGGTAGTGAAATTTTTACTTTCTTTTTTGTTGCGGGAGCTGGTGAAGAGACCACAGGGGCCCTCAACTATATGGATGTTGATTCACTACTTGATTATGGAGAGTTAATTGATCAATCGGGCAATGTGATGATTGATGGAACTCTGCCTGATTTATCTGGCCAGTTGGGAGGCAAAAATATCTATCTGGCCAATGACACTATTAGTTCCAACAAAGATAGTAATTGTGCAATTACTGCCAATGGCCTTCTTTGCTGGGGAGATAATGGTAGTGGACAGTTGGGTAATGGATCGGATGTTTCTTCAGATCGACCGACGGTAGTAGTGGGAATGCAGACCGAGACAACGGCCTCCACCACTTCTCCTTCGGCGGTTAGCGTTGGATACGATCATACTTGTGCTGTAAAAAATGGAGAGGTCTATTGTTGGGGTAGTAATGCTTATGGGCAACTGGGGGACGGAGGAACTGTTTCGTCCAATCGGCCGGTGAGCACGGGAGTGGTGGCAAAAACGGTGGCCTCCGGTAATTTATTTTCCTGTGCCATAAATAGCAGTTATGGCCTAGAGTGTTGGGGCGATGATGGAGCAATGCTCTCTTCTCAAACTTCGCCGACAACTATTTTTGCTAGCAATGTTTTTAATGTTGCACTAGGAGCTAACCATGCTTGCGTTGTAGCAGGAAGTGAAATTAAATGTTGGGGAGACAATAGCTATGGACAATTAGGGCAGGATATAATTTTAGTTCCTACTGCAACAAGTCCAACTATTCTAGCGTCTCCACTTTCTGAGCAGGCAATCTATTTGGCCTTGGGGGCCAATCACTCTTGCGCTCTTACCGTTTCGGGAAAAATTTATTGTTGGGGCAGTAATGAATATGGCCAACTAGGAGACAGCGTATTGGATGTTTACTCAGAAATTCCCGTACAGTTGGCCAGCAGTGGAGCTAGTAAATTAGTTGCTGGATCTAACCATACGTGCGCAGTGGTGGGCGGAGTGGCCCAATGTTGGGGGGATAATTTTAGTGGACAGTTAGGGGCCGGAGATAGTGGAGATATTAAAACTTCACTTACGAGTGTTCTTGCTCTTTCAGATATTACGACTAATTTTAATTTGTCGGCCGGTGATCAACATAGTTGTCTGTTTTATGCTCATGGGATGCGTTGCTGGGGGGACAATACGATAGGACAAATTGGATTTCCTTATAAGGCCTCCGGGCAAGATTATCTACGCCCTCTTAAGGTGGCCGGGGCAGGAATGGGCCAGGTGATTACGGGGACAAATCACAGTTGTTACTTAGTAGGCCGCACGATTCGTTGCTGGGGGGATAATAGCTCTGGAGAGCTTGGAATTTCTTTGGTAACAGCAACGGCCTCTTCTCCCACCAGCGTTCGGGCAGATTTGAGTGGTACTATTTTGACCGATGTTACGGCCTTGGCATTAGGACAAAAATTTTCCTGTGCAGTGATAGGTGGAGGAGTGAAGTGCTGGGGAGAAAATGAGCAAGGCCAGTTAGGCATCGGTAGCGCTGTGGATAAAAACTATGCCAGTGAGGTAATTAATTTATCTGCCGGTTCTTATGCATATAAAATTGCAGTTGGCGAGGCCCATGCGTGTGCTTATCTAAATTCCATGAGTGATCCCATGCCGGGAATTAAATGTTGGGGGGCCAACAATGATGGACAATTAGGTGATAATACCACGACTGCTCATAGTACGGCCGTGGATGTCTTCTTTGCAGATGGCCAACTTTCGGTGATAGATATGCAGGCCGGAGCTAATCATACCTGTGTAGTTAACAACTTTAGTAGCGCGGGAGATGTTTACTGCTGGGGAGACAATAGTAGTCAACAACTCAATGATACAGTGACAAGTTATTTAAATGCTCCAACAAAGATTAACGAGGTAGTAGGCCCCATTATGGTGCAGGTAGCGACTGGTGCAAATCACACCTGTCTGCTTTCTTCCGTGGGCGTAGTTTTTTGTCGTGGAGCAAATGCCTCTGGCCAGACAGGGGTAGATAGTGCGACTAATCCCGTAACTAGTTTAACTCAAGTGGCCGGCATTTCTAATATTGTGGCCATTAGTGCTGGTGGAGATAACACTTGCGCGCTCTCGGCGGCCAATGAGGCCTATTGCTGGGGAGATAACAGTTACTCTCAGTTGGGGACGGCCGGTGATGCTACCTATACCCCCCAGTTAATCTCTTTAAATTCGAATTATAAAGTGGCCAACATAGATGTGGGCACCAACTATGTTTGTCTCTCGGCAATATATGATCCAACGATTGCTCCCATTGTAGAAGATAATTACAAATATATCTGTTGGGGGGCCAATAGTGTTGGCCAGCTAGGAATTGGAACTAGTAGCAGTAGTGATATTTCCATGGGAGTGCGCACACTTAAATAGGATAAAACAAGGAGAAGGAGGAATGGCAAGATGAGATCGTTTGATAATAGAACGGCATCTGCATTTGCTCGTTTGATAGCACTGCTATTAGATTTTTTTGTCTGCTATATCATTTTTATAATAGTGCAAGGCCCGATGTTATCTCTCCAACTCTACAGAGATATGGTGGGTAAGTTTGTGCCGACTTTATTGCCTAAAATTATTAACACTCTAAATTATTTGGAGGGAGCACTACAGGGAAAATTGTCTATCTTGCGTCTTATCATTGAACGTCAGGATATGATAGCGAGCACCCTAGTTCCTTTTATTGTTATTTTCCTTATTTATCAATTATTGTTTGTTCTGCTTTGGGGCGCAACACCATTTCAACGTTTGATAGGAATAAGATCTTCTGGAAACTTTTTAGTACAAAGAATCGGAGGGATAATTCGCACGTTGCTTGGGATTATAACGTTTTTCTTTTTAATTTTTGATCTACCGGCCCTTTTTCGGCGGCGTACTTTGAAAGAAGTATTATCTCGCTCCTCGCTAATTTCTCCTTTTGGAGAGCGTTTATTTTTTGGAATCTTTGTTTTGCTTTTAATTTTTATTACTTTGTTTGTTGGCCGGCCACTGCAAGAAGAGAGTGCTTTGAAGATTAATATCGAGTACAGCTCGCTGACTGAAGTAAAGTCTATGGATTTGGGAATAAAAAGTAAACTGGGATTTATTCCCGTAGAGTGTCGTTCAAAGTTATCAGAAAATTTTTTAGTTTTACCTACCTATTTCCGAGATGAACAGGGCAAGGCCAAAAAAGGAATTTCCATTTACGATAAAGAGTCAACAGCATTAGGGGCATTGCGAGAATATGAAGGGCCAGACCTCTTATCGCTGGTTGTGCAGATGAGCAAGAAAGATCTTTTTTTTCGCTTCAAATATCCTCACTTGTTTGGACTATTGGAAAAGGGAGGGGAATGGCCTTTGGAAACGGGCGAAATGGCCAGTTATGAAATTTATAACCTGCTGGATAGATCACTGCAGATAAATCTTATTTCTGCCTGGAAGCATGTACTAAAAAATGGCCCATTTGTAGAGGGATATTTAGAGATTAAAAAAGCAATTGTAAAATATTACAGTCAAGCAGTGGCCTCGCGTAATTTGTCGGTAAGTGATTTTAAAATTGTTACAATTGGTGATGGAAAATTTCTAAATTTTACCAGTAGTGGCCAAGATAATTACTATTCACTATATTTGTCGCTTCAATCTCTACGTACAACTTCTTTCGAATTTTTTTTCGATGAACAAAGTGTTAAAAGTAGTGAGATGGCAACGATGTTTTTGCGAGAGCTGTTGGGAAGCAGTCTGTGGCATTATCAGGGCCTTGCAAAATGGCAAGAAGAAGTGGAGGATGAAGGCCGAGGAAAATTTTCGCTATTAGAAATGGTAGATCTTTTTGGCAAGGAGTGGAAAAAGAACTCTTTGCGTCAGTCTGCCGATGAGCAATTTTATGCTCAACTTGATACGATGGCCCTGGGGTTAATTGGCCCGGAGGGCCAAGAGCATAGCAAAATGAACAAGCAGCTAGTAGCTTTATTAGAACAATATATGGCCATATATCCTAAGGGCCGAGAGCTCTCGCCAAAAAGTGGATTTGATTTTATAAGCAAGACATCCAAGCTAATTCAATTTCTCAATGTAGGAAGAATCGAAAAACTGTAAACGGGCCAGTTTAAACTAAAACATCCAATGGCCGGCGATGGTGTATGCCGTTTGCGACTGTTTGGTAGTTATAGGTAATTGGTTACCCCAATCGTCGGTCATACCTTCGGAAATAACTGTCACCTCAGGAGAGATGATAGCAGCTAAATCAAGGGCAAAAGTTCGAGAGAAGATTTGGGAAAATCCAAAGGTGTAGTGATTTTCAGCAAAGGCCGGGAAATTTAGCATATTGATACTATTTAAGGTTCCTTTTGAATCAATATCTGCCCAAGAGTTTTTAACCGCCGTCTCTCCTTGTGGATTATTAGCATTGTTGTAACCCACGCGAATAGTAGAGCCATTTAAAATATTGGCCGCCAAACCTACTGCAATAACGTTCTGATCATCCCAACCAAGCTCTTTATATCCGGCCGCTGCACTCCACTGGACTATCTTATAGTCGCAAGAGATAGTGAATAGATCTTTAACAAAGGCAAAACCAAAACCAATCTCGGCCGGTTTTGCCATTTTATCTCCAGTGATTAGATTATTCGAAGTAGGGCCAATATCAAAATTGTCGGCCATATTGGTAAGTACCGGTTGATAATCAAAAGTAAGCGCCGACTGGTAGCTAACTGCGACGTTTAGGCCTTGCACAATCCAAAATGCCGCTCCGGCGTTAAATCCATAGGCCTGCGCATGTGCCTCTCCTGCTCCACGAAAGGTATCGGGATCAAAATTAATGGAATCATACATAGAGGTAGAAAGAGAGCCATATCCTACTTGTGCGCCAACGCCCACTTTTAGTGCGCCCACCGAGTAGTTAATTGCACCGTTAATTACGGAGACGGACATATTAGAGCTTACTCGAAAGATGCCATCTTCGGCGGTGGAGTTGCGAAAATCCACACTAGATCTACTGGTTTCAAAAAGGCCTAATCCTAAAACCACGTTATCCATTACTTGATGAATAAATCCAACGGAAGGAAGGATAGTGGCCTTGGTGGAACTTGTTTGCTCTTGGAAGTTGTTGTTTACGTCACTATTTTGTGCTTTAGTTATAGTGTCGAGATAGGTAGCGCTAAAGGATAAGTCAAATTCGCGGGTAACATTCATAATTGCGGGATTTTTAATAATGCTCTCAGAATGCATCGGAAGAGCAACGCCTATTCCTCCCATTCCATTAGAGATGGGGCCATGGCCAATGAGGTTAGTTCCGTTGGAGGCCAATAATGCAGTTGTCCAAACAAGTGTGGCCGTTATGAGTAGTTGTCTCATATAAAATCTCCTAGTCCTAAAGCATGTTATTTATATTTTTCTACCAATTCGTCGAACTCTTTTTTCAAATCCAAATAATAGTTTCTCTTTTCATTATTATTCAAAGCGCTATAAAGCTCAATATATAAATTTAAAATTTGATCCCGTTTTGAGGTCAGCTCCAATAATTCATAAATGCTTTCGGTGTACTCAATCTGTTTTTTTGCCTTTTCAAAATCTTTTAGCTGTAAGTAGATGGTACACATGGTGTAGTTAGCAAAAGTTAGGGCCTCGGTATTTGTAAGTTTTCCGTTCTCATATAGTTTATTAATTTCGGCCAGGGACTCTTGCATAGTAGGTAGTGTCTCCCTCTTAATGGCCGCGATATTTTGACTGGCAAAATAAAACTGATAATAACCGCGCTGCTCAAACTCGCCGGCCTCATCATATTTTTTTATAAGCTCTAAAATGATAGCGTTCCCCTTAGATGTCTCTTTGTTTTGATAAAAGTAGCGGGCATTAATGTAATCGATCTGTTTATCTAAGGCCAACTTCTCTACACGGTTAAAAATCTCTAGAGATTTCATTACGGAAAGAAATTCCGCAAAACGCTCTTCTTTTAAAAGTAAGATGGCCTGCTTTAATCTAGTGAGTACAAATTTTTCCTTGCTCCCCTTCATCAAATACATATCAGTGGCGATCTGATAGTAGTTGTAGGCCTCGGCATATTTTCGATCGTTGCGAAGAGCATCGCCCATGGCCGAGTACTCATCGGCCCGGCCTTCCACCTCTGTTTTACTATAAGTTTGTTCATTGGTGGAAGAACAAGAGAAAAAGGCCCAGGAGTTTGCCAGTAGAAGTGTGATAAAAATTGACCTAATCATTTACTTCTACCCCCTGATATTTTTTGTCTTTGTTAATTCCCCCCTTGATGAGTGGATTGTTGTTAACGCCTTGGAGAGTATCGTTTAATCCCGAAATGGCCTTATTGGTGTTGATAAGAATAGGAGCAATATCCTTTCTACTTTTATGCATGACCCCAACAATTCCTTCCACGTAAGCGGAGGTCTTCTCCAAATTGCCTAAAATATTTTTTAACTGCTCTCCGCCGACTCGCTCTACCAATCCTTCCGGGGCCTGATAATTGGCCACGGTTTTTTCTAGCAAAATCAAAACGGCATTTAAACTAATCAGTACCGCATTCAAATTTTTTACCCCATCATCGGCCTTTTCAATAGTCTGATTTAAAACAATGGTTTCTAGAATTTTATTCACTTTTTGAGCAACCCCACCAAATCCATCATCAGGCAGAGAGATAATGCCATTTTCTACTAAGGCCATTCCTTCTGCGGATTTTATATTGGGGATAAGAGAGCGTGCGGGCATGATCTCTTTAGAGGTTCCTCCATCTAAATGTGGTAGCACAATCTCAAAATTGGTAACTTCTCCATTGAGCATTCCAGAATTAACCTGAATCACGCTATTTTTTATGCAGCGGTTTTTGAATTCTTTGTAGATAAAAAAGTTGGCGTGAATTTTATTATCATCCAATAAAACGAAATCGGTAATGCGACCTATTTCTAATCCTTTAAAAATAACTGGGGGCCGTTTTTGTAACCCCATCGCACTATCAACGATGGTGTAGTAGGGAATTTTAGTCTCAAAGGTTTTATTGCTAATTATTACAAAAACGATAAACATTACAAAAAGGCCCACTGAGACCAAGACAAAAAGAGAAACTAGTTTATTGCGATGTTTGTATTTAAAATTCATAACGATCTAACTTCCTTGCTTGTAAAATTAGTCTGTTTTCACCATATTTTTCGACAATAGTTTTGCGATTAGTAAAAAATATTATAGTGCTACCTCGGGCCTTAAGCTGAGCAATTTTTTGATCTACTAAGGGATGAAAAAATTCATCAATATTAATCATGGGTTCGTCCCAGAGAAGAATTTCGGGGTTGGGGAGTAGAGCACGGCAGAGGGCAAAGCGATATAGTTGTCCTTGAGAGATGGCAGAAGGGCGTAAATTTAGATAAGGTTCTAATTGAAAATCACGGGCAATGGCCAGAACTTCGGCCTCACTACGGAGCGTGAGTTTTAAGTTGTCGCGCAATGATAAGTTAGAAATTAGGGCCGGTAATTGAAAAACAATGCCAAACTTTTTTCGCAAATCTTGCAGCGTCCGAAAGGAGGAGTTGAAGATCGATTTTTCTTTAAAAAAAATATCTCCTGAGTTGGGTGATTTTACTCCCGCTAGGATGGAAAAAAAAAGTGACTTGCCAGATCCCGAGTGGCCAGAAACGGTGTGAAGAGTACCTCCAGAAAAAGTGTAAGAGATGCCGTCGAAGTACTCATAGTCATCAATAGTGCAATGAAGTTTTTCTAACTGAAACATCTCTTTTTCACCTAATAATTGTGTAATGAACGATTATGGCCAAAGTATGAATTATTAAAATAGCGAAAATGCTATGTGCTACGGCCGTAATATTTCTTTGTGGAACTTCGGTAATAGAGCGCTGTACTCCCATTCCATGAAAACTACAGATGACGGCAATCGCAAAACCTGAGATACAGGTTTTTAAAATCATGAATGCCAAATCCCACATGGAGAGCGCTTTGATAAAGTTGTCAAAAAATTCACTAAAGGGAAGGGGATTAAATACATTACTGACGATGTATCCGCCAAAAACACCAATGATAGAAAAATAGATGGCCAAAACGGCCATGGAAAGCACCATGCCAATAATGCGAGGTGTGACGATGTAGGAAATGGGCGAGATTCCTAAGGCCTTCAGAGCATCAATCTCTTTGTTGACTTTCATATTTCCAAGTTCGGTGGAGATGGCAATTCCTGAACGCGCTAAAATAAAAAAAGAGATAATCAGTGGGCCAATATCTCGCACAGCAGTGCTGGCCAAAATAGTGTAGATTAGATTTTTTTGGCCCAATTCAACTAGTACCGCATGTCCTTGCAAAATTATCGCAGCACAAAGAAGTAGTGAGATAATGGCCATAACATTAAAGGCCTCGTATCCCGTAAAAAAAATCTGATTGATCAGAACACTTTGCGAGACATTTTTATTTTCACGGATATTAATAAGGTCAAAAAGAATGTCGGCAAAATAGTCTTTAAAGGTAAGCTTGGGGCCAAAAAGGCTTTTCATTACAAAACGTGCTCCGGTTGTGAGGTGGCATCTCATTATAAATTAAGAAGGGGTAAAGATACAATATGATATTTGACGGCAAGTAATAATTAGTAGACTATTTCTATTTTAGATAAAATGTGAGGAGAGTATGTTTGGATTAGGGGCCGGAGAAATTTTACTTATCGCTGTCATTGCGCTGCTTTTTATCGGGCCACAAAAATTGCCAGAGATTGCTAAGCAGCTGGGCAAGGCCGTGCGCGAATTTAAAAATGCCAAGCAAGATTTTATAAAAGAGATCAATAATGTACGGCCAACACTGACCTCCACTGTGAAAACAGAAACAGAAACAGAAAAGGAAAAGGAAATTTTGACAAAGACCGATCAAAACAGTCAGAGGAGTTAGCTATGTTTGGATTAGGAACTGGCGAGTTAGTGCTAATTGGAGCGATTATATTTTTACTTTTTGGCGCCAAAAAATTACCGGCCCTGGGAGGTGCTTTGGCCAAGAGTATTAAAAATTTCCAGGAAGGTATGAAAGGGGGAGGGGCCGGAGGGGATTCGGCCATTTCTGAAGACAAAGATAAAAAAGAGTCTTAGGTTTTTTTACCAAATAAAAAAACTAAAAAAATTCCTATCTCATACAGAGCAATTAGTGGAATCCACATGAGCAGCATGGTGAAGATGTCTGGAGGAGTGAGGATGGCCGCAATAATTGAAAACACTACGTAGACATATCTGCGGATTTCTTTCAGGTAACGAAGATTAATTATACCAACAAAATCTAAAATTAAAATGATGTTAGGTAGTTGAAACATTAGCCCCAAAAAGACTAAGACTTTAGAGGCCAACAATAAATACTCTTTTAGTCCCAGCATTGCCGCGACATCACCCACTCCAAATTCCATTAGCAGTTTAAGTGATAGGGGGAATACTACTAAAAGGCCAAAGAGAATTCCTAACCAGAATAAGACAAAGCCAATTAACATAAAAGGGCGAACCACTTTTTCTTCATGTGGGTGGAGTGCTGGACGAATAAATTGCCAGATCTCGTTAAACCAAAGCGGAGAAGAGAAGATAATGGCCGCCCAGAATGCTACTTGGAAATAGGAAGTAAGTTTATCTAATATTCCTAAAAAAACAATTTTCCCCGCAGGGCCCAAAGAGGCCCGAACCGGGGCCAGTAAAAATTCGCAGATAGTATCAGTAAAAGCGTAACAGATAAAAAAACTGATGATAATTATGATGGCAATACGAATTATTCTAGTGCGCAGTTCTGTTAAGTGTTCGCTGATAGGCATTTCTTTCATATCGTCTATCTCACTTATTTCGCTAATAAATTTCTACGATTTCGACATCTTTATTTTTTAACGAGCGAAGTTCTTTGGGCAGGGCATCTAAAATCTCTTTTTCAATAGCATCAATCACTCGCTCTTTTAAGAAGGAGCGGCCATGGACAATGCTTACTTCGCGAGTGGGAACCGGACGAATAAACTCACGCACCAGCTTACTTTTTGAGGTAGATAGCTCAGATACGGCCATATGAGGAAGCAGAGTATAGCCAGAATATTTTAATACCATATTTTTAAGTGTCTCAAAATTGCCACTTTCAAAATGCAAATTTTCTTTCTGCTTTTTATCAGGATTTTTTTCGGCACAGATATTTAACACCTGATCTCGAAAGCAGTTGCCTTTATTTAAAAGCCATATTTCTGACAGGGAAAGATCGGTCTGTTCTACTTTATTTTTTTTACTAAGTTCATGCTTAGGATCTACGAAAAGATAAAATGGTTCGTAGTACAAAACTCGCTCAATTAGCGCATTGTTATGTAAGGGGGTGACAAGGAGTCCAGCATCAAGCTCATCACGCTCAATTTGCTTGATGATATCTTCGGTTTTGGTCTCTTCAATGGTTAAATTAATGTTGGGAAATTTATTGGAAAAACTTTTGGCAAAAAGAGGAATTACGTAAGGCGCCAGGGTGGGGATAACCGCCAATTTAAATTCACCTTCAAGCGTTTTTTTGCTTAAATTAATAACATCTTTTATTTTTTTGTGCTCTGAAATAACAATTTTGGCCTGTTTAATTACCGCCTCTCCTTCCATTGTTGGAAGAATGGGGTTTTTTGAGCGATCAAAAACAATAACGCCTAAATCTTCTTCGAGTTTTTGTAGTTGCATACTAAGGGTTGGTTGGGTAACAAAACAGGCAGCAGCGGCCTTACCAAAGTGACGGAATTTGTCTACCGCCACAACATACTCTAATTGGGTGATAGTAGTCATATTTACTTGCTCCAATAGTCTCAGATTATTATAAAATAGATATAATCAATTTTAACTATCTTGTCGACTGTAAGATAATTGATAAAAAAAGTATTGTTACAGACAAACTTGCTTATGCTTTGGTTGTAATATAAATTCGTACGGAGTTATTTAGTTCAAAGGAGTCGTTATGCAAGATGGAGATTGTCTTAAGGAAGGTATTGATCTTTTGCAGATGGCCCATTGCTTTGCGGAGATGGAAAAGGGGGCCGCCAAGTACTATCAGCATATGGCGGAAGTAAATCCCAAATTACAGGATCTCTTTTTAAAACTGGCCACAGAGGAGTCGCAGCATTCTAAGATTTTTGCGCTGCTAGGATCTCAACTTGCGCAAAGGCAGACAGAGGATCTTAATAATTATAAATTTCCAGAGTATTTGAAGGCCATTTTAAACAAGCGATTAAAAAGAATTTCATTCTCCAAAGGGGATACCACCTTAACCGCTTCCAGTAATATAAGTGAGGTATTTGAATTTGCTTACGATGCAGAAGAAGACGCCATTTTACTATATCTTGGATTGAAAGAGGTTGTTAAAGATGAAGAGTCACAAAAAATTTTAGAGAAGATAATTGGCGAGGAGATGCAACATATTGCTTGGTTAAACGAGACAAAGCGGGAGATGGGTGCGTGAATCAGAAATATCTTTGTGCTCCATGTGGATATATCTATGATCCACAAGAAGGGGATGTAGAAGGAGCAATTCCGCCAGGAACTCCCTTCGTCGATCTTCCAGATGATTGGGAGTGTCCGATCTGTGGGCTTTCAAAAAGTGCATTTATAAAAGTAGTAAATTAGGAGGAAATATGGCATCAGTGGCAATTGAGTACAACGCAAAAGTAATTGGAAAAATGGAGTTTGCTCCCGGAAATTTCATACTAAAAGTGGCGCCCGTTGGATGGGAGCTTCCTGAATTTATTCCGGGGCAGTATGGCGTGTTGGGGTTAAATGGTTCGGCCGGCCGTTCGCCGCTTAGTGATATCGAAAGTACACCGGCAGAAGCAGATAAGTTGATTCGGCGAGCATATTCTGTGGCCTCTTCTTCTACCGCCAAAGATCATTTAGAATTTTATATTAGCATGGTTCGCTCGGGAGCATTAACCCCTAGACTTTATAATTTGCAATTAGGAGATAAGTTGTGGATGGGGAAAAAATTTGTAGGTATGTTCACACTGGAAAATATTCCCCAAAATGCTAATGTGGTTCTGATTGCCACCGGTACTGGCCTTGCACCTTACATGTCTATGCTGCGAACTTTAGTAACAAAAAATAATGGCCTAAATAATCGCAAGTATGCTGTCATTCACGGTGCTCGTCATTCCTGGGATCTTGGCTATCAAGCAGAATTGCAAACGCTAGAGCGTATCTCTGAAAATTTTTCCTATATTCCCGTCGTTAGTTCTCCCGAGGAAGAATTAAGTAAATGGGCGGGGGCCACGGGGTTTGTAGAGGATGTTTGGAAAGGGCGGGCCTTAGGGCGTAAGTGGGGAAGTGATCCAACTCCTCAAGATACCCACGTCTATCTCTGTGGCAATCCACTGATGATTGAATCGGCCCTAAAGTTTTTAGGAGCAGAGAAATTTGTTAAGCACACTAAAAGCGAAGAGGGCCAGATTCATTTAGAAGAATTTTGGTAATATTAACTTGGGGCCTACTCGATCATTCGAGGGAAGTTACTATCGGCCTCAGCTTCTGATCTTGGAAAATCATCAACACTTAGCAGATCGGTATCGTTAAAATATGCCAAAAATCCGGCCAAATTGGTTTGCTCAGTGGTGCTCATTTCTAGATAGGTAGCAACATTGCTTGCGCTAATACTATCCCATGGAATGGCGGCAGTAGTGGTGCAGGCAGTATAGTTAGCGTCATCATAAGTTCCTGCACTGTTATTAACGCAATAGGAGGCAGAGGTAAGATTACTACTATTGTCCCCATCGGTATTGATTATTTTGATCATGTAGCTGCCATTAACAGGTGTACCAGTTGTTTTATCGACGCCACCAACTCCTAGCGCAATGATGTGATGATTGCCGAGTGTTAGATTTCCTGTAGTATAACGAACGGCAAATTTATGGGTGGACAAGTTGGATAAAATTATAGCGCGAGAATACATGCTACTAACTCCTGCAAAGTTAAAGGCCAAAAATTTTGACGTTGGACTTTGAGTGGTAGCATCAGCAGGGTCTAGAGAGACGTAGACTTGAAAGATGTCAGTTTGCCCGGGATCGGAAACACCATCATACGGATGGCGATATCTGGTAGTCAGATTGGCGATGGCCGGAGAGGTATCATCACTTACATATCCAAAGGCTGAATATGAAGTATTTCCATCATAGGAGTTGGCCTTAACACAATAAAGTGCAGAAAAATAATCGATTACAAATTTATCAGAGGCGGAAGTGCCACCAGTAAAAGAGGGCGAATGGGCAGTGGCCAAGCTAGATCCATTAAAATCGGCGCAAGCATTAGATGGCCCAGGTCCGGCCGAATACATTTCGGCATGATAGATTAATCCAATTAAGGTGGTGCTGGTTAATTTATACTTGTTGAATACATCGGTACCATCACCAATACCTCCTGCGGAAAGTGCGGCATCCAGCTCGGCACGTACATCAGCTGGGCAATGTCCAGAGTAATCAGTTTCATCATTATTTGGCATGTAGCATTCTTGTTTGATGAAAGAATTTATGTAGGCAACTCCGGCAATATTTCCAGTCCCTTTTAGTTGCTTGCCAGCGGCCACTTCTATCTGAGGAAGAGAATTGGCGGCATCGGCGGTAAATGCCAGGTCGGAAGATAGTCCAATGTCGTCGGTGTTATCACCTCCACCATCATCATCAGATCCACATCCTGCAAACGCCAATAAGAATAAGGCCAATAGAAATTTTAAGAGTGAAAACTTCATACAGAATCCTCCTTGAATTGCATTAAGTTATTTTATTTGGATTAATATTATTTCTTTTTATCTGTCGGTGCAAGCGCTTCAAGGATTTTATTGAATATTCTTTTTAAAGAAATCTAACATAAGAATAGATGGTAGTAGTAACATATCGGCCATTAGTCCAACCAAAAGAGATAATAAAATTAGTACACCTACTTGAATAAAAAGGCGCAGGTCGGCCAGCAAAAAACAGGGGAAGCAGAGTAAAAATACTAACGTCGTGCCGACTAGTGCGCGAAAAGATTCTTCCAAAGAAAAGAAAATGGCATCTTCCATTGATTGCTTTTGTTGCAGGTGGCGACGCAGTTCGAAGAGAAAATGAATGGTGTCATCTACGGCAATGCCTAAGGTGATGCAGGCCAAGATAACTAAGTTGGACTCCCAAGTTATTTTAAATAATCCCATTAGACCACTGATAAAGATTAGTGGATATAAATTGGGAATCATTGCTAAAATAGACCATCGGAGAGAGCGATATAAAAAAAGAAAGACAAAAAAGATCAGAAGTAGATCGGTTAGAAATGATTGAAGAAAGCTGCGGATTACAGAGTTGTTTATGTAACTACGGATAGCGGAAAAACCGCCGGTTTTTATCTCCAAAGAATGATACTCTTTTTTACGAGCTATTTTTTTTATATCTTTGATAGTTTGCTCTAATTTTTCAGAATTAAGAGTATTTAAAAATACTATTGTCCTGGCCTGATTATCGGGACGAAAAAGAAAGTTACCTAGAGCGCGATAGTTGTACAGTAGGTTATATAAAGCATCGGAAAGGGATTGGGTTTTTATATCTACAAGATCATTTTGCGGCAGCTTGCTTTTAATCTCATTTTGTAAATGAGAAAAAAGTAGTGCCAATGATTTTAGGTGTGAGACTGCCGGAAGAGATTCTATTTCCTTTTCAAACAAGGCCGCAAGTTTTTGATTTTTTTCATTGGTTATTTCACCCTGTTTGGCAGAGATTAAGATATCAATGGAACCAACGTAGTTATACTTTTCAGAAAAAGCATCTACGGATTTGGTAAGTGGATGATCATCGACAAATTTGCGATAGAGATTATCATCTACATGCAAGGTGGTGGAGTAATAAGTAAAGATGGCCGCGGCCAAGACAAAGGCTGCAATAATAGTTTTTTTAAAGCGAGTAATAAATCGCTTGAGAGGTGTGACATCAGTGAAAAATTCGGTGGTGGTGGGAAAGCTAAAGTTAAAAGTTTTTAAAATAAATGGAAGGAGGGTAAAGGAGTAGATGTAACAGATAAAGGTTCCTGTAGCACAGTAGATGCCAAAATAGCGAATGGGAATGTTGTTGTCGGCCACTAACGATAAAAAACCAATAGCGGTAGTGGTGGTGGTTAGCAAACATGGTTTATAAGCGGCCTTAACTGCCTGGGCAATGCGAAGGTTGTGATCCGGAACGTTCATTTGTCCTAATTTCGTGAATAGATGAATCATGTCAGAAGTGGAAGTAATTAAAACAAAAAAAAGAGCAAAGGAGCTATAAGGGCCAATTCCACCTTCATTGAGAACAATTACAATTATAGTAGTGGCATAACTCGCAATAAGCGTAAAGAGAGACCAGAAAACGACTTGGAGTGAGCGAAACATAATGAAAAAGAAAAGGCCAATTAGGGCCAAAATTAGTGGCGTGATGATAGTTTGATTCCGCACCATCTCTCGAGTGAAGTGATAATTGGCCACTTCTGTTCCAAGATAATGTACTTCTAAATTGGCCCACTGCTTTTGAAGAGGGGCCAGTCTCTTCATAAGGTTGGCCACAAAAGGAACTTTTTCTTTAGGAGAGAGGGTGCTCTTGATCATCAAAGAAATAACGAAGGATTGATGGGCCTCATCGATTAGAGTTTTGCTCCAAAATTTACTTTCTAGTTGAGCTTGTCCTTCGGCGGTTATCCCTATATTATCCAAAAAGGAATTCATCTCAAAGCGTTGATAATGTGAATTATAGATAACATATTTAGCGTTGTATAAGGATTGATCACCAACGGCGTTGGCAGTGAATTTAATTTTTTTGCCAAATTCTTTGACGGTGGCCAAAAGCTCCGATGAGGAGAAGGGGCCATTGGACTTTTTTACGAGGATATAGATTTGGTTTTCATCATTAAATTTTTTACTATAATCCTCATATTGTAAGCGGACAGGATGATTTTTTGGTAGCAGATTTTGGATTTGGAAGGGATTTATTTTAGAAAGTAAGATAGCGGTGGTGGAAATAATGGCCAGCCCGATGGCGAAAATTACCATCTTCGCAACAAGTTTGGATTTAACTTTCGAAGTCATCTTCAGGTTTTCTGATAATTTTTAAAATATGATCGATTTTACTTTGGTTGATTTCTGTTCGCTCTGTAAAGCCGTTAGTGGTGATGGAGCGTTCTTCCCAGAATTTATCAAAAAACTGTTTTTGGGAGATAATTACAAAAAGTTGAGAGCCAAATTTAATTTCGTCGGAGGGGGATAATTTAATCTCTTCTTGTGGCTTGATTATTTGGCCATTAACTCGCGTACCGTTTGTTGAACCCAAGTCCTTAATAAAGACGTTATTTTTTCGTAATTCAATTGCAAAGTGCAGGCGACTTACTTTTTTATCATTAGGAAAGTTTACATCCCCACCCTCTCGCCCAATTACCAGTGATTTGGTGATATCAACGCAGCTGCGCTTATTTATATCAATTAGGTACCAAGTTTTATATTTTTTTGCCCCGATGGTGGAATTTGTGCTCATAGTCCTACTTTTTTAGAGGGGACAACAACTGTCTTTTCTGCAAAACCTAAACGATCCCGGCCATCTTCTTCGGAAAAATTATCAAAAGCTTGATGGTTATCGATAAAAATAAATTCTTGCTTACCTATTTTTATTTTGTCATTAATTTGCAAAATAGTGGTAGTGCTAACAGGGATAGGCAGATCATTTATAAGAGTGCCATTTGTAGATCCGAGGTCAATAATAGAAACACCAAATTCATTGATGGAGATGCGGCAGTGAATTCGACTAATCTCTTTATCTCCCGGAAAATTCAAAGTAGCAGATTCTCGGCCAATAGACATATCGTCTGTCAAATCGAGGTAGCTTCGCGCTTGTAGACTAAAAAAATACCAACCAGTATGATGTTCAGATTTCTTGGTAGTGTGATTATGTTCCATATAGTATATTCTTACGCTAAGTACATATTTAAGTTTAGTGGAAAATATTAGGATGTAAATGTTGATAATTTGCCTATCAACCTAGCAATAAAGAAGATTGAAAGAAACATAGTGGAGTTAAATGATATGAATAATTTTCAAGAACTAGTAAAAAAAAATCGTAGTTATCGCCGTTTTTGGCAAGAGGTTGCCATCTCTAAAAAAAAATTAGAGGAGCTTGTTGATTGTGCTCGCCTGGTTGCTTCTGGCCGCAATATTCAACCGCTAAAATATTATCTCTCATATACACCAGAGATGAATGCCAAAATTTTTCCTCACCTAAAATGGGCCGGACACCTTAAAAATTGGGCCGGGCCAGAAGAAGGAGAAAGGCCCTCTGCCTATATCGTGGTATTGCTGGATCGTCAGATTGCAGAGAATGCTTACATTGATCATGGGATTGCAATGCAGACACTTTTGTTGGCGGCCGTGGAAAGTGGATTAGGGGGGTGTATGATTGCTTCTATAAATAAGGAAAAATTGCGCACGCTTTTGGCCATAGAAGAAAATCGTTATGATATTTTGGCAGTGGTGGCGTTGGGAAAACCAAAGGAGATAGTCAGATTGGTTGATATGCAAGGCGATGAGTATAAATATTGGCGCAACGAAAAAGATGAACACTTTGTACCAAAGCGATTGCTAAAAGATATCATAATCTAACATTTTGTTCATCATACTGCTGAGGTGCTTCCTTACGACAATCGGATGAATTCTCCCAGGCCCCAATTAAAGAGGCATCTCCATCTTGTTCTCCGGCAATCGTCTCGGCAAAAACGAGATTGCTAATAGCGTTTTTTGAAGAGCGGCGATATTTATATCTATTGGGAAATCTCCATTCTTGGTAGTTCTTCTCTAGCATCATGCGAAATAAGAAGAGTTTTCGATGCGCCCAATTGTCTGGGTCGAAATTGGTTTGATACTTTCTATTGAAGGAGACAAGATCATTGTAGGCCTGAAAGACATATCCCTCTCCTCCGTTGTAGGCGGCCAAGGCCTTGCGCCAGAGATTACGTTTATTGGGATCTAGCGACTTCCACTCAATCTCGTTATCACTGGCCCGTGGATAGAAATCATTTACTCGTTTATATTTGGCCACCAAGATTTTAATGGCCTCTTTTAAATTAGTGATAGGGTGAGTAAGACAGGACGGATTGGCCTTGTTGGTGCAGTATCTCTTATTATAAGTTTTGGTGTTTATTTGAAATAATCCTAAACTTTTGCTACCGGAGTCCTCATCATTAGTCGCCCCACAGCGGCCAACGGACTCTTTTGTCATCATGGCCAGCAAAAGATTTGCTGGAATTCCATTGAATTTTGCCTCTTCGTGCAGGGATTGTAGAAACTTCTCAAAAGGAGGAGGTGCGCAAGTGCTGTTATAGTTATTTGCTACTAGACAAATTTCTTTATAGTTTCTAATAGTGGCCATTTTTGTTCTTTCGACATTTTTTTGCGCCAGAATTTCTGCAACATCACGGGCCAATTTTTCAGAAGCAGCATTGGGAATAAATTCAACAGGACAAATAGGAAGAGGGTCTGCCACTGAGAGTTGAGCGAGTGGAGTAGAAGGTGTGATTGCATCCATCCGTTGGGGAGGTGTTGTGGGATAGAGAAGGGTCTCTTCCGTGGCCAGCAGTTGCAGATCTCTCTCTCGTGCTAGGGCCCCGACATTGACTTCGCCAATAGTCCCAGGGGGAAGTCGATTATCCGGTGTGCTTACCACAGTTACGGGGACAAAATAGTCTCGCTTTATTTTACCATCTTCGTGAGGGAAGCGTTTGAGCTTATGGTGATTGGCCAGCCAGAAGTTAAGAGCATGCTCTGAAGCTCCTTTTAATTCTTTAGGAAAATATTTATCGGGAATAGTGAGAATGGTTCCTCGCGGGAGGGTGGCGATTTTATCTAAAAGTACTTCATCCGTTGCGGGAGTATCGGCCCGCAGATTTAAATCGTTATCTAACTTAATCTCGATGGCGCTAGAGGAAAGGGAGAGCAGCAGCAGCGCGGCCCAAAAGGCCGAGATTATTTTCTCTTTTTTATGAAAAAAACTTTTAATGTATGCTCCCGACTGTTTTGTTTTAAACACTCCGTCCAATAATATTATTGTAGTCTCTTGTCGGAGCGTTATAAACGGAGAAAAAAATACCGAAAAGATGTGTAGTTGATTTTTTTAGTCAACCTGCAGTTCAATCTTCATATTGTATTGTTGTCCTAAATCATGAAGTATTTTGTTAACAGTGCTTTTGGGGATTAGTATGTCAATAACAGAGAATTTGGTGCGTAAATCAATAGCGCACTTATCTTCGCAGACAAAATCGCTACTAGAAATCTGAACGAATTTAATGGGATCTTGATTTTTGAAGGTTGAATACCATTTAAAAAAATCGATAAGTTTATCGGTTAAATTATCAATAATCTCTTGCTTGGATTCTTTATCTGCGTTGTAGAGGAAGCGTCCAGTGTCCATCTGTTTGCCATTAATTGTGATATTCACAATTCCGTGAGAGGCCAACGCTAGCGTGTTATTTAAACATTTTGGACAATACATAGCGAAATCGTTTTTTTTAGCTGTTTTAGGTTAGTTTAATTATGTTATAATTTTTTTTTATAAGCAAGCAGTTTATCGCCTGTGTTATTGGCCTGGCCTATTTTTGCCCGGGAGGCATAGCATGATTCATGAAACGAAACAGATTAAAATGATCGATGGAATTTCTCTGCATGCACAGATTCGAGAAATTGGATCGCCTTATTGGATCGTGGCCGTGCATGGAATTGCGGAGCACCTAGGTCGGCATAAATATATTGCGGAATTATTGGGAGCAGATTTTAATATTCTACAGTTTGATTTACGTGGCCATGGAAAGAGTGAGGGACGGCGGGCGCACGTGGATAATTTTAAGCAATATTATCAAGATTTGTCCGAAGTGATAAATTTTTTAAAAGTGGAATTTCGGCCAGAAAAATATGCCTTAATGGGCCATTCCATGGGGGCATTAATTATTTGCGGGTATTTGGCGGATTATGTGCGCGATGATTTTTATCCATCACTATGCTTTATCACCGCACCTCCAATTGTATTATCGGGAGCACTAGGATCAATTTTTAATTACTCTCCGCTATCTTTGGTGCAATGGTTGGCCTCGATTTCTGCGAGCGTCGAATTAGCGGGGTTGGTGGATTTAAGTTATCTTTCACATGACGCTAGAGTGCGAGAGCAATATATTCATGATGATTTAAATGCATTAAAACTTCATACCAAATTGGCCTTGGAGTTGGTGAAGAGCGCTAAAGAGGTTTATCGAAAACCGCTTAGAGTAAAATGTCCGGCGGTTTGCGCGATTGGTTCTGCGGATCGAGTCGTTAGTGTCAATGCCGTTCGTGATTATTTTGGACAGGTGGAAAAGGGCTTCCTTTTGAAGATTTTTGATGGTGCCTATCATGAGTTACATAATGAGGTTGGCAAATATCGTGAGCCCTATTTTGCCTTTCTGAAAGAGATCTTTCGCGATGTTTTTTATCCTCGCAATGATTGATGAAGACGCATTACTTCGATGGTAATTTCGCCTATCAACCTGACTTTCCGTCTGTAAGTTTTACTTAAGATCACTACTTTTTCACATCAGTTCCCATTTTTATGGTAAATGTGATGGGCCTAACTACAAGGATCATCACATGGATTTTAAATATATGATTTTTAAAGTAGTTGTTGTCTGTTTGTGGATTCTCACTCTTCCATCTGTCGGGTATTCTATCACCTCCCAAGATATTACATATGAAATCGAAAACTTTCAATTTGAGGCAAGCGAGATAGAACAAACAGTAGCTTCCTATCAACAAATTCAGAAGTCATATGTACAGCTTCATCGGGAACGCTCGAATCATTCAGAGCTCATGTTCCTCAAATATAAAATGGAAATATTCAATTATTGGTTTTCTCAAAAATTGATCAAAAATGTTGAAAAATTGGCCAGAAGCAGGGAGCAAGTTGAAGAAATTTTTGATTTACTGCCATTCATCTTAAAAGATGATTTTGCTCGCAAAATTGGAATTAAATCTTCAAAAAATTCCCCTGAAAAATTTTTGGAGGTCAAAACGCTAGAAAGAACCTTGTGGTCTCTTTTTGATAACTGGAAAAACCTATCGCTGGCAACGAGTTATCCAATTGAAGGCGAGAGCGCCTATTTTCATGGAATTACATTTCAGACCGGGGACCTCATTGTTGGAGATACAAACACCTATAGTTATGAGTTGACTACCGCAACTAGAGACACCGAAGAAACCGGGAATCACTCCGCAATTTTTGTGTTGATGCATGTTAATGGACGATCGGTTCCAACTGTTTTTGATATGCATGCTGATGGCGTGAGGGCCACGCCACTTTCGCATTATCTAAATGGAAGAATAAATACTTATCTTGAAGTGTATCGCCTAGATGAAAAGGAAAGGAGATTGTTGGATAAAGATTGGCAGAGTAAAATTCGTGCCTATTTTGAAAAAGTGGTATTGAAACAGAGATCATACAAATTTGATTTCACCGCCAGGGTCGAAAATAATGATCGAAATATGTTAACCTGTACTGAGCTAGTGGAAGAGGCGATGAGAGCTGGCGGCATTGCGCCAGTTACTGAGTTAACGACCACTTTACCAGTGGCCTATGAAGTCATCACTAAATTTGGTACTTTAAGTCGAGAATATTTGACTCCGGCAGATTTTGTTTTTGATGGGCGATTTAAGATGGTTGGGTATGTCGATATGCTCAACATTAAAACAAACATTCTCGTCAAGCTGGAGAGTAACGTCTTTAGCAGGGTGCTCAAAGAGCAGAGTATCAACACAAACAAAGTATTAAAAGAAATTAATAGAAAGGCAAAATCTATTGCCAAGATTAGACAACCACGCTCCCTCTTGGGCAAAATCATAAGAAGTGTTTCGGACCTTACTATTTTATCATTCCCAACAGGGGAACCAAATCTTATTGCCTTTAACTTACTTTTTAATGAAGAGACGGAGAACGCAGTAAAGTTATGTTCTGGGGAGAAAAAGGTTATAGTGGGATACAGGACGACAAATAAAGAAAGGGGAATCCCCATGCGAGAACCAATCAAGGGCAACGATCAATGTTATGACTATTTTTCACCATTGTTGGAAAATCTTGATCCGACGTTTGATGTAAGAAACTTCTTAACAAATGAAGAAAATTTTCAAGTAATGAGTCGCGCGATGAAATCACTGTTAGTATATTTCAATTCAGCAGACGAGGACACCAGTGAAGAATAAAAATAAAATTATTCCTAACGTTTTATCTTCAGAGTTAGAACGTGCACTATCTAGTTTTGCGGATAAAATTCTTTTAAGTGACGATTCTCTGAAGTTATCTGGAGCCGATATTTCAACATTAATTGCGCCAATCGTCCGAAGCATTAAGGCCTCTACAAGTAGTGGAGACGTAATAGGGTTAGCTCTTCCGCATGGTGTTTTACAGGCGTTAACAACGATAGCGATAATTTTAAGTAATCGGGTGCCCATTGTTTTTAAAGAAAAAGATACATTTGAAATGATCAGTACAAAGGAAATGAGCTTACTAATTACTTCGTCTCATGATGAGCGATTTGTCTCTGTTTGCGAGAGTGATATCAACTACGGGGTATTAAAACGGATTTCAGAGACAAGCATTACCCTTGAGTTTAAAATTATAAATAATCATGAAACTCATAGTAAACTCCCGCCAGATGTAGGCATGATACTTTACACCTCAGGATCAACAGGCCAAGCTTGTGGAATTATGATTCCGGCCGAGGGAACAGTTTTTTTGGCCCAGAGTTTGCGGGCCGAGTTTTTGCTTAACTCGAATACAACTTCCACAATCATACTTCCGCTTTCGCACACCATGTGTATTAATACACACTTTTTCCCTACCATTTTATCAGGCGGAAACGCATACTTTGCTCCTTCGCTTTCTAATCTAGGTACTGTCTATCGGAATATACTGGAAAGCAAGGGCGATAATTTAGCATTAATCTGTGATTTGCTCCCATATTTACACCAAGAAAGAAATTTGCGAGGCCTTCCTGCGGCAGCACATGTTAAAACGCTCTCATTATCTGGTGGAATGATTTCTGATTCTGATATTGAAGTGGCAAGTTCACTTTTCCCGAATGCAAGGATCTACAAAGGCTATGGCCTTACAGAGGCCACACGCATTGCCTTATCATGTATCAAAGATGGAGAGCGGTTGTTTGATGGCAACAATGGTTATAGTTTACTTGAAGGTGTTCAAATCCAAATTAGGGACGAGGAGAATAAACTCTGTAAGGCAGGGGTGGAGGGGGCCATTTTTATTAAGGCCAAAACTCTCATGAAAGGCCATTACAATGAGGAAACTAATGTAATTGATTCGCAGGGATATTTTAAGTCGGGTGACATTGGAATGTTGTCACAGGAAGGAAGACTTTTTATCCATGGCCGCGCAGATGGCATAATTAAAATCAACGGCGAAAGAATTTCTGCTGCTCATATTGAAGAGACGGTCATGAGTTGCGAAGAAATTAAAAAGTATTATCAAGATGCGGTTTGTCTGCCGATTAAAACTGGTAATCGACATAAGGCGTATTTGTTTTTGGAGTCAATTGCCAACTCAATTCCAACCTCAGATTGGGTGACAAAAAAGCTAAAGCAAGATTTAAAAAGAAGATTTAAAGTTCCCATCGAAGTGGTAGAAAAAAAATGTTTCCCAAGATCCAACACGGGAAAGGTTTTGTTAAAAGAGCTTTGCATTCTTTAGGCCAGCAAACTTTTCCCACCATCGAGATAAAACGTTTGTCCGGTGAATTGATTGTGCTCAACCGATAAAATGTAGCTCACAAACTGCGCTACATCCTCCACAGAGGTTAATCTGCCTGATGGCGTTAGTGACCTGGCACCATTTACCCTTTCCTCTCGGTTTGGAAAACTACTAATGGCATCTGTTTCCACCATCCCTGGACAAATTAACGAAACTCCGATATCTCGGGGCGCAAGTTCAACCGCATAGTGACGAAATAGGGAATTGAGTGCCCCCTTACTGCTTCCAACCGCGGCATATTGCTGCAAGTATCTATCGCTCCCTGCAGAAGTTAACCCAATTACTTTTGAGTTCTTTGTAAGTATGGGTAATAGTCCAAGCAGCAGTTCATGAAATGAAAAGACATTTGTCTCAAACGTCCATCTAAGATGTTTGGTTTTTAACTGATCTACTGGACGGTGGACTCCACTGGCCGCACAGTGAATAAGCCCTTGTATTGCGCCTGCGGAATTTAAAATTTGTTGGAGAATTTGTTCGAGGTTATCTTCTTTTGTTAAATCACCTCGAAGACAAATTAACTGGCCTGGAAAATTTTTTGCCAACTCTATCAGCTTGTTTGCTTCATCCGTATTTCGAGCATACAAGGCAAAGACCTTGTGGCCTTTTGCGAGTAACTCTAGACTAATGCCTCTGCCAATTCCTCTTGTTCCCCCAGTTATTACGTAGGTGTTTGTCATACCGAATTATCTCCTAAAGAGCGGCCACCATCTATTGTGATTACACTACCAGTTATATAGCTTGCATTTTCTGAGCATAAAAATAAGGCCAATTCTCCTACTTCTTCTGGCCGGCCAGCTCGACCAATAGGAATTTTTTTTCTTAGTGATTTTTCTTCTCGTAGTTCATCTACCATTTTTTGCGTCATAGGCGTTTCGATAAGGCCTGGGGCCAATGCGTTTATTGTAATTCCACGATGAGCAACCTCCATGGCCAAACACTTAGTAAAACCCTCTATTCCTGATTTAACGCAGGCATATCCGACTTGCCCCTTTTTAAAATAGTTTGCGCTCACGGAAGAGAAGTTAATAATTCTTCCGAATTTTTCTTTATACATGTTTTTAAGACACAAATAAGAAAGCGCCATGGTTGTCAGGAGATGCTCTTGCACCATTTCTTCCTGAACTGAAAAGTCCATATTTAAAAACAGGCCATCTCTTAATCGACCGGCACTATTGATAAGAATGGCCGGAGAGTTGGTAAATTGTTCACCAACCCGAGAATATAATTCCTGTGCTGTTTTGTGGCCATTTAATTCCCCCTTAAATAGCTCCACACGGCATTCGGGAAAATTGGCCTGAATTTGCGACTTTGCAAGAATGGCCTTTTCCTCATTGCTACCATATGCTAACGCAAGGTCGTAGTGTTGTGCTAGTTTGGTCGCACATGCATATCCAAGACCGGAAGTTCCACCCGTAATTAATGCCAATTTTTTCAAGGTAATACCCTCACGCTTTTTTCAATACAACACAAATATTTTGTCCACCAAACCCAATATTATTGTTCAAAATATATTCTACCTTGCTATCCCTCGCTACAAGCGGAACATAATCTAAATCACAGAGAGGATCCTTCGTTTGTAAGTTTATAGTGGGGGCAAGTTTTTGATGTCGAAGCATTTGAACGCAGGCAATACTTTCTAAGATGCCTGCCGCAACAGTGGAGTGTCCAATCTGAGATTTTAATGAACTCACGGCCAACTTATAGGCATGCTCACCAAATAGTTCTTTTATGGCGAAAGTTTCTATTTTATCATTCAATAGCGTTGATGTCCCGTGTGCGTTGATATAATCGATTTGTTCTTTCTCAATACCTGCATCACTAATGGCATTTGCCATCGCCTTTTGTAGACATAGTCCATCTTCTCGTGGATCGGTAAGTCGAAATGCGTCGGAAGTGTTTCCATAACCAACGATTTCCGCCAGAATTGGATTTTTAGATTTTTTTTGTGAATCCTCCGATTCTAAGAGCAATACTCCGGCCGCTTCTCCTCTTACAAAGCCACATCTGGTTAAATCAAATGGCCGACTGGCAGTACTTGGTTCAACTTCCGCAGTAGATAACGCCATCAGCATGTGAAAATTCATCATATTTGCTAGTGTGCATCTGGTATCTACGCCGGCAACGAGGACTCGATCCCATTGGCCGGCACGGATTCTTTGTAGTCCCATGCCTAATGCTTGATTCCCGGTCGCACAAGCTGCGTTAATAGAGTAAATTTTCTCTCGTTTAAGTTCAACTCCATAATATGATCTAATGCTATCAATTAAAAATTGATGACAACCATCCCCACTTAAAAGCTTAAAGTCAAAATCCACACTGTTTTTCTTTTTATAGGCATCTTCCACTACTTCGTATCCAGTTCCATCTGGAGTGCCATATACAAATGCGTCAATTGATTCGACGCTTTTAATCTGGCCAAAAATTTGTTCCAGCGCCAGTAAAGTACAGCGCCACGATCGGGCCAGCTCCCCAGTTTTTTCCAAACTGTCTATGATGTGTTGAGGAGTATATTTAAAATGATTAAGGGAATCTTCAATGATACCAGCGTAGGGGATTGGAAAATCCTCTGAAAATTCTCCACTGCCTCTGATGTTTTTCACTCCGGATTTGCCAGCAAACATATTCTGGGTAAATGATTCAACGTTACATCCCATGGAAGAAATTACGCCACAAGATGTTATATATACCTTCCTTCGTAAAGTTGTCATAGCTATAAACTTTTTAAAAATTTAACTAAATCGCCAACAACCATCGCTTTATCAGTAGGTAATAATGCGCGAAGTTTTGCCAAATCAACTTCTTTGTTAATAATTTTTTCCAATTCAGATGCTATGTCCAACATGTCGATACTCTCGGCGCCTAAATCACTCAGGATCTTGCTTTCCATTTGTATTTCATCAGTATCGATATCTAAAACGTCTGCAATAGCTTCTTGAATTTTCACAAATAGTTCTTTGTCGTTCATTTTTATTCCTCCTTGAAATTAAACCTGGATATTAATTGATTTGTCATTCCATAATTATAATCACGTTTTTGGGAAGTCATTGTTTCTGATTTTTCGCTTCCAGTCCCTAATAAAAGTACCACTGCACTTTCTGAGAGCGGGAGGTCTTGGAGCTGTTTATGTTTTAATAAATTGAGTGGGTCTTCATCACTAAACGCACATATCACCAAAGCAAAGTCAATTTGAGATTGAGCTAAATCAAACTCCGCTTGCTCTAGCGCATGAATTGCTCCGAGCTGAGGATGAGTGAAGACGTAGGTTGGGCCATTGATCTCGTAGGATATTCCAATTTGGGCCGCGGCCAAATTGGGAAGCTGCTTTAAATACATTTTAGGGTTTCTTTCTCGTTTGTAGTTTTGGTGAAATTCCTCACGCTTTCCTTCAAGTACTTTTTCAACTATTTCATAGTCGACACTCCCATTTTCTACTGCACAATAAATCCCCACGCGAAAGGAATCGTCCCGTATTAACTTTAAATGTTCTGCCGAGATGTTTGCGCAAGCAAAATGCATTAAACAACAGGCCCTAGAACATGATCTTGTTGCCTGACTAAATTCCCCCAGCAATTGTTTGTTACTATAACTAAAACTCCTTACCTTCTCGATAATCTTCTCAGGGGAGATGCATCGAATATGCACTGTTTTTTCTCCCAGGTTATTACCGTGTGGATAAACAAAATGCTTCCATAGTACTTTTGACATTATACCCTCGATTTTTTTCGTTAATTTTATCACTGATGTTTTCAAAAGGGTATCAAGGAATTATTTTCCAGGAGCTTTTCTAATAGAAAAAAAATAGAATCATGAAATAATTTTATAATGCTAAAAGAATTCACTTATCAAACGATTGTCAGGAAGGAAGATATTGACGCCTCCAAATAGGTTAAAGTTTTTAATTAAGGAGAATTAAAATGCTATGGTATTTACTCGATAGAATTACAGAGTGTGATCCTGGGAAAACAATTACGGCCACAAAGTGTTTTACGCGATCAGAAGAGATCTTCCAACATCATTTTGTAAATTACCCCATCGTTCCTGGAGTTTTACAAATTGAGATGATCGCGCAAGCGGGAGGAAAATGCATAAAGGTTTATGATGGCCAACTTGCGCCGGCCCTTGCAAGCGTAAAGAAAGCAAAATTTTACCAGAGCATTTTCCCTGGTGATAAATGCGAAGTGAAGGCCCAGGTTATCCAATTAACTAGTCAGTACGCGCTATGTACCGGAACAATTACTGTGGATGGGAAAAAAAAGGCAAGCGCAGAGATTTTATACTCATTTTTAGATCCAAAAGTCTCCTCCAAATTAGTTCCAGACGAGATTGTAGAAGAGTGGAAAGCAAAACAAAAGGCCCTAGGAAAAGAATAGTATGTGTGGGATTTGGGGAGAGTTTGGCCCGCAAGTTAATTTTGATCGGTCCAAATTGCAAAGAACAGTTACTTCACTTTTTCACCGGGGCCCCGATGGTTTTGGTTATTATTCAACTGATAATTGCGCTCTTGTCCATACGCGACTAAGTATTATTGATTTTGCAACTGGAGGTCAGCCGCTTGTTTCATATGATAAGAATGTAATTGGGATAGTGAACGGGGAGATCTACGACTATCAAAAAATCAAAAAGGAGTTACAGTCAGAAGGCGTATATTTTAATACCAATTCGGATAGCGAAGTATTGCTCAATCTTTTTGTGAAGAAGGGAATTTCCGCTTTAAAAAACATTCATGGGGAATATGCCTATATATTTTATGATTTGGCCAAAAAGCGAGTTTACTTTGGGAGAGATCCATTTGGAGTAAAACCGCTTTATATCTTGAAAAAAAATAATTCGATAGTTTTGGCCAGCGAGATAAAGGCCATTCTTGCAAACGAAACGTATGAGATTAACACTAATTATCTGATCAATTATATCTGCAGCTTCATCCCGCCTATGGAAACTTTATTTCAAAACATTCAGCACGTGTATCCTGATAGATCATACGAATACGACATTACAAAAAATCGTTTTATCGAAACGGCCCTGGAATCGCTTAAATTTGATCAGACGAGAATCAAACACACCACCAAAGAGGAGGCCACTTACAAATTAGAACTTGCACTAAAAAACAGTGTGAAAAGAAGGTTGGTGGCGGATGTGGAGGTTGGATCATATTTAAGTGGAGGAATCGATAGTGCTCTAATGCTGGGCCTCATGTGTGAACAGGGGGCCAGACCCAAGGCATTTACGGTAAGCTTTGAAGATAAACAATATGATGAATCTCACAAGGCAATGGCGGTGGCCAAGCATTTGGGAGTTAAGCATGAGATAGTTGTATTAAGTCAGCAAAATTTTTTTGATCATTTAGGGCAATCGATTGTTGCGTTTGAATCTCCGATAATTAATCCACATGGGGCGGCGAAAAATCTTCTAAGCAGTCTTGCTTCTAAGCATTTAAAGGTTGTATTATCCGGAGAGGGGGCGGATGAACTTTTTGCCGGTTATGCTCACCATCGTTTGAATAAACTAGATCGATTTTTGGCCAGACATCCACTTTTTGCGGCCGAAAAGGTGATAAATAGTTTTATAGAGAAGAGGGCCGGGACCGGCAGTAAATATTTATGTGGGAAGGATTATCCATTTGAGGCAGAAATAAAAGCGATTTTTGATGGGGAGTATCCAGGCCAATTTAAACGTTTAATCAATGAGAAAAATGCCCGATATCTTTTTGGTAAAGAGATTAAAAACTTGATTGCAAGTAGCACCCAAAAGATAAAATATCTGGCAGAGATGGATAATATCACTGAATGCAAAAATCAACTTAGCTATCAACTCTGGTTGGATATTAGGTTAGATCTTCTGCATTATATTCTAGCAAATCTTGGAGATAGACAAGAAATGTCAAATTCCATTGAAGGCAGAACTCCATTTTTGGATCTGGAGGTGGCAAATTTGGCGATGTCTTACCCGGCCAATTTTCTTATCAGTGGACTAACGGAAAAATATCTCTTAAAAGAGATTTCTAAAAAGTATCTGCCTTTAAAAAATGCCAATGAATCGAAACATGCTTTTTTTGCGCCAGAAGATTATTTCAAATCAAAAACAGGAGAAGTTTTTTTAAATAGCTATCTGTCGGACGCAAAGGGATTACTTAAATTTTTAAATTGGAGCAAAATTGACAGATTATTTCAGTACACTGCCGGCGAGGGCGATACCAAAAATAGTGAAACGAATACATTAAAACTTTTATTAGCGTCGACGTCATATTTGTTACAGGAAATAAAGAAAGCAACGAAGTCTAGTCAAAAGTTACAAAACAGTTTTTCCGATGCAATTATCAAAGGAGAACCACATGTCGTTATATTATGAAACTGTTGGAGCTAAAACTTTGCCCTTACTGGTTGCAGTGCATGGACTTATGGGAGGAGTGGAGGAGCTCAAGTTTTTGGAATCTTTGCACAATCACTTTCATGTGATTTTTGTTGATTTTAATTATGAGCTGAAAAAGAAAAGTATTGCTGATCGTGACTTAAAAACGATTGATTATGATCACGGTTCAGACATGATTGCAAATATGCTTGAAACAAAGTTTGGTGGAAAGGGGGCTTACTTTTTTGGCTCTAGCTATGGAGGTAAAATCATTTTTGATTTCATGGCAAAGTTTCCGCGGCTTTATCTTGGGGGAGTGTTTGGCGATATTTCGCCTGCTCCAATTGAAGATACCGAGTTTTATAAGTTAACCTACAACGTTGTTCCTCAACTTAACATGAATCAAGATTGGAAGAGTTTAAAAAAACAGATTAAAGAACTGGTTCCAGATAGAAACGCATATTCTTTGTTAGCAAGTCAAGTGTATTACCCAACGGTTGATGGGCCGGCGATTTGGCGAACAGGGGTGCACAAACTAAATGAGGTAATGTCTTGTCTAAAAATTAATAATCAGTGGCATATTTTTGAGAAGATGAATGACATTAAAGATAAAAAAAGTATTATTTTGGTGGCAGAAAATTTAAGTTCCATTTCAGAAGGGTCACTGGCCAGATTGAAGTCCACACCTCTTTTTGAACTTATCTCTGTCCCCGATGCTTCGCATTTTATCAACATCACTCATCATCAAGTGATAATCGACAAGTTATTGAGTATGATTCAATCTCGCTAAAATTACTTATGCACACAAGTGCGTTGACAATTGCAACCAAATCTTTTCTAATTTTCTCAAGCCGAATATCGGTTTTTGGCAGACCTTTCGCGATGTTTTTTATCCTCGCAATGATTGATGTCTTGAGACTTGAGCTGTTATGATAAAATTAAAACTCTCTGCTTTGTTGACGATAATTTTTTTTCTTTCGTTTTTTGCTCAGGCAGAAACTGGAGCGCATTTTTTTAGTGAAGGAGGGGAGCCTCTTTTGCAATACGAGACCAAGTATCAGGAGATGTTGAAATTTTATCCAACGAGTATGCCGGAGAAGATTTTGGTTGTTTTTACCGACAAAGATGTTTCGAAGTTTAATACCAGGACAAATACAATTTACTTATCACGCAATAGGTTTGCTAAAATGTCAACGTATCTCATTGCCCACGAAACGTCACATCTTGCCCTTTGGAAATATACTGCAGGGGCCAGTTTGGATGGCAAGTTTCGTTTTTTTGATGAGGGATATGCTTGTATTGTGGGAAATATACTTGCAAATAGGCTGGAAGAATATAAGCATGAAGAAGCACTTCCTATTTCTGCCACTCAATATAAAAAACAAAACGTCTCCTTTGAGAAAGTTGCAGATTGGAAAAATTATTTTGGCAATCCAAATACTGCTGATTGGAATTTTTATGCCTATCATGTTGGGGCCAGTTTTAATTTTTTTATTTTAGATACCTATGGCCAGCAGGAACTAAATCACTTTTTTTTAAGTGTTGGCCAAACGCGTGACTTGGAAAGTAGTTTCCAAAAAGTTTTTTTTAAATCAAAAGTTGAAATTGAAGCTGGTTGGTTAAACTATCTATCGAAGATTGATCTGTCCATGGCCCAAAATCCGTATGTTCTAACTACGGCCCCTTTAAATAATTCAAAAAGTGTTTCAATAAATCTTTCGGAAATTTCTGTGACATTTAATACCCCCATGCTGGAAAACGTCATTTTCACCTCCAATCGTTGCCAAGAACTTTGTTACAATAATGCCAAATGGAAAGATTCTAAAACCTTAGTGGTTACTATAACTGGCAAATTAAAAGCAAATACATCGTATTATCTAACTCTTGGCAGCGATAAGTATAAACGATATCTAGTCAGTAAGACTGGAATTGATATGCCCACCTATATTTGGAAATTTACCACAGCGCCAGCACCGATGAATATAGATCCATCACAGTAGATCTTTAAAATTTCTGTTGCAGATTTTTTAGCAAGACATTACTAACTATCCAGATGCCAGCGTAATCTGGCCAAAGATATTTTCTCTTCTTTGATATGTTGTTGAGCCGTTATATGCCATGTGGGTGCAATGGCGCACTTGTCGACCAACCGTTGCTAACAAATTACTTCCTGTTACGTTTTTTTCTGGAATAATAACGGTTGGTGTTCCAGAAAATGACAATACACTGGCCTTTTGCAGAAGTTGCTGCGCAGAAGCAATATCTATTGCGACAAATGGCCCCAACGCGTTCCATTGAGCAATAAAGTACCCGGTTATTTGCTGTTTTCGATTGATGGAGACAAATGCGCGGTCTGAAAATAGTTTTAGAAAATGTTCAATTATTGGAAAGCGCTCAGTGCCAAATATTTTTTGATCCAATACTCGAATTTCTATTAGGTGATGAATGCGCATTTCTTCGATGGTAATTTCGCTGTCTGGGCAATTCTGCAATATGCCAAGTCGATCAAGTGAAAATATAAAGGCCCTATCAACGATTTTAAAGCCAATTTTTTCGTAGAGCGAAAATCCTTTTACGCTGGCATCTAGCAAAATATTCTTTTTGCTAGCATATTTTTCAATAATCGATTCCATCAATAATTTGCCAAGGCCTTGCCGTTGATGTGATGGTAAAACAACCATGTATCCAACGTATATGAAGTCAGGGTAATCCATGACGGCCACTAAGGCCGCTGGGTTGTGGTTAACGAGTAGCATTGTCCAATTATCTGGAGATGCATAAAAAAGTTCTGTAAAAACCTTTTGAGGAACGCTTTGAAGATGGCCACTAATTCCAAATGCCTGTGCAGAAATATTGAATGCCTCATCAAGGTTTTGAGCGGAAATAGGAGATAAAACAATCATAAATTTATAACTCCTGAATTCAAGTTCGGAAGTAGCATATTATTCTTTTAATAAATCCGCAAGATCGGTTGGCGTGTTGAGTCGGATAGTTTTTACGTGCGCATACTTTTCATCTATTAAAAGCTTGGGATAAATTTTCTTTTTACGTGGATGATCGGTAATGGCCCAAAGAAGTATTGAGCTTTTACTAAAAAAAGTTTTCCTTAGAGTTTCCCGATTGCCATTCCAGAGGACTTCATTTTTTAAAGATCGTCTTATCGTTCGCATGAACAGCTGAAAAAAAATTCTAACAAAAGAGTAGTCAAGCCATATAATTGCTTGTGCGCGCGGCCAAACAATGTCGCGAATAATTCCGTAGTTCCCATCTACAATCCACTTATTTTGAGAGGTAAGTTCGTCGACCTTTTTGATAAAAATATCGTCCGGCGTTTCTACCCAATTTGGCCCTTGCTTAAGGCCATCAAGTTCGATGAAAGGAAGATTGAGTTTGGCAGAAAGATTTTTTCCCAATGTGGTTTTTCCAACACCGGTTGTGCCAATGATAACAATTCTGTCTGTATCAGAAAGTTTCATTTAATAAAGTCATTATCACTCTTTTTGTTCAGCAAAGATGCGATAAATTTTGTCTTTTAGGATATTCGGAGAGAAGGGTTTAACGATGTAGTTACTAACTCCTAATTGCACGGCCTTCATTACGGTATAAGTTTGATCTTCTACCGTAATAATCAAGAAAGGAGTTCGCTTAGTCTGTGGATCATTGCGTACTTTTTCCAATAGCTCTAATCCATTTACTTTTGGCATATTGATATCAGAGACGATTAGTTCATAGGGGACATTATCTTTTATAGCATTTTTAATTTCTATCCAGGCCTGATCCCCATCATCCACTTCTGAGGCGTTAGCAAGGCCAATCTCTTTTAACATGTGAATAATTACTTTGCGCATGGTTGGCATGTCATCCACGACTAATATTTTAAGCTTATTGGAGATAGTAACTTTTTTTGCGGCCGGAGCAGTATTTGGTGCGCTCATAGTCTTTTCCTAAGTGTGTATAAGATTACCACTTAGTATAAGCGGATAATTTTTTTTGAAAAGGGCCTCGGAAGAAGAATTTTTTTTGCTACAGTTGTTGATTGGAATAGTCGGATAGTGATTTTTATAAAAATTCTGGAAGAAAGATGAAAATCTTACTACAATTATATGATTGCTCGCTAATATCGATGCTTCACTTTTTTTGAGGATGAGGGGATGACTAAAAAAAGCATTTTTGATCAGCTTAAGGGGCCTTATTCCGTTGTCGTGTTGGATGATGAGGAGGGAGTTGCCGAAGTCATCGAGATGTATTTGGATGACCATTTTGGTGATGAGCTTATAATTAAGGCCTTCAGTGATTCAGAGACAGCATTTGAATTCATTAAAGAACATCGGCCGCATATTTTGGTCACGGATGTCAGAATGCCAAAAATATCGGGAGATTCTTTAGTGCACTATTGTCTTGACCTTTTTCCCAATATGCAAATTGTGGTTACCACCGGAGATCCTTCATTGACGGTCAAAACTAACTGTTACCTAGATGGAGCAGCTGGACTTATTTTTAAACCCATAGGGCCAGACGCCATAGTGGCAATGGTGCAAGTTTGTATAGACTATTTTAAGCGATGGGAAAAAATTATTTTAAATAAAAAATAGGCAAAATAGAAATGGGAAATTTTTTTAAAGATGCTCCAAAGTCCGATTTGCATGTTCATCTTGATGGGTCGCTTCGTTTAGATACTTTGATTGATTTGGCAAAATCTGGCAAAATTAAACTACCATCTACCACGGTAGATGGGTTGAATGAGCTGCTATTTAAAGATAATTACAAAGATTTAGGGGAGTATCTCACTTGCTTTGGTTACACTGTTCCAGTGATGCAAACCAGAGATAATTTAGAACGTGTGGCCTATGAGTTTGCACTAGATAATTTGGCGGAGAATGTTTTCTATGTGGAAGTACGCTTTGCTCCGCAGCTGCATATGAATGACGAGATGGATTTAGAGGCGGTATTAGTTAGCGTCAACAATGGGCTGGCCCGAGCGCAGTCGGAGTTTAATAATTCAGCGGCGGTCAAAAATGGCCAAAAACCGCGCTTTATTTACGGAATCATTGCTTGCGCGATGCGCTCCTTTGGTAAATTTTCCAATTACTATGCCAAGTTTTTGGATGCCCATCCTTTCTCTTCTAAAACGCGAGTGGCCCCGCTTGCTTCTTACGAATTGGCCCAGGGGGTTATTCATATTCGCGACAAGCTCGCTATTCCCATCGTGGGTTTTGATTTGGCCGGCCAAGAAGATGGATTCCCGGCAAAAAATCATTGGAAGGCCTACCAATTTGTGCATGAAAATTTTATGCACAAGACTGTGCATGCGGGAGAGGCCTATGGGGCTGAGTCGATTTTTCAGGCCATAACAGAACTGCATGCCGATCGTATTGGCCACGGTTACTACTTGTTTGATAAAAATAGGATTATTGCCCCAGAGATTTTAGATAAAGATAAATACATTAATGCGCTAACAAAATATATTGCGGAGAATCGAATTACTATAGAAGTCTGCCTAACCAGTAATATGCAAACTAATCCATCAATTGGGAAACTAGAAAATCATCAATTCGCACAGATGCGTCAGGCCCGACTTTGTACAACTTTTTGTACGGATAATCGAGCGGTAAGCAAAACTACCGTTACTAATGAGATCGAAAAGGCCGTGAAGGCATTTAAAATTGGGCCAGCAGAGTATCACTATCTATTTTTTGATGGTTTTGAACATAGCTTCTACCCAGGTTCTTATATTCAAAAGTTGGAATATGTCGATTCGGTAAAAAACTACTATCAAAAAGTGGCGGCCAAATATCTGCAATCGCCCGTAGAGAATCGTTGACTTCAACTTGGCCCCTCGCTATGATTTTCGCACAAATAATTTGGGAGGCCTTCAATGATTGATCTTATCAAGAACTATTCAATAACATCTAGACGAGTAAAAGGTAGCGCCATTCGCGAGTTATTAAAACTTACTAATAAACCGGATATGATCTCTTTTGCTGGAGGACTTCCTTCCCCCGAGAGTTTTCCAACTGAGAGTATTGCCGAGATTGCGGCCAAAGTTTTAAAAGATAAAGCACACATCGCTCTCCAGTATACAGAGACAGAGGGCCTAATAGAGTTAAGAGAACAGGTGGCCATTTTGATGAAAAAAGATGGCATACACGTGGGGGCAGAAAATATTTTAATAACCGCTTCCTCTCAGCAGGCACTAGATTTAGTTGGCCGAGTATTTATTGATCCCACTGATCCGCTTTTGGTGGAATTGCCAACTTATCTTGGGGGATTACAGGCCTTTACCGCTTATGGTGCACGTTTTATTGGCGTGGCCTCGGATAATCAGGGCATGATTATGGAGGATCTAGAGTCTAAGTTGCGCAAGCTGCAATTAAGCGAAGAGCACTACAAATTTATCTATACGGTGCCAGATTTCCAAAATCCCTCTGGCGTAACTTGGACTAACGAGCGCCGCCAAAAGGCCGTGGAGTTGTCCAATCGCTACAATGTTTTGTTAATCGATGATTCTCCTTATAGGGAGTTACGTTTTGAAGGAAAACGGCCAGATGCTCTTCACGCTATTGATAAGGAAGGAAATGTAATTACTTGTCGAACTTTTTCTAAAATTTTTGCTCCTGGCCTACGTCTGGGGTGGATTGTTGGGCATAAAAATATTATTGCCAAACTTTCCGTGGCCAAACAGTCCGTGGATCTTTGTACTTCGGGGTTTAATCAATTGATTGCAGCAGAATTTTTAAAACAAAACCTTTTAGATAATCATGTAAAAAAGATCATAGATATTTATCGAGTTAAACGTGATGCTATGGATCGGGCCTTAGAAAAATATATGCCAAAAGGCGAAGGCATCTCTTGGATGAAACCGGAAGGAGGATTATTTCTTTTTTTGAAGTTGCCAGAATTGTTAGATGCTGATGACATGTTTCACGAGGCCATTGAGAAAAAGGTTGCGTACGTTATAGGTAGTGTTTTTCACTGTGATGGCAAAGGGCAAAATACGATGAGACTAAACTTCTCTTATCCGACGCTAGAGCAGATTGACATCGGTATTTCACGGTTGGCAGATACTATTAAAGAGAGAATTGTAAAGCTAAAGCGACGCTAAAAGTTAGATAAAAATAGTCACTCCAATGGAGTACTCATTTAGCAAATAGTAGTTGTAAAAAATTCCTACGAGTAAGTATTTATGCAGGCCATATTGAGCACCTAAGAAGGTGTTCACCTTTTCTTCTTCATAGCTCCAAATATCGCTAGATAGATCATAGGTGGCCCGTTCAGAAAGTTCAGTGCGCTTGCTATAGGTAAAAATCCAAGACTTATAGTATATCCCGACGGTGAAAATTGTTACGGTAAATTCATGATCAGGAACTTTATTCACCAGCTTAGTATAATCCATGGCCAGAAAGGGAAGTTTTAATCCCCAAGAGGTGGAGAGTATGGGGTATTTTACGGGATCACCAATCTCTTGTTCTGGTAGATAAATATCGTAGTGCTGCCAATAATCTGAGAGGGTGGCCATACCAAAGGAAATAGGGCCTAATGAAACAGAGCCACCACCCCCGAAGGTGCTCTTTTTTGTATCTTTATTGTAAACCACCATTGTTCCCGCATTGAGATTGAAGACGGAATTTTGTTTTTTCCCATAGAGATTCATTGCTCCGGCCAAATTGTATTTTTTTGATTGGAATTTTTCTCCATCTTCTATACGCGTGGCGTAATCGATAGGGTTTTCTGAGGTAGTATTACCAAAAAAGGTATTTTCCGGCATAGAGGTGGTGATTCCCGCTCCAACTCTTCCAGTTCCAGAGACTGCTGAAAAATCAAAAGTTCCTCCAGCGGCCAATAATTCTAGGCCAAATCCTTTATCCATTGAGAGTGCGGAAGGATTTGAGTTAAAGGCCGAAGAGGAGGTTGGCATAGATGCCCCTACCGAGCGGTTATAACCTCGGCCGGTATTGGAGGGACATTCATAGATCTCTAAAAGATCGCAAAGTCGTTTTGGTTCTTCGGCCCAAATATGGAGGATAATTAAATTAAGTAAAAAAATTGCCGGGAGATGATGGGGTTTTTTAGAATTTCTCATAGGATAAATTATAGCAAGAACTAAAAATGAGGCGATGGATTTTTAGGCGGCAAAATGTTGTACATTGTCAGATAACTTTATTGGACGAATTATAGTTTATCGGTATAGCATTTTTGCCTATTTCACTCAACATTGGATGTGTGACAGATGAAAAAATTTATATATATTTTTAGCTTGCTACCTTTGAGTTTCAATCTCTGGGCCGGAACAACTAATATGTATCAGACACAAAGTATTTACGGAATAGATGACCGAGTAGATGTTTATAATAGTTCGATTCCTAAGTATCGGGAGTGGGCCAAGTCAGTTGCCGCACTTATTCCAGATTATTGGTTAACGGAAGTTCGTGATGGGAGTGGGGATTTAAAGTTTGACGGGATGCCTTCGCCGCTTAATCTTTGTAGCAATCAACGTTTCATTGGACAAATTGCTATTTCAGAATGCTCGGCCTTTTTAGTGGGAGAGGATCTCATTTTAACTGCTGGACATTGCGTGGAGATGATTTCTAACAGTTGTGAATGGTATTATTGGATTTTTGATTTTGTGATAAATCAAGATGGAAGTAATCCCTCGCGCTTTAGTCGCCAGCAAATCTATCGCTGCAAAGAAGTTGTGGCCGATAGTATGGGGCCGCTGGACTACATGGATTATGCCCTTATTCGATTGGATCGAAAAGTGGAAGGCCGTGCAGCACTTCCGTTGAGAAAATCTGGCATAATACCAGATAATGCTACCGTGGTGGCGGTGGGGACTCCTTCTGGCCTGCCCACTAAAATTGCTGAGCATGGAGAGATTATTAACAATTTAAATGAAATTTACTTTACTACTACGTTGGATACCTTTACTGGAAACTCAGGATCTCCGGTTATTAATGCGGAAAGCGGAGAAGTGGAAGGGATGTTAGTTAGTGGATTGTTTGACTATAAATATAACTACGAAAAGAAATGTTACGAAACCATCGAGTATCAAGTTCCCTATTGCCGTGGTGAAACTGCCCTTAGAATTTCGGCAATAGTTGACGGATTGGCCCGTATTGGACATCGAGATCTGATTTTTCCATAGCACTGACCCCCAAAACGTGTATATCTTTTGATAGCTCATAGATTATATTCGGCCTTTTTGCTCAATTTTTATAATTCTCGCTATAAAACGCTACAAATCACTAAATAATTCACCAAAATTGTCGATAGGTTGGGCGACATAGTGGAATTGCCGGGAGTGGTTTCATGAAAAAACAAAGATTTTTAATAATTGCAAAGCTTGTGGCCTTACTGTTGGCCATTGGGCCGCTCAGCGGTTGTAACTACGTTGATTGGGAACATATCAAGGAGCGGGCGGCCAACATTAATCGTTACGAAAAGGTGGCATTACAGCTTTCAAAAGAAAATCGGGCGCTCAAAATTGATATCACGAAATTGCAAACAGAGATTGCACGCTTGCAGGACGAAAACAAATTTTTGTCCACGCAGTTAGGGGAGAAAAGAGGTGGCAGTAGGGGTATCGCCAGTATTCAACAAGTAGAGACTAAAAATGATCTAGTGCGCTTTAATACTTATCGCTGGACGCCAACTCAAATGTTGGCAGTGGCCAATGCCGAATTTAAAAAAGGAAATTATGAGAAGGCGGCCCAGTTTTTTCGTACCTTCATTCTTAATTTTGAAAATCATGAACTGTTAAATGATCAGGTACTTTTTAAGGCCGGGATGGCCGCCTTTGAAACTGGTAAGCATAATGACTGGACGTTAGACAATTTTAATCGCTTGATTCGTGGACATCCTACTTCTAAATTTTATCGAGGAGCAAAATTGTGGTCGGCCCTGGCCATGCTCAAACAGGGGGATAAAAAGGCATTTTTCAACACAGTGGAAGAGTTTAGAAAAAAATATCGGAATACGGATGAATGGAAAATTTTGAGTGCGCACTATGAAAAAATATTACAAAACTATAAAGAGTAAGCTGGTATTGGTGGTCTGCGCCTGCTTGTTGGCCAGTTCACTACATGCCAAATATGTCGGGATGGTTGATGCTGTTAGTGGAACGGCCTTTCTCTCTTACGAAGAGCGTATTAGTAATTTGCAACCTGGTGTTTTGATCAATGATTTTTCCGAGTTGATAACGGAGGAGGGGGCCCAGATTACGTTCTCTGATTATGATGGCCATCGTTTTTTTCTTTCTGGTTCTGGCCATATGAAAATATTAAATAGATTAATTGAGTTAAAAAAGGGTTACTTGTGGATACAGTCGCTTAATAAAAAAGAGGCATACTCTATTCAGACGGTAAACGCCAACATAACTTTTTTGGCGGGAGAGGGAGTTGTCTCTTTTGATAATTATGTAGGGAAAACTCAACTATTGTCTATTAATGGTAACTTCGATATTAGCAACTTGCTGACTCCCAATTTGGCAACTACTGTTTCAGATGGGAAGTTTTCCTTTGTTAGTGCCGATTATGAGGAAGGTGCGCCTAGAAATCCAACCTCAATAGGTAATAAATCCTTCCAGCAAATTGCCTCACTTTTTGATGGCTTTAGCAGTGGTCCAGTGAGTGATCACAAACAGCAAATTGAGAAGCCTTTGTCTACCGCAGCGGCCAAAGAGGTGGTAGCACCGGCCAAAAAAAATAAAAGCAGAGCGCCAGCGTCATTAGACGATCGTACACCTAACGCCAAACATCCTGGAGAAACTATCTTGGTAAAACGTGTTTCGGAAAAAAAGATAAATCCTGATTTGGATTTGGATAAATATTATGCAGAGAAATTGCATGTTTTAGCGCAAGAAAAGGAGAAGCGAACTTTTAAAATAAGTTATCAAAAGCGCTCAAATGTTAAATTAAGAGTCTTTGGTAACACCTCTTTGGCGCCGTCACCGTCAACTTCTACTCGCATTACTCCGGCAGCGACCTCAGGGCGATCGCCTTCTTCGATACCAGCTTCTCCAACCTCACTCTCTGATTTTTCCAGCGGCCCAGCGGCGGCCATGCCGGCCACCAATGATGTATTTGAGCAATCGCTCATGAATAAATATAAACAACAGATGCGTCATAGCAGCGAAAAAAATGGCCTAATTGACGACTTACGTAATTATCGTCAGGATTTTGACAAAAGTTACTAAGATTTACTCCTCAAAATTTGCATAAGGCCATGACTTTTTCTGGCAAGAATGATAGAAATTATCCGTTTATAAGGTACTATTTTTGAGGAAAGAGATTCCATGGCCGCGGATGGTTTTGTTCATTTACATTTGCATACACAATACTCCTTACTGGATGGGGCCATTCGCCTCCAAGATCTTTTTGAAAAGGCAAAAGAATTTGGCATGACGGCCGTGGCGCAGACTGATCATGGGAATATGTTTGGGGCCATTGATTTTTACACTACTGCTAAAAAATATGGCATTAAGCCTATATTAGGTTGTGAAGTATATTTTACTCCCGGTTCTCGCTTTGATAAGTCTAATCAAGAACGCGCAGCAACTGCCGCCTCAGTGGATGATGAGGAGACCTCACATAAGATTAACCATTTGGTGCTTTTGTGTAAAAATAATCAAGGCTACCAAAATCTCTGCAAATTAGTTTCCTTGGGATATCTAGAAGGTTTTTACTACAAACCACGAGTGGACTTGGAGCTGCTTTCCAAATATAGCGAAGGATTGATTGCTACCACGGCCTGTCTAGCAGGCTGGCCTGCCCAAAACTATTTAACTGGCCAAACAAAGAAGGCCGAGCAGGCCATTGAACGATTGCGAGATATTTTTAAAGAAGATCTATATTTGGAAATTCAAGTTAATGGATTAAAGGAGCAAGAAGTAGTAAACGAAAAAATTATTGCTTATGCTCGCGGACACAATATTCCCTTAGTAGCAACAAATGATTGTCATTATCTTAATCGTGAAGATGCCTTGGCCCAGGAGGTTTTGCTTTGTATTCAGACAAGCAAAAATTTTTCTGATGAAAAGCGCATGAAGATGTCTTCTGATGAATTTTATTTTAAGTCGGCAGCAGAGATGCGCGAGGCCTTTTTGCAATATCCCGATGCTTGCGACAATACCTTGAAAATTGCCGAGCAGTGTAATGTTTCCCTTAAATGGACTGATGCTAATAACAATCAGATTTATCACTTACCGAACTTTCCCATTTCTACCGGCGAAAGTACTGATGCCTATTTTGCTAGACTAGCGCAAGAAGGATTAGAGAAGAGATTTAATGGCCCGCACTTTAGTGTTTTGGCCGGCCAGAGTAATTGGGTGGAAGAAAAACAAATCTATTATAAGCGGCTTGAAGATGAATTGCGCATGATTTGCAAAATGGGTTTTGCCGGTTATTTTTTAATTGTGGCCGACTTTATAAATTGGTCTAAAGGCCATAACATTCCAGTGGGGCCCGGCCGTGGTTCAGGAGCAGGTTCTCTCGTGGCCTATGCTCTCGGAATAACCAACGTTAACCCACTTCCGTACAACCTTCTATTTGAAAGATTTATAAATCCAGAACGAATCAGCATGCCTGACTTTGATGTCGATTTTTGTCAAACAGGCCGCCAGCATGTCATCGAATATGTTACCAACAAATATGGCCAGGAACGAGTTGGCCAAATCATCACCTTTGGAAAGTTGATGGCCAAGTTAGTTATTCGGGATGTGTGTCGGGTATTTGAAGTGCCATACGATGAAGCAAACATGATTGCTAAGTTGGTACCGGAAGAATTGGGGATTACTATTGATAAGGCCGTAGAACTGGAACCAAAGCTTAAGGAGATTATTGATCACGATCCAAAAATTCGTCAGATTTTTAGTATTTCTAAACGCCTAGAAGGACTCTACCGTCATGCTGGAATTCATGCTGCCGGAGTTATTATTACCAGCGAACCACTCGTTAACTATTGTCCTCTCTATAAGGGCAAAGAGGGGGAGCAGGTTTGTCAATATGACAAAAACTTTGCAGAAAAAATTGGCCTAGTGAAGTTTGACTTTTTAGGATTAAAAACTTTAACAGTTATCGATACGGCCTCTGAATTTGTACGTCGAGATATGGATTCATCGTTTGATATTGAATCGATTCCAGTTGATGATCAGAAGGTTTTTGATTTTATCTCTCAAGGAGAAACGGTGGGAGTGTTTCAGCTTGAATCGTCGGGGATGATAGATCTTTGCAAGCGAATAAGGCCCAGCTCCATTGAAGATATTACGGCCATAAACGCGCTCTATCGGCCAGGCCCGATGGAGTCTGGAATGTTGGAAGATTACATTGATATAAAAAATGGACTCAAAAATACTACCTATCCATTTCCGCAATTGGAGAGTGTGCTAAAAGATACATATGGCGTAATTGTTTACCAAGAGCAGGTTATGAAAATTGCTCAAGTAGTGGCCGGTTACTCATTAGGTCAAGCGGATATGTTGCGAAAGGCCATGGGTAAAAAAGATGTAAAAGTTATGGAGGCCCATCGCGAAACTTTTTTGAATGGCGCCGCCTCTCGCAATTTTGATGTCGAAAAGGCGCGAGAGTTATATGAATTAATGGCCAACTTTGCGGCCTATGGTTTTAATAAGTCCCATGCAGTTGCTTATTCCATTATCTCCTATCAGACTGCGTACTTGAAATATTATTATCCGGCGTCTTTTTATGCGGCCTTGCTTACCACTGAAATTTCTAATTTGGACAAAGTTACTGCCTACATCAATGATGCGAAGAAATTCGATATAAATGTTTTGGCCCCAGATATTAATCAGTCACTATGGCAATTTAATGTGGTAGAGGGAAACATTCGCTTTGGGATGGGGGCAGTAAAAAATGTTGGCGAAAATGCCGTGCGCGATATTATCAAAGAGCGTGAGGAGCATGGGCCATATTTGGGATTTGTCGATTTTTGCGAGCGAGCAAATTTTAAATCAATTAATCGGCGCATGTTGGAATATTTAATTAAAGTAGGGGCCTTCGATAGTTGTGATAATCACAACCGGAAAACGCTTTTAGAAAATTTAGATACAGTTATTTCCTATGCCCAAAAAAAACAGGAAGAGGCCAGTGTTGGCCAAATTAGTCTGTTTGATATGTTAGATGAAAGTGGAGGAACAGATAATCCATTTAAATTCAAAGTGGAACTAAATGTGGTGGCAGAGTTTTCTATTCAGGAAAAATTAAGTTATGAGGCAGAATTTTTAGGGATCTATGTTTCTGGCCATCCGCTGGATGCGTATCAAAATTTGATGAATCAACTAACCTCCATGCCTATAAATCAGGTGCAGGCGATTGTGCAAAGGCCCTCTTTAAATGGAGGGAACACGGGATTTGGTAATTTCAATCGACGAGATACTTCTGATAATCGTGATTTAGTTTTGGCCGGAATGTTGGCGGAGATGAAAACCATTATCACCAAAAAAGGTGACAAAATGTGTTTTGCGACGCTGGAAGATTTAAGTGGAAAGATTGAGGCGGTTATTTTTAACAAGGTATTTCTAGAGTATGAAAAATTGTTAGTGGCCAATACACCGCTGGTACTGGAGGGATATACTAAACTTTCGGAAAGTCCTCGAAAAATATTTCCTAACAAAATAAAACTGTTGAAGGAGGAGACCGAGGATCGAGTGAGTGCGGTTAGAATTAACCTTCCAGTACAAGAGTTAAATCAAAAAAAATTGGCACTCTTCAAACAGATAATTATTAATCACCGCGGGGCAATTCCGCTACACATTATTTTTGAACACACCAAAGGCAAGGCCCGTTTACCGTTGGGAGATAACTTTATGGTTAATCCATCTCCCAATATGGCCGCACAGATCAATGAACTATTTTCCGGTAATGTCGTGCAATACATCGTTGATGGAAAAGTAACCAGTGCTAGCTCACTTATTGATGTATTGGCAAATTAGGGTATAATCTTTTAAAGATAGATATGTTTGCTTACTTTGGAGCTTTTGATGGATCAGTTATTAAAACGTTTTTTCCTTTTTAGCTGTCTTATATTTTTCACTAATTGGGCCTATGCCCAGGCCGGATCGAATGGTTACATAACTGGCGAGGGACAGTTTTATTCACAGGAAGATGACTCCCAAGATTTTGTTAAACGACAACTTCTTTTTAATGCCTTCAAAGATGTTATTTCTAAAGAGCTGGCAAGTATGGGATTAGATGAGAAACTTTTTTGGGATAAGTTTGATACCAAATTCGAAAACTATTTTGTGGGTATAAAAGAGGAAGAAGAAAAACGCGCCAAAAAGGACGCAAATAAGGCCACTGCCGATGCGGTTACTTTGGCCAAAGAGAGCAGAGTAAAGCGATACAATCTAAAAGTAAAATATGGAAATATTACTCGCGCCATCTCTTCTTACTCTATTAAAACGATGAGTCGCTCTCCCAAAGTTCCTAGCTCTCGCTACATGGCAGTTTCGGCCAAAGTAGATCGTAAGATTTTGGCCGATATCTATTCTAATTACGTAAGAGATGGAGATGTCTGTCATGTACAAAATCTATACGTCGCTCTAGATTTTGGCCTAGAAAACCTTACATGGATGGATATTGGAATTGTTGCAGAAGGAGATTTGGTGGCCGTGCTTCAGCGCTACTGGAAGCAGTGGTTGGAAAAGGAACTAAAAATTTATGTCGACAATGTCGTTTTTGTAGATGCCTCATTGCGAGAAAAAATAAGTGATCATCTTAGACTTTCTTCTCCCAATTCTTCTTCTCAAGCAGCTACCGATTCTGCGAAAACTAAAATTGATGGAGAGGTGGGCGGCATAGAAGTTGGAGAGAATTTTTTTAATTCGTTTTATTTGAAAATGAATAACGTAATTAGCAAAATTTCCGAAGATAAGGGATTAAAAAAGCGAAAGCTTTATTTCGATGGAGATTTTGTGATAGTTGATATGCGAGTTAATCAAGTTATTTATAGTTATGATTTTAACAAAGAGGAAAAAACTTTTTCTTATGCTAACAACAACGTTTTAAGTTCGGCAGTGGCCAGTTTAGTTTATCAACGGCCGCTGTCACAATTAGGTAGTTTTGTTAAATTTTTAAAAAATTATCCGGACATGGTGAGGACTTTGGATTTATCAGTGGTAGGAGTGAAGGATGTTAGCGAGTTGTTGGCGGTAAAAGCACTATTGTCTAAATTTGGCCAAAATCTATTTTTTAACCCCTTTTTAAAACAATACGATGGTGCCAACGGAACCCTGACACTTTTTTACCACGGTGAAGAGGGCAAGATAACTTCCCTTATTGCTTCGCTGGTAAATCAAAAAGTTAATATCGCCAACGATGTGATCTATTTAAAAGATGAGAAAGATCCATTTACGCTGTCAATAAGAAGGCAATGAGAGGAGTTGAGGGATGAAGTTTTTAGCTAGTTTATGCCTACTTGTTCTGTTCTTTTCATGTGCAGAGAATGTAGTGAAAAGAAATAATGAAGGGGAAACTCCTCGCGAAGCGCCGCGCAAATATTTTTCTGGCGTAAAAAAGAAAATTGTAATTTTATCTTTTTATAATGAGGCACCCTATGGCGGAGATGATTTAGGAATTGTGGCAACGGAAGAGCTACGCAATGAATTAGCGCGGGCCGAACAATTTCTTATTGATCCTATGGCCGAGAAGATTTTTGGTAGCTCTAAAGAGATCTATGCCGGAGGCGGGGTTAAATTGGTTCAACTTTCTCGTAAGGCAAAAACCGCCGATATAAATTTTGTAGTGTTTGGACGCATCATTGATGCTCGAATTAGAGAAAAAAGCGATGAGATTGGATTGGTTCGTGAAACAAAATCCTATACAGAGTCAAAGCTGGAGTTGAGAATTTTTGATGTTAATTCAAATAAAGAAATTTATGCCCAAACGTTGGAGGGTTATGCTGATGATAGTACCTACCGCTTATTTAACTCTGATCGCGAAGAGTTTTTGACTTATCGGCGTAACCTTTTGCGCTTTGCGGTTCAACTATCAGTGCGTAAGGCCATTCCGGAAATTTTAGATATTTCTGAAAAGTTAGATTGGGTTGGACGAGTGGCAAAGATCATTGGGAGCAAGATTTACATTAATGCTGGCCGTAAAAGTGGCCTCAATATTGGTGATATTTTGAAGGTCATAACCGAAGGACAAGAGATTTATGATCCTGAGACCGGGGCCCTTTTGGGCGTCTCCAAGGGAGATGTTAAAGGGAATATTGAGATCATTGATTATTTCGGAGAAGATGGCTCCATTGCTATATTACATTCCGGTGGGGCCGTTTTGGAAAATGATTATGTCCAACTTTACTAGCTTGTAGGATTTTGTTACCATCTTTTTTTTGTTTCCCTTTAAAGGATTGTTTGCGTGCGTTTTTTTGAGTTTATTAAACATGCTATTGTTCTATACCTTATCTTGTTTTTTACACAGGCCGGGAATGTCTTGTCTGCCAATGAGCGGTATGATTTCGGTAGCAATTGCTCTCAAAAACTAATTCCTCCTTATTGCCAAGGCCTGCTTTCTATTGCGAGTGTTGTTCAAGAAAGGGAATCTATTGGGGAGTTTAAGATTCGCCCCTTTGATTTTAAGATAAGAGCTGTTATTCTTTTCAAATTGGCCGCATATTTCTTACAAGATCATAAGCGGTCTAATCTTTATGATTACGTTAATCACGCAGGCCCTGCTCCTCCATTGCTTTTTTTCTAGATCTGCTAAAACGAAGACTTAAATTTTTACAACAGGAAAGAGGCAAATATATGTCAAAGCATGTTTATTTTTTTGGAGCTGGAAAGGCAGAGGGAAAGTCTGCCATGAAGAACTTGTTAGGAGGAAAAGGGGCAAATTTGGCAGAGATGACCAATATTGGAATTAATGTTCCGGCCGGTTTTACAATAACAACAGAAGTATGCACCCTTTATTATAAAAATAAGAGGCAATATCCTAAGGAGTTGCGAGCGCAAGTTGATTTAGCACTTAAAAAAGTTGAAAAAATTATGGGTAAAAAATTTGGAGATGAAGAAAATCCCCTTCTTTTATCGGTACGTTCCGGGGCGCGCAGCTCTATGCCAGGTATGATGGAGACGGTTTTAAATATTGGATTAACCTCCAAAACTATTCCGGCCTTGGCAAAAAAAACAAATAATGAACGCTTTGTCTTTGATGCCTATCGACGATTGTTGATGATGTATTCGGATGTGGTAATGGAAAAGGCCGCAGGAATAGAACCGGCCGATGGAGAAGGAATTAGGCCCAAGCTTGAGCAGGCGATGGATAGACTTAAAAAGTCCAAGGGATATAAAAGTGATGGAGAGATGACGGCCTCCGATTTGAAAAAACTATGTGAAGAGTTTAAAAAAATTATTAGCGCCACATTAGGAAAGGATTTTCCAGATGATGCTTCTGCTCAGTTGTGGGGAGGGATTAGCGCAGTATTTCAATCATGGATGGGAAAACGGGCCGTTTCTTATCGAAAAATTGAGAAAATTCCACAGGAGTGGGGGACGGCCGTAAACGTACAGTCCATGGTTTTTGGAAATACTGGCGAAAATTCTGCAACAGGAGTTGCCTTTACCAGAAATCCAGCGACAGGTGAGAATAAATTTTTTGGGGAATGGTTGGCCAATGCTCAAGGGGAAGATGTTGTGGCCGGTATACGAACTCCCAACCCAATAAATAAAACAGGCAAGACGGCAGATACGGGCCATCTACTTTCTTTGGAAGAGGCCATGCCGAAAATATATAAGGAGCTTTTCACGATTCAACGCAAATTGGAAGGGCATTACAAAGATATGCAAGACATTGAGTTTACCATTGAAGAAGGAAAACTTTGGATGTTGCAAACACGAGTTGGAAAACGTAATGGACATGCCGCAGTACGAATGGCCGTAGAGATGGCCAAGGCCGGACTGATTACTAAAAAAATTGCTTTGTCTCGGGTTCGGCCAGAACAAATAGATGAACTATTGCATCCTAGTGTCGCACCAGAAGCAGAGAAGAAGGCAAGCGAGTTGGCCAAGGGACTTCCCGCTGGCCCAGGTGGAGCAATGGGACGAGTAGTTTTTACTTCGGAAGATGCCGAAAATTGGGCCAAGCGTGGCGAAAAAGTAGTTTTGGTACGAGAGGAGACTTCGCCAGAGGATGTGCACGGGATGCATGTGGCGGAAGCAATTTTGACCGCTAAAGGCGGTATGACGAGTCATGCAGCGTTAGTGGCCAGAGGGTGGGGGAAATGTTGCATTATTGGTTGCTCTGCCTTGCATATCAATGCTCGCAATAAGGAGATTTTGATTAATGGAAAAGTTTTGCATGAAGGAGATTGGCTTACTTTAAATGGAACCACTGGCCATGTATATGAAGGACAGTTGGATCTACTACCAGCTGATCCCGATAGCAATAAGAGGTATAAGGAGTTAATGAAGTGGGCCGATCAGACCCGTTCATTAAGAGTACGCACGAACGCCGATACTCCTGCTGATGCGGCCTTGGCGCGCAAGTTTGGTGCAGAGGGAATTGGCCTTTGTCGAACAGAGCATATGTTCTTTGGGCCAGAACGCATTCGTGCAGTTCGAGAGATGATTTTATCGGATTCTTTAGATGGCAGGAAACGGGCCTTGGCCAAGTTGCTCCCCTTTCAGAAAGCAGATTTTTTGGGAATTTTTAAGGCCATGGCCGGATTTCCTGTGAACATTAGATTACTAGATCCGCCATTGCATGAATTCCTTCCCTATACAGAAGCAGAACTTAGAGAACTTTCTCGCGAAATGGGAGTAAGTTATGAAAGATTAGAGGCAAAAAATAAATCGCTACATGAATTTAATCCGATGCTTGGCCATAGAGGATGTCGTTTGGGAGTAACCTATCCAGAAATGTATGAGATGCAGGTTCAGGCAATTATGGAGGCCGCATGTGAACTGGCCGTTAAAAAGGTAAAAGTTATTCCCGAGATCATGATTCCTTTGGTGGGGAATGCTAATGAATTAGCACGCATGAGAGAGTTGGTTATTGCTATCGCTGAACAGGTGCAAAAGAAGTATAAGAAAAAAGTTGCTTACACTGTTGGAACAATGATTGAGCTTCCTCGCGCTTGCATGGTTGCTGATGAGATTGCCAAGTTTGCAGATTTTTATTCATTTGGAACTAATGATCTGACGCAAACAGTCCATGGCCTATCTCGTGATGATGCGGGGAAATTTCTTTCCTTCTATCTGGAAAATGGTGTTTTAAAAGATGACCCCTTTATTACCATTGATCAGGAGGGAGTAGGTGGGTTCATGAAAATGGCCGCAGAGAAGGGCCGCAAGGTTAAGAAAGATATGAAAATGGGAATTTGCGGCGAACATGGAGGAGAGCCTCGTTCAATCGAATTTTGCCATAATCTAGGATTGAACTATGTTAGCTGCTCACCTTTTCGTGTGCCGATTGCTCGATTAGCGGCCGCACAGGCCGTTAAAAAAGGTTAGCTATGTGTAATTTGGGCGCTGCTTGTATGGAATGGGATCTTCAAGATGCGCCCTGGCAAAACCGCGGAGGCGAAGCGCACAGGAGTCACAAATTCCACACGCCTCATCTTCATTAGCATAACAAGACCAACTAGCATGCAGTGGAGCTTTTAGTTCCACTGCTTTTTTTACAATCTCTTCTTTTTTCATATAAATTACTGGAGTGATGATCTCAATATTTTGCGCTTTGGTACCTTCGCGAATGAGTTGATTGTATGCTTGGTAGTAAGATGGACGACAATCAGGATAACCAGAAGAGTCTTCATATACGGCCCCGATATATATTTTAGTCGCGCCAATTATTTCACTCCAGGAGACGGCCATGGCAATAATATGAGTGTTGCGAAAAGGGACATAGCTATCAGGGATTTCTTTTGATTCTCCCTTATACTCTTTTACGGCTATTTTATCATCAGTAAGTGAACTACCTCCAATTTGGCGCAAGAAAGAGACATCAATTACTTCTCGAAACTCTGTTGGGACATTATAAAAATCAGCAATTTTATGAAAAGATTGTAGCTCTTTTTTTTCCGTCTTTTGGCCATAGTTTAAATGCAAGAATGCCAGGCGGTGATGTAGTTGGTGAGCAATAGCGGCCGTCACCAGTGAATCCATCCCGCCACTGACTAAAATGACTGCTAATTCATTGCTTTTGTTTTTATTCATTTTCATTTTGTCCGACAAATTTTTAAAACTTCAAATTTAAATTTTTAATTTTTAATTTTAAATTTTTTCGCATTCAGTTTTGATGAAACTCATCATGTTTTTAGATTTCTCTTTTGCCTTAATTTTATTTTCTTGTAAGCTACCGCTTTTTTCTGCGAGTAATAGATAGAATTTTATTTTTGGCTCTGTTCCTGAGGGCCGAAGGTAGAGTTTGGATCCATTTTCAAAGACAAAACCTAGAACGTTACTTTGTGGTAAATTAATAGTTGTAACTTTTCCACTCTTTAGATTTTTTATTTTGCTACTTTGATAATCTTCTGTTTCAATAATTTTTTCTCCACTTAGGGAGTCAAGTTCAAAGGCGCGGAAGTGATCCATGATGCGAACAATTTTTGCGGCACCTTCTGCTCCAAGATAATTTAAATTTAAAAGGGTTTCGTCATGAAAACCAAATTTTTCATAAAGAGAGTCTAGCGCATCGATAAGGGTCATCCCTTTTAACTTGTAAAACAGCGCCATCTCTGCCAGCAATGCCACCGGGGCAACTCCATCTTTGTCACGTACTTGATCATGATTTAGATAACCAAAAGATTCTTCGGTGCCGAAAATAAAATTACTGCCATCTTTTTTATTTTCGATTTCTCCCACAACACCACAAATCCACTTGAAGCCAGTCAAGGTGTTTTCAATTTTTACTTTATAGTGCTCAGCTATTTTTGTCTGCAGATTGGTTGTAACAATAGTTTTAACACAATATGGTTTTGTGGGAAGTTCAGATCTCTCTGCTAGATTTGAGACAATATAATGCAACATGAGAGATCCAATCTGATTACCACTGAGATAGTGAACTTCATTTTTGTGTAGCAACGCTACACCTACGCGATCAGCGTCGGGATCAGTTCCAAAGGCAATTTCTCCGCCCGACTTTCTCATAAGTTCTACTGCCAAGGCCAAGGCCTCAGCATTTTCGGGATTGGGGGATTTTACGGTAGGAAAGCGTCCATCGGGTTTTGCTTGTGCTTCTACTACTAAAAAGTTAGTTAGTCCTAAATTTTTTAGGGCAGCAGTGCAGGGAACTAGGCCCGTGCCATGTAGAGGAGTGTAGATAAACTTGAGTTTACTTCCTTGTTCTTTGCACATTTTAGGATTGATGGCCTTCGTTTTAATAAATTCTAGATATTTTTCTACGACATCTTCTTCTACCCAGTGGATATATCCTTTTTTTTCGGCGGCCGAAAAATCCATAAGTTTGATGGCAGAAAAATCAGAAATATCGTTGTACCATTTGATAATATTTTCATCATTGGGTGGAGTTACCTGACGGCCATCGTTCCAGTAAACTTTATAGCCGTTATACTCTGGGGGATTATGACTGGCCGTGATCATTACTCCTGCTTGTGCTTTATGGTATCGAACGGAGTAGGATAGGAGGCAGACTGGATTTAAGTTTTTAAAAAGGTAGGCATGAATATCGTTTGCTGCTAGCACCGATGCGGTGATTTTAGAAAATTCTGTAGAAAAATGGCGCGAATCAAATCCAATGGACACTGCAATTTTTCCTTTAAAAGATCTTTTTAGTTCTATGGCAAGGGCCTGAGTTGCCTTCATTATGGTATATTTGTTAATGCGATTTATTCCCTGGCCAATTATACCTCTGATTCCTCCGGTTCCAAACTCTAGATCCCGATAAAAACGATCTATAATTTCCTTGCTGTTTTTTTCCTCAATTAGCTTCTGAATCTCTTTTCGAGAATTATCATCAAAAAATTTGTTGTTGGCCCAGGCCACCGCTTTTTCCATTGATTTTTCTTGCATGCAATGTCCGTTTGTTAGCGATCGAATATGATCGAAATTATCTATGAGTAGATTTTAAATATTCTATTGAATTTTCTCAGAATAATTGCATTATAGCAAATTAGAAATTACTATGTTTGGACTTAGTTTTAACCAACGCAAGGAGATTTTATGGCCAATCCAAAAGCAAAAAATGCAAAAAATGTTGAGGGGAGCTGGTTTTGTACTTCCCCAGATGATGATGGAGGTGAAGGATGTATTGCATGTAATGTTTGCTACTCAAATGCACCAGATTTTTTTGCAGAAGATGGTGATGGGAACGCTTACGTTCATAAGCAGCCGGAGAGTGCTGCCGATATTCAAGCATGCCAAGAGCAGATGGATGCTTGCCCGGTTTCTTCTATTGGTAATGACGGCTAGTTTATAGCGGCACTCTTGAAATTTTCAAATTGTATTCTTAAGCGTTTAGAGTAGAATCTATTCTAGTTGTTTATTATTAATTTTATCAATTTTATCTTGAGAGGTTAAGGATGGATCCAACACCATTACAGATCATTGGAACAACATTGTTTGCTATTGCAGTATTACATACCTTTGTGGTTAATTATTTTCAAAAATTGGCCCACAAATATCCTGAGGGATCAATAATGGAAAACATTTTCCATTTCCTTGGAGAGGTCGAGGCAGTTTTTGGCATGTGGGCAGTGGTTTTTTTAGGTTTTTATACTTTCTATGAAGGATTTATGGTTACCGATGAAGCACATAATCTCATCGGCGGTGCTGTTCATTACATCAATTCCCAAAATTACACTGAGCCGGCCTTTGTATTTGTGATTATGTGTATGGCCGGAACGCGGCCAATTATATTTTTGGCCGGTAGGGCCATCTTTTTTGTGGCAAAAATATTGCCGGTTCCTCCTCGCATGGCATTTTATATTTCCACTCTTATATTGGGCCCGTTACTTGGTTCCTTTATAACTGAGCCAGCGGCCATGACGGTTACCGCATTAATTCTGTTAGAAAATTTTTATGAAAAAAATATGTCTAGCAAATTTAAGTATGCCACCATTGGCGCGCTCTTTGTAAACGTCTCTATTGGTGGAACACTTAGTCACTTTGCCGCCCCGCCAGTGTTAATGGTGGCCGGAAAGTGGCACTGGGGCATGGCGCATATGTTTGGTAACTTTGGCTATAAAGCGGCAGTGTCAGTAATGGTGACAACGGTGTTAACTGCTATCGCCTTTAGAAAAGAGTTGGCCGGAGAGTTTATTTCTAAAAAGGCCGATAGTGGACAGATGACTCCAACTTGGTGGATAATTTTAGTACATGTTCTCTTTTTAGTTATGGTCGTTTATACCGTGCACTATATGTCTTTTTTCTTAGGACTCTTTTTATTTTTTCTTGGGTTTACAAAAATCACTAGTGAATATCAAGACAAGATGAAAATTAGGGACTCTCTGATGGTTGGATTTTTTCTAGGTGGGTTAGTGACGCTGGGATCGATGCAATCGTGGTGGCTGCAGATAGTTTTAACTCAAATGGGAGATTTTGTCCTGTTTTTGGGAGCGACGGCCCTTACCGCAATAACAGACAATGCGGCATTAACCTACTTGGGCTCATTGGTTGAATTAACTGATAGTGCCAAGTTTAATCTAGTCGCAGGGGCAGTGGCCGGAGGGGGATTGACTGTTATTGCTAATGCGCCTAATCCCGCTGGTTATGGAATTTTAAAAGGTTCTTTTGGAAAAGAAGGTATTCATCCGGGTAAATTATTTTTAGGTGCCTTTATCCCCACCATCATCGATATGATTTGCCTACAGGTTCTCCCACATATTCATTTTTAAAAGTGACAATCAGCAGATAGCGATGTGTAGATATTGGCGTGACAAATCAAAGTCACGCTAGTACTATTTTCCAAAACATTTCATCATGTCGGGCCGTAGCGCAGTCTGGTAGCGCACACGTCTGGGGGGCGTGTGGTCGCTGGTTCGAATCCAGTCGGCCCGACCATTTTCGCACCCCTAAAATTACCAAAAAATTTTTTTATCAGAGATTACAAACACCTGTAATCTCATTTTATCAACATGTTACTTAAGTCGAATATTTCAGAAAATTTCAATCTATTTCCCGTCTTGGTGTCCAGATGGTGTCCGTTTGGTGTCCGCGATTTAGTATAAAAATCACTCTCAAAAAGCGAACCGTGAAGCCCAACGTGTTCAACGCCATTGCTTTCTATCACTTTAAGGTTCAAAATATATCACAAATAGTTTGGAGGTTTTTAATGCGCCTTTTTGTTATATTTTCTCTACCATTATTGTTGTTTATATTATCATCAAATTCCAGTGAAGCAAACGTTGTCAATCTACGGGAGCAAATGCCCAATATAAAGGGCCAAGGGAACAGAGGAACATGCAGCGTTTTTGCGGCAACATCAATAATGGAATTCTTGGTACAGCAATATGAGGGACGATACATTAATCTTTCTGAAGAATATAATTATTGGGTAGCAAAAAAGTACACACTAATAAACCCATTGCTGGAAACGTATAAAGGTGTTGATGCTTTAGCTGGTTATCTAGCGATGGAAGGATATACTTATGGAAGTGTCTCAGAGTTAGATTTTCCATATCATTATCAAAATCGATTCCAGAGCAATGATCCACTTTGTATAAAAGCAGAAGATAGTTACGTTAACGAATGCTTCACTTTTGAACCACCAGAAAATATCCCACTACTGCCTTATAAGCTCAAAATTCAGTATATTTCACGCGAAGAAATAGGCAATTTCATTCTCGCTCAAAAAAGGCCGGCGCTAATTAATATTAAATGGTGTTATGACGCTGTTGATAAAGTTACTGGCATAATTAGAATGCCAACTGAGGCCGATTTAAAAAATTGTGGCGGACATGTAATTACTTTGGTTGGGTTTGACAGCGAGAAGAAAGAATTCATTTTCAGAAATTCTTGGGGTGAAGAGTGGGGTGATCATGGATATGGTTATATTCCTGAACAATATATTATTGATTATTGTGAAACTTGCTCTCGCATTAGACATTTGAATGACTATAGTGAAAATGAGCAAGAACTTTATCTTAAGGCCAGTAAAGGAATTTCGGGAGAATTGATCAGAGAATGAGAAAACAAACCAAGTGAGATATTTAACATTTAAAAAAAAAGATGTCATTTTCAAAAGAAATCTGAAGCAGATTACCACCGATCTTTATAGTATGGTGCAGGCCATAGAAGTGAAAAATGAGTTTTTGGCAACTATTATAACAACTGACAACTGGATTTTAACGAAAGTGCTGTTACAAAATTGCCACTATCAGTTTTACGTTGATGATTCTCTGGTTGTTGTTTCTGATCGAGAATTTTTACTATTCATTCCATCATTTTCCGTAGTGCAGTTTTTGATCAGTCCCGGCATGTCATTTACATTTGGGTATTCTTCACCGCTGCCTGGGTTGGCCTCGCATCCTCTTGTTGCGACTGGTGTAAAATTAAAAGCCGTTGTGGAGAGTGGATTTAAACCCGAATTATTAAAAAATGCTAAAGTCATTTCCGTAACTCGATGTTCAAAACCATCGGCACTTGGCCTTGCTGCAAAAAAGCTGATTGATTCATCCCTACTTGCTTCAATTTCTTTAGGAATGGTGGCACATCGACTGAATACTAGTCCTGAGGTTCTTAGCCGAACATTCCGTCGAGATTTTGGACTCACACCTATCGAGTATAGATCACGTGTCCGAATTAACTCGGCGATAAATCTTCTGGTTAATGGCGCAAACATTTTAGAAACTGCTTTTGATGTCGGTTTCAATGATCTATCGCGCTTTTATAAGCAGTTTCAAAAAATCACGGCCCTCTCTCCAGGCAAATATAAATTGTAAAAGATCAAAAAACGCCAAGACATGATCTGGGAGGGCTGATAATTTTGCATTATAACCAAACCTTAAGGAGGTTTTTAATGCGAAATTTTTTATTAATTAGTTTGATACTTATTGGAATTACTTCTGCTTTTGCCGACGATCAAGAAGTGGTGTACTCACAAATGATACAGACTTTTGATCAGATCGAGTCCGTTCAATTTGATGATTGTAGCGTCACTTACTATAAAGACAAAATGATTTCACTCTCTGATGGAGAAATTTCTAACAGCATAACATTGGAGATACCTAATCGTGATCTAAACCATAAAGCTATCAACTATTCGACCTACTCTGATCTAGAAGGAAGGCATGAGATTTACAAGTATACGTTTTATAATTACACCCCCACCGAACTTATTGTAGAAGTGCTAAATGGTCACTTGGGCCAACTCCAAATTGACCAATATGTTCCACATTTTCCGTTCCCAGTGGAGTCGGTACAATGTTACACCTCCGAAAAATGATAAAAAAAATGCACGGAGAATAATGTTTATGAATAATTCAAAAAATGATAAAAAAAATATATCTGCAGGAATCTGGGCATACCCCCTATGTCAGGGAACATTGCAGTCTGAAGTTGGAGATAAAAACTTTTCTCAACCATGTGATTTTTACATGGATTGGCATAAAACTAGCTT
>MEQL01000042.1 GCA_001770205.1 Bdellovibrionales bacterium RIFOXYD12_FULL_39_22
CTTGAATTTTTTTTACTAAATCTTTTAAATTTTCCATCCGAAAAATTTAGCAAACTTAGTACATTTGGCCCACTTTTATTTTACATAATTGGTATTACTTTAATTCCTCTAGTGCCATCTCGACCATTACCCTAACTGTCTCATCAGGATCTTTATTCAAAGACTTTATGGCCGTAATCACTTCAGGCGATTTGCCACATTTTTTCAATGCCGATACTGTTCCTTGGCGAACGAATTTTTCTTTATCCTTAGCAGACTTCACTAAATATTGCGCATTGCTTTTCACTTCACTGCACATATCTCCAATTGCCATTGCTGCATTTGCTCGCCGTTCAGAATTGCTATCGTTAAGCAAAATTGCACTTAGTTCTTTTGATAGTTTTTCTTTTTCTTTAGTTGGAAGATTTTGCATTTCCTCTAACGCTTTATTATAAACTTCGTCATAGTTTATGGCCGTATTTAACGTAACCAAACGTTCCGCAAGCGAGATGGCGGCCATGGACCCAAAAGGAAAAATTAATAATAAAAAAAAGGCCTTAAATAAAAATTTAATTAGCATGACTACTCCTGGTTATATAAATTTTTTTACCGTTCAATTAAATGCCTCGTGATTTAATTCTTAAATCAATATTATCTTTGACCCAACTCCACAGACCACTCATTCCATTCCTGCGCAGCTGGTCTTCCCAACCAAACATAACCGCTGGCTCCACAGTCCAAACCTTTATTCTGCTGGTTGGTACATAGCTTTGCCAATTATTTCCCACTTTAGGACTAGCATACAAAATGCGAATGCTAATATTTCTAGTTAAATATTCAAGTGGCGAAATATCTATCTTAGAGTAGGCCTGTTTTACTACCTTAACATCCTTGCCTTGGCCCTTAGGAATTTCTGGAACTCCATCTGTGAGCATGATAATTGAGATCGGCGCTAATACTAAATTTTTTTGCTTAACGATAGACTTGATTCTTAAAAAGAAGGTATTGAAGTCTGTTAAATTATCGGTCTGCCCAGAAAATTCTTTGGTTAATTTTTCTTCGATTTCGAGAGGAGACAATCCATCAAAGTCGTGAATAGGAAAAAAAGATTGAGGTTCTTCTTTTTGATCTCCTCCAATCCCACCAACATATAAATCTGTTGGACGAGAAAGCCCCTCTTCTCCCCGTAAATGGCCATACAGGTAATAGGAAAGAAACTTCACGCCATTTTTAAAACTATCTGTAGTGGTAAAAGAACCGCTTACATCAATACCAATAAAGATAGTGTTTTTGGCCGTAGTTTTTTTTGCGCTGGACAAATCTAGTTTGCAGCCAAACATTAATAGTGAAATTGATAGTAGCGCAATTATCCGTATCATTGTTTTTTCTCCTCTTCCCCAGATATCTGTGCCAGCATTTGCTTTGTATCTTTCAAGTCTTCTAAGGTTTTTATGGGTAAAACAAAGAGATTCTTTCCAGTTAAAATAATCATAAAAAAATTAGTCATAACAGCTAACACTTGCACCGGAGGTAAAACAAAAGCACCTGTAATCTCGGTTCCCTTTGTTGAAAACCAATTGATCTCATCTTGCAACTGTCCAATCAACTGTTTAATCCAATTAAGAGGGGCCCCGACTACAGTGACACTTTTCTTAGATCCGCCTTTTTCGTCTTCCATGCCCTCGCGCGAAATTATCATAAGAAGTGTAGGCGTTCCATACTTAGCGAAGAAAAACCAAGTGCCAGCACGAATTCCAAACCACGCCATAGCAGAAATCGTGATAACTAGGCCAGGGCCAATGAGTACAGTCTCATTGGTAATTTGAGCAAACCACGGAGCAAGCGATTCCACAAATTCGCGATAGAAAAATAAAACTTCAATAAACATAACCATAAGTTCAATGAACAACATTTTGATAATGGTAACTGGTTGCCTCTTGTCTATGGCCTCAACCAGTCCATGCATACAAGCGAAACTTCCTCCAATAAGCATGAATAGAAAAATCATCAATCCGGCCATCGCGGTAGCGGGATTGATTTCCGTATTTGTTAGGCCACCAATTATCTCCATGGCCATGGGAGTTAAAATGTAAGAGAAGGTTAATGCTTCACATACGATCCAAAAGAAAGTTATTAGCACCGCAATCCAGGGAAGTCCGGGAGTAGAATAACCTTTTGCCATCTTAAGCAAAATTGTAATTGGTGAAAAAACTATATCCTTGATCGTCTGGAAGGCCCCCATTACAACCAGTCTAATTGCTCCAAAAATCCAACCAACGGATAGAAAAATAAAACGGAAAATTCCCGCCCAAAAAAGCAGTATACTTTTCCCTCCATCCCACCAAGTAATCAATACTGTGGCAATAAAATATGTCCGATTAGGCCTAAAAATTATTGTCACTAATGCCACTATAGTGGCAATAGTTCCCACGCAAATAAACAAAGAAGGAAGTGCCAAAAAAATTATCTTTAAAGCAAACTCCTGGCCTCCAGCTTCCAGTGTCCATAAAAACCAAGCAATTGGTGAGAAAATAATCTGCGCAAGCAGTTGCCAATTTTCCGGAAAGAGTTGAATTAACGAATCCAGCATAGATGCCCCCTATTAAAATAAAATTATCGGATCTTCTGCTAGTCTATCTGGCCATCTATAATTCGCAACATAGAGGATAAATTTGCTGCCTAAAGACTGATGATTGACTGATATGCTTGGATAAAAACCTAAAAAAATCTGACATCGATTGTCATATCAAAATTATCGGAAGTAGGATCATCTCCTATGCATAACAAAAAAATATCATCTTTCATTTTAGTTTTCGCAATCTCTTTTCTAATCAACTGGAATATTCAAGCATCTTTTATCCAATCAGACACTTTGACTGCTGATAACATTACTCAAATAAACCAGTCCACTAAGATGGCCCACGAGATAAATGCCTTCCTTTACAACTTTTCGCAGACTCACGACAAAGACTCTCCCCTTTCTGGCAAAGAGGTAAAAAATTTAGAAAAGATGTTATTGGCATATTTTACTGCCATTAATGACCTAGCACTGCTTTCTCAAAAACGTTTTTCTAATCCTGAGGCCACGGCAATTCCCTTTGCTAAAATCAATATTGTTCTTTATTTGATTGTCACTCAAACGCTTCAGGCAACTTACCTAGTTCTAGAAGAAAACGCTTTTCTTCGCCATATCTGTTCAAATATTTCACAAAATAATTTCGGCCAAGATATAACTAATCTTATGGCCCACCTCCTTGTACCAAGCAACATTGAGGCCACTCACTCTCAAATTTTCACTATTAACAATGCCAGCAGACACATCATTTTATCAAATAGTGCTGATGATGAATTAAGCAAAATTTATCAGCAAACGAGCGATTGGTTTGAGGAAAAATATCGTACAAGATATTTTGAAACACTCCGAAAAAAAGTTTCGCACACAAAAATAAGCGATACCTGGTACAATTTAGCTAGTAGGATTTTAGAAAAACTAAGTCGTATGTATGGTGAGCATGCCAGCAAAATTAGATGGCGACATGGATATCTTTACACCAACGAAAATATTAAGCAAAAAGTAAAAAACAGTCTGCGCCCACTTGATCTACTGGTAGATAAAACTCGCTACGTCTTTACAGACCTATTTCTTCCTAGTTATTTTGGCCATGCGGCAATATGGGTGGGAACACGTAAACAGTTAGAAGAAATAGGTATGTGGAACCACCCTGCAATTCGCCCCTATCAAAAAGAGATTGAACAGGGCAAGAATATTTTGGAAGTTGTTTTGACCGGAACAAGATTAAATGACTTTGATAGCTACTTTGATGTTGATGAATATGTGCAAGTCCGTGATCAAAGTTTACTTAATGATTCAGGCCGTGTTTTTCAAGTCTACCAAGACGCCTTCGCACAATTTAATAAAAGCTACGATTTCCTTTTTTCCTCTCAAAATTCAGACAAACTAATTTGCTCTGAAATTATCTACTACAGTTATACCTATGCTCCTTGGCAAAGCCGATATATCTTCGGCCGCTATTCTTTCTCTCCCGACGAAGTCATTGATATTCTTTTTAATCCCAATGCTGATTTTCGCTTAGTCACTTTTATGAAGGCACAAGGCCTTACTCAGATTGACTATCCTTCACTAGAAGAGCTTCGGAAACTAGTAAAAAAATAAAAACAGTCAAGATTATCCCCCCATTATAAATTTAGGCCTGAGAAAATAAACTCCGATAACTTTACATGAAAAAGGCGGCAATTTGGCCGCTATAATAAGTGGGGTATTTTATGGCCATAAAAATTGGAAAAATTGTAATTTCCTTACTACTTCTCGCTTTTTTTGCCTCTGTTAAAGCAGACGATTCTGTTGTCACTAATGATGAAACAAGCATATTTAGCGAAAAAAGTTGGGCCAATTATCGATCTCACAGTCCACACGAAATAATGGGATTAATAAGCAGATCAAAAGAGGAGCGGGCGGCCATTGAAGAAAGCTTAGAAATTCGCGAACTGGCCAGCATCACAGAGGAAGAAAGAATTTTATGGGAAGAAGTTGAGTCAATTATGGCACTACCTCCCGTAATTGACTTGCAATAATAGCACAAGCCGCATGATAGATGTGCCTGGCCATAATAATCATCCCTATTGTATTTTTTTTTGCCTTGATTCATACTTTTGTTATCGAACTATATTGTTTAAAAAAAAGTGAGGAAATTTTTTATGAATACTAGGCCTTGGCCAATCGTCCTTTTGGCATGTATCTACTTTGTAACTCCATTTTTTAATTTTGTAACCGGCTACACTAACGTCTCAGATGAAATTAATTTTCTCCCCTATATAGTGGCAAGTTTCTCCAGTTTATCTTCCATCATATCCGTAATTCATATGGTGGTTCCGGGAGTAATTGCTGGTATCGCAATTTATAAGGTAAAAAATTGGAGTTATCCTGTTTTTTTGGCGGTAATGGTTTGGGTATCCATTCGCATAATTTATAATTATGCTACACTTCCAGGAGTTTACTCCCTCACTTATATTTTGGTTCCCATGACAATTAATATTTTCTTTGTCTCCTACATCCTATTGCCTAACGTGCGTGCTGCCTATATTGATCCTAGACTTCGCTGGTGGGAGACCAGGCCACGCTTTAAGTGCACGGGAAGCGTCATGATTGAATGTGAAGAAAGTAATAAACGAGTAGAGGCCCAGCTAAGCAACATTGCCGAAGGAGGCCTTTTTGTACTCTCGAATCAAGAATTGAAAATGGATGCTCCCATCAAAGTTAGCATCAACATCCTCGATTTGCATATTACCTCCAAGGCCAAAATCGTCTATCATCGAAAAGATCAGGCGAATGGATATGGAATTCAATTTACTAACATCAGTAAAGAATTTGCCCAATATATGAGGGCCGTGACTCGACGCCTAGAGCAAAATAGATTTGAAATAACTAGACCGAAACCTATCTGGACCGAAGATTTATATAATTGGGCAATAACACTATTAACAACTGGCAAGGGAATTACCCCTATTTTGCCACCCAACTATCCCAAGCCGCAGTGGCAAATAGATCCTCGGGTAGCAAAGATGCAGTTGATAATCAAGAAAGCAGTTGCCTCTTTTCAAGAAACAGTAAAACAGCTGTTAGATAAATTTAAAGAGCTTTCTAAAAAACTAGTTACCAAATTTAAGGCCCCTTAACTCTTTAGCAATGGCGGCAATTAACGGTGGCCCCTGATAGATAAACGAGGTATATAGCTGGATAAATTTCCCACCCTCCTTCCAAAATTCCACGCAATCTGCAAAGGAAGAAAAGCCTCCTGCGCCAATAATGGCCATTTTCGATTCTCCTCCATATTTTGCCAGTAAATGATGACGAATTATTTTAGATTTTTCATAAAGATATTTTCCAGACATTCCACCTATTTTATATGAATGATCTATTGTGGTGTTCGTAGCAATAATTCCCTCTAGTGCAAAATCGAGAACTCTTTGCGCAATATGATCGACTTCTTCCAAAGAAAGATCCGGCGAAATTTTTATAAAAATCGGCGTTTTCTCTCTATCCTTATGCCCGGCCAAGCTTTTTAATAAATTATCTAAATACTCACCGCTTTGCAGTTTGCGAAGGCCTTGTGTATTTGGGGAAGAAAGATTTACCACTATATAATCCGCAACTGGTGCAAATTTTTTATATAACAACAAATAATCGTTAAACGCTTCGGGAATAGGAGTATTTTTATTTTTTCCAATATTAACCCCTAATGCTGCTCGGCCGTTATATTTGGCCACTCTTTGATAAACAGCCTCCATTCCTTCGCTGGGAAAACCCATCGAATTACGCAAACTCTGCTCCCCTGGATGACGAAAAATGCGTGGACGATCATTTCCTACTTGCGGCAGCGGAGTAACCGTTCCCACTTCAACAGCACCAAATCCAATGGCATCAAAATAGTCTAATGCCACTGCATCTTTATCTAATCCCGCGGCCACGCCAATAGGAAATCTCCAATTTAACTTTCCATCAGCAGATTGAGTGATAAACTGTGGATCATCGATGGCCCTGCCAAACAATTGCGCCATTGTCTGCGGAAAATTAGCGAGAAAAAAAAGCGCTGCATTGTGCACTAACTCTGGATCAAAGTGAAAAGCTGCTTTTCTAAATAATTCATAAAAATTGGACGCAATCATTTATTGTCGATCCCTCCATTCCATTATTCCCTCTAAGTCTTTGGCCGGAAGATAATTTAATTTTACCGCCATCTCCGATAATCGATCATAGTCTGTCAAAGTAAAATATCTTAAATGTGCCTCCTCAAACTTGGCCTTCATTTTGGACATATTATAAGAGAAAATGGCCACCACTCCCATCACCTCACATCCAAGAGCACGCAATTCTTCCGCCGCCGCCAAAGAACTCTGGCCTGTTGAAAGAAGATCCTCAACTACTACTATTTTATGTTTGCTTTCAACTCTCCCTTCAACTTTATTTTTTTTCCCATGATCTTTTGCCGCCGGCCTTACATAAAGCAGTGGCAAATTCATCTGATCAGCAAGAAGGGAAGCATAGGGAATTCCGGCCGTTGCTACACCGGCGATCGCATCAACATCACTCAATTTATCTTTTATCAAAGAGACAAACGCCTCCTTGATAAACGTACGAATTGGAGGATAAGAAAGGGTTAAGCGATTATCGCAATAAACCGGAGAAATTATGCCAGATGCCCAGGTGAATGGTTTATCTGGAGAAAAAACGAAGGCACCAATTTCTAATAAGAACTTTTCTAACGATTTACTTTCTGACACAAAACCTCCTAACGACCAACTTCACTTAATACTCATCAATATTTTTTCAAACATCGCTACCGGATCATGAGCAGTAGTAACTTCTCGGCCAACAACTAAATAATCAGCTCCCCATTTAATGGCCTCGGCAGGAGTGGCCACCCGCTTCTGATCACCACTTTTATCAACATCCAAACGCACTCCAGGAGTAACCAGTAAAAAATCCTGGCCAAATTTTGCCCGTAGTTTGCTCACTTCCAAAGAAGAGCAAACTACCCCATCTAATCCTGCATCTTTTACCAATCCTGCCAAACGCACCACATCACTTTGTATCTCAGACTGAATATTTAAATCTTGCCGCAAGATTTCAGACGAAGTGCTAGTTAAATGCGTGACCCCAATTAAGCGAAGCTTTTTATTTTTCTCTTTTGCTTCCTTCAATGCTCTCCTGGCACCTAACATCATTGGCCTTCCACCTAAGGAGTGCACATTAATAATAGAAACATCTAGCTGCGCCAATACCGCCACCGCTCGCTCCACGGTATTGGGGATATCATGCAATTTAAGATCTAAAAAAATCTCTAGGTTTCTCTGACGAATTTGGGAAATAATGGACGGCCCGGCACTATAAAATAATTCCATTCCTACTTTAACAAAACATAATGGCCCACTGGGATCAAATTTATCTAAAAAATGCATGGCCTCCTTTTCACTAGAAAAATCTAAGGCCACTATGATTTTTTGACCTACTTGTCTATGCAATGAAGTTGTTAACATCGGAATCTCTCCTCTCCCAAACAATTCCACCGTTGGCGATTGTCATCATAATTTTTCCAAAAAAATAACTGCCCAAATAGGGAGTATTGGATGACAAAGATGATAATTGTGATTTATCAAAAGTAAATTCTCTATCTAAATTTATCAGCACCAAATCTGCTGGTGCTCCTAAAGAGATCCGCCCTAATTGCGAAAGAGAAAATGTTTCTGCAACCTGAGTAGACATTTTATGCAGTAGCATTGATAACGACAGCACCTTTTGCTTTAATACTAATTCTGTGTACAACAGAGGAAAAGCACTTTCCAATCCAATAATTCCAAACGGTGATTTTAAAAGTCCTTGAGATTTTTCCAAGGCCGTGTGTGGAGCATGATCGGTAGCAATACAATCGATAGTACCATCTAAAAGGCCAACAATTAACGCTTGCCGATCTTCTTCTGTCCGCAGGGGCGGATTCATCTTATAGTTGGCATCATCACTTACAATATCGGCATCCGTTAGCGTTAAATGATGAGGTGTAACCTCTGCGGAAATCTTCACTCCCCGTTTTTTATATTGACGAACAATCTCTACACTCTCTTTGGTACTTATATGTTGGATATGTAGATGCACTCCATATTTTTCTGCCAAATCAGCATCTCGCTCTACCATTTTATATTCCGCCTCATTTCCTTGCACCGGTAATTTAAAACGCTCCGCGGCCTTCCCCTGGTTAACCACTCCACCGGCCGATAGTTGGTGCATCTCCGAGTGTTGCATAATGATCAATCCACACTCTTGGGCCTTTTTGAAAATGCTCTCCATCACTGATTTTTTTTCTACGCCCCTTCCATCATCAGTTACTCCCACAACTCCCGCTGCGAGATACGCTGCAAAATCCCCCACCTCTTCTCCCGCCGACCCAATCGTCATGGCCGGAATGGGAAGTACACGCACCACTCCCACTTCCTGCGCGCGTTTTTGTATCCATGATACCATCTCCACACTATCTATCACCGGACGAGTATTAGGCATGGCCGCAATAGTAGTAAACCCACCTCGCGCCGCGGCCTTCGTACCAGATGCTATAGTCTCCTTCGCCTCAAATCCTGGCTCACGTAAGTGAACATGCATATCAATAAATCCTGCGGCCAAAAGTAAATTAGAAGCATCAATAATTTTGGCCTGGGGAGTAATCTGTTCGTAACGATTCCGGCGTTCTTTTCCTTTAAAAATATTAGCAATGAAATGATCTTTGATTATTAAATCTACAAGAACAATAGATTCTAAAGAAGAAGATACCTCTAGTATTTGAGCATTCTTAATTAAAATTTCTTCCGCTTGTCCACCGGCCATACTGATCAAAATCTCCGATTACGTTCTAATCAATCCGATCTATAAAATCTTGGCAGCATCCAAAAAATTTACGGCCTCAATACAATAAGACATTTTTAATGACAGGCGGCAAAATAGTAGTATCAAATTCCGTAGCACCAAGATCCATACTTCCAATTCTTAATACTCCGAAAAAATCTCTAGATACCAAAGTTTGCGGCACGCTGCTGCCACTATCTATTGCCGGCCCAGTTCGCTGCAAATGAAAGTCTGCGGCCGAGGCATTAACAAACAACGGATCAGCACTCAGTGCACCAACATCCCAGGCCGGAAGCAATGCAGAAGGGTTCGTAGTACTAAACCACAAATTATTGTTATAGATATCTGGTGCTCTCTCTTTTGTAAGCGCAGTATAGCGATATCCTGCGGTATCCACAAAAATATTATTAATTAGCTCTACCGTTCCATCAAAGTTATTAATGCTTCCTGGTTCATACCAAATAACCATGGCATCATTGGTAGAATTACTGCTATGCCCGTATCCATATATCGTATTATTATAAATTTTTACCTGCATATAATTTCGTTGGCCATAGAGCATAATAGCATGTCCCGTACTAGCAACTGGCGAATACTTCCCTGCTGAGGCAATGATGTTGTTATATACTGCTATGCTGCCTCTAAATCCTAGAACATTAGAAGAACAATTTTGCGTACCAATATTAATTCCCGCCCCAACTTGATTTTCAATATAGTTATCATGAACCTTAAATACTCCTAAAAATTCTCCGCACTCATTTTCATCATATATGTGAATACCAAATCTGGCCCCGTTATCACTTAATCTATTCCAGCCCACCTCCGGTGCTACTGCTGAAAAATTATTACGCAAACTGAAATAGGTAGCATGTTCCTTATTAGAAGTAGATTGGCCACCATAATGGTGAATATAATTGCCAAGAATTTTTAAATTATTAGCACTATTTGTTCCTCTAGCGTTATATTCTCCGGCCGTGCATCCAATTGCTCCTGATTGGCCGTTTGCTTCTATGCCATCAGGTTGTGTCAACTCACAACCAACTGTTCGGCCATTGGCCGAACTACCAATTGTTCCCGAGTAGGCCTTAACTTTTAATTTGGAAAATACCCACCAATCGTTTTGTGTGTAATAATTAGAGATTCCTGAATTAGTCGGACTATTTACTACGAAGCGAACGTTGGGATAGGTCACCAACGCTATGTGATTATTTGCCAGGCCATCTAATTGCGCAGAGGCACCATATTGAATTCTTCCGCTATATTCTGCACTAGTGGCAATATAAATAACATCGCCAACTCCTGCACTATTTCCACGAACAGCATAAATCACACTGGCCCAAGGTGCTTGCCACGAACCAATTCCCGAATCAACTCCACCACTTTTTATAAAGCGAAATATTCCAGTATTTCTTACGTAAAAATCCAGCTCATTGGATTTTTCACCACCAACCTCAACATAAATTTTTCCCGCTCCCACTGCCGCCGCGGAGGGAATGGAAAATGCCACTTCTTGCATTTTATGAGTGGTATACAAATCGGCCGGGCCACCAGGAAGTATCCCATCGGCATTTTTCCAATAATAAGTGTGTGCCATTTCAATAATGGCCCCGGCGGAATCTTTCAAATAGATTTTTGAACTGTTTTGAACACTTCCTAAATTTACGCCCCAGGCCGTAACGATGGCCCCATCTCCCAATCCATCACCCAATCCCGATTTAGGGCCATTTACCAAATCCGAAAAATAAAGTAGCGGGGCCATTGCAAAACAGGGAACTCCCATCAAATTTACTAGGATGACAAAGAAAAAAATGATTCGTGTAATTTGTTTCATCTCAATTTACCTTCTCATAACTTTTTTAAAAAGTTTTATAATTTAAATCCAGCGATGATAGTCACTGATCTTACTGGCCAGTATGCAGCAAATTAATCTCAGTTTTTGGATCAAAAAGATGCATGTGGTGTAAATTAAAACTCAAAGTCACCTCTTGTCCTAATGCGGGCATCTTTCTTCCCATAATTTCACTGATGTACTCTTTCTTTCCCGAAGACATGGTGAGTAGACCATTTTTACCAAGCGGCTCTACCAACTCTACCTTACCCGCAATTTTCCAACCATTATCTATTCCATCATCTTCAGAGGAGATAAAAACATCGCTCGGCCGAATCCCCATAGTAACTTTCATTTTATCATGAACTAGTTGGCCCTTGCTGGAAGGAAGCACAAAATTAAAAATACCACTCTCTTCTATCAAATGGATATCATTTCCACTTTTGCGAACTTCACAATTAAAGAGATTCATTCCCGGACTTCCTATAAACGTCGCCACAAACAGAGTACGCGGAGTTTCAAAAACATCCATGGGAGTTCCCAGTTGCTCAATGCGGCCAGCGCGCATTACCACCAACCGATCGGCCAGTGTCATGGCCTCGAGCTGATCGTGAGTGACATAAACAGTCGTGGCCTTGGCCTTAAGGTGAAATTTTTTTATCTCCACTCGCATTTTTGAGCGCAGTTTGGCATCTAGATTGGAAAGTGGTTCATCAAATAAAAAGACTGTCGCCTTTTTTACAATAGCACGTCCCATGGCCACTCGTTGCCGTTGTCCGCCAGACAAGGCCGCTGGGCGACGATTTAGATATTCGGTAAGATCAAGCATGGTGGCCGCTTCCATCACTCGTTGCTTGATTATCTCTTTTTCTACCTTCTTCAAGCGCAAGCTGAAGGCCAAATTTTCAAAAACGGTCATGTGGGGATAGAGGGCATAATCTTGAAAAACCATGGCCACCCCGCGATCTATTGGTGCCACCTCATTCATTAATTTTTTATTAATAAAAAGGTTGCCAGCAGAGAGTTCTTCAAGGCCTGCAATCATTCGTAGCGTGGTTGATTTACCACACCCCGAGGGCCCCACTAGAACTAAAAATTCACCGTCTTGAACAACCAGCGACATGTTGTGCACAACCTGTGTCTCTCCAAATTTCTTCTCCACATTCAATAAAGCAACTTCGCCCATGAACCTTTCCTTGTTAAGATTTAAGCGCTAGCTTAAAAAGCAATTTCATAATTTAAACGTACAAAATTTTCCGTTTTAGAGTTGGCCTGTCCCTTATAAAACTGTGTTTCCTTCTCTTTACTGATTGTTCCAACAAAGACACTAATGGTTGGCAAATCATATTGATGATCCTCCATAGCATAGGCCCACATTAGCGCAATTCGGCTCCCCTCTTGATCTTTTGCCCAATCCATACTGGCCGTTCCAAAATCTTCTTTGGTGACAATACGTTTTTCATAATCCAATCCGGCGGTCATATTTTTACAAAGCACATACACCGGACGCAAATGCAAGTCCAAATATGACCACACTTGGTCTGTCTCATATCCTAAATGATCTTGAAAATTAAAGGTGTAATATACGGCGTATTTAGGAGTTTTATAATCTCCCGCCCATTGCAACACCCATTTAGAGGCCAAGCTATCCTTGTCGTCTAAGTTAAAGGCACTCCGCATCGCCCCGCTATAGATATTTCCATGTGAGTAGTTCACCAATAACAAATTATAGAGGTTACCATCGCCAATTTTATCTCCCCAACGCTGGAATTGCACTCCCGCAATGTAGGCAGTTGATCTATTCTGGGTATTTGCATCATTAACTTGATGTACTTCAATGTTCGATTTAATTTTTCCATTTGCGAGTGGATATTCTACTTTATTGATTAAAATATTTATTAGACGAGATTGATCTCCTCGCTCTTTCATCCCATAGGCAAATTCTAGATTAACTGGGCCAACTTTTTCCTTGCGAATACCACCGCCGAACAGATTATGCTCATCAAAAGGAAAAGCTCGCGTTAGAAAATCACCATCGCCGCGATAAGCGCGCTGGCCGAACCAAAAAGAGGTAGTTTCGGAGTGAAAAAATTCCATAAAGTTTAATCTCTCATTCAAGGGCATTGGCGTAGAACCTGTGGTTGCGGTGGTATCTGTGTTTAAAAATCGCAGATTGTTGCCAACATCTATCCCGTAAGTATATTTAAACTTATCACCTTTTTTAAACTCCACCGTCACTTCAGTAAGTGGTACAGCAAAAGCATTTGATTCTTGTGACCAAGCACCCAAGTTAAAAGTATTCTCGCCCACTCCTTTCCTAGAAAAATCATCTTTTAAGGTAATGCCTCCGCGAGAATAAAGATGAGGATCAATGGCCCAATCACTGGCCAAAGTAGAAAAAGAAAAAAGAGTTAAAATAAAGAAAAAAATAAAGTAGTTCATTGTGTGGCCTCCTGATAAAAAAAAGGACAGAAGAAATCGTTGAAAAAATGATATGCTAATCCGACTGTATCAGACAAGAATAAAAGTACACTTTAGACTTAACATCTTCTTATATTTTGGCCATCATTGGTGCGCAGCTAAATTTCCAAAATTTTCAATTAGGAGCAACTACTATGAAGGGCCCTCTCTTCTTTTTTTTATCACTGATATTACTGTCTGGCCTTACCGGGACATCCTCCTTACAGGGACAAGAATCTACCATTAAAACATTGGATTTCTACGTCTCTTCACATCTACTTGGTAGCGATAGTGCCTCCTACTTGGCCATCAACATTGAAAACACCGAAGGCTGGCATACCTACTGGGAAAATCCCGGCGATGCCGGAACTCCGCTTGAATTTACTTTTGCCACTGAGCAAAATGAGTCCATCGAATTAGAAGCAATGCCATGGCCGGCACCAATCCGCTACTTACAAGATGGAGAGATGTGGGGGTATGGTTACGCTAAGTCGTATTCTTTCTTTTTTAAAATAGGCCCCAGCGTCCTGGAAAAAATTAAAAATAAGGCCATTGTGGTTAAAGGAACTTGGTTGGCCTGTAATGGTATCTGTGTTCCGGGCCAAAAAGATTTGCTGCTTTATTTTGACAGCAACGGACAAATAACCAACTCCCAACCGACCTCGCTGGCCATTTTAGCAGAAGAGATTATTATAGAACGCTTCAACGCCCTCCCAACTATAGCGGAACTTCCTTTGGCCATTGATATCGCTTTGGCCGTTGATTCTTCTCGCGATAGCGGAATGTTGCTTTACTACACTCTTACGGGAGTGGACGAGAGCGCTATCTTTAAAGAACGCAATCTGCTTACTCCTTTTCCACATCCTCCTTTTACCTTCAAACATGAATCTCTATACAAGGATGGCCGTGGAAACATTTATGGTAAGTTGGCACTTGACTGGGATGGAGAATATATGGACCCAGAAATCCCATTACCGGCCGACGGAAACTTTCCTACTGCTTACAAATTAAAATTTCTCTTCACCAATCCTATTTCTCAAAAAATAGAGATTGTGGAAAAAGAGTTTAACAGCTTCGAACAAAATGCCGACGAACGCATTAACTCTCTTTTTGCTGTTTTAGAAGAGATTAAAACCAATGCCTCCACTTCCACCAACAGCGCCACCAGTGACGCAGAAATTGAGGCCGCAAGTGGCAACAAAGAAAATAGCATCGATGATTCTTCGCTACCAACAACCACTCCGTCCTCGCTGGGATGGTATCTACTTTTGGCCTTTTTAGGCGGATTAATCTTAAATGTTATGCCATGTGTATTGCCAGTTATTTCACTCAAACTTTTTTCTTTGCTAAAAAACAGTCAAGAAGATCGTGGTGTTATTTTAAAACATAACCTTTTTTATACTCTGGGGATTGTGGCCAGTTTCTTAGCTCTGGCCACTATTTTGGCCTTTTTGAAAGAATCTACTGAAGGAGTTGGCTGGGGCTTTCAACTTCAATCACCTCTATTTGTTATCTTTATGATTGAGATTCTTTTCATCTTTTCTTTAAATCTTTTTGGCCTCTTTGAATTTCAGACACCCGGAGGTGCTGTTTTAGGAGGTGCCAAACTACCCACCGGAGCGCTGGGTGATTTTGCCAACGGCGTATTTGCTACTATCTTAGCAACTCCCTGCAGTGCTCCCGTCTTAGGTAGCGCTTTGGCCTTCGCTTTTGCTAGCAGTACCGCCACTTTGTTTTTTGTCTTCCTCACCATCGGCCTAGGACTGGCATTTCCATTTATCGTCACCGGAATTTTTCCGGCCATGATCAAGTTACTACCTCGTCCGGGCATGTGGATGGAGCATCTGAAAAAATTTCTGGCCCTAAGCTTACTTTTGACCATTGTTTGGTTAATGGATGTCCTCTTCACACAAGTTGAATCTATTTTAGTTTTTGCCTTACTCAATTTACTTCTTACTTTCACCTTTTTTGCTTTCTACCTTCGTCGCCATATGAGTAAAAAAATTATTTGGCAGCTCCTTTTCTTTGCTATTCCACTAACCCTCTTGGCATTTTTAAGCTACTCGGCCATATCCCCAGCACAACAAGAAGATGTGGCCTGGATACCTTGGTCCGAAGAGAAAATGGAAGAATTTAAAAAAGAGCACCGGCCAGTCTTTATTGATTTTACCGCCAAATGGTGTTTTACTTGCAAAGTTAACGAAAAGTTAGTCTTAGAAAGTAAGGCCTTTGATGAATTAGTGGCCAAATATCATCTGGCACTACTTTTGGGAGATTGGACCAAAAGTGATCCTCTCATTGGAAATTGGCTGAAGGCCCATAATAAGGCCGGGGTTCCGGCATACTTTATCCAAAAAAGTTCTGGTGAATTAATTTCTTTAGATGAGACTATCTCTATTGGAGAGATCGAAAAACTTCTAGAAGAGTAGCGTGGCCATCATGCCAACGCCGCCCGCAGGAAGCAACAGAGGAGTCACGACTACTTTCTCTTCTTTGCTTTTCCTTGATGCTAGTCGACTCAGGCCAATACCATATCCCATACCAATCGTGGCCCCGGCCAGAACATCTCTCAAGTAGTGTTGCTGATCATTGATCCTACTGTACCCCACAAAAGCGGCCAACAGATAGGCCGGAATCCCCCAACGCCAACCATGCAGCTCCCCCACCACAGAAGAAAATGCAAAGGCCGTAGTGGTATGGCCAGAAGGAAATGAGTTTCGACTATCACGCGCTGGCCGTTTTTCTCTAACAGTATATTTCAAAATAGTCGTCACCGCTCCGGCATATGCCGTGGCCTTAACCATCAAAAAAGCATTTTGTGCTGAAGATCCATCGCTGTCATCATTCCAATAGGCATCCGCGCCCATCCCCAATACATAAATAGCATTAGGCACCATCCTACCCATCAAATCCCCGATTGCAGAAAAATCACCCAATGGGCGCTCTTTTGCACTATAACTTTCTAGCGGTTCACTAACCGCATTATTAAAAATTAAAGAAAGCATCACCGCACCACCGCCCCAATAAAGAGTTTGACGAGCATCAGTAGTTACAGGTGAAGCGAACTCTTCGGCCAATTGAATGCGCCAACTATCCTGAGCACCAACTTGGCGGCCAGCAAAAATTAAAACTAAAAACATTATTCCAATAATAAATTTTTTATACATAATATTTGAAAATCTACACTACAAGAAAGCTATAGACAAAAAGATATTTGATTGTCACCATCATCCATTATGAAAAAAGTATTCCTTTTACTCCTTTATTCTACGGCCAGTCTGTTCTCCCTCTATGCTAACAATGTGGCATCTCCACCCGCAGTCATTCCCTCAGACATAGAATTTAATAGGCCCAAAACTTTTGATTTTATCACCTATCTGCCATCCACGGGAATGGATATGCTAAAGACTTCTTTTAGCAAAAAGGCCTTACCCGCGTGGGGTGGCGTCATAGCTTCCTCTTTACTGCTCTATTACTATGACGAAGAAATTTTACAAACAGTACAACGCTGGGGCCGCTCCTTGGGCCTGGGAAACTCTGATCATACTCGCTCAATGATTCGGGCGGGCAATATCACAATCTTTCGAGGCCCTACCGATGTCGGGTCACTTATGTATTTCATAGGAGACGGCTGGACCCATTTTTTTATTGGTGCAGGTTTTGCCATAACAGGCAATCTTAATGCAGATAATCGTGCTATGCAGACGGGCAGTCAAATTTTTCATGGAATGATTGCCTCCACCATTCCCAACCAAATATTAAAACGCAGCTTTGGCCGTGAATCACCATATCGAGCAAGTGAACCACGAGGCGCCTGGCGCCCCTTTCCAAGCTTTGCCACCTACAATGGCGATATTTCTAAACACGATGCCATGCCTAGTGGCCACATCATGACAGCGGCCATGACCTTCACAATCATTGATGAAAATTATCCCGAATATCGAAACTATATGCGGCCGATTAGTTTTACCCTTATCTCATTACTAGGACTACAGATGATTAATAACAGTGTCCACTGGGCATCGGACTATCCCTTGGGAATTGCTATGGGATATGTGGCCGGCCTCTCGGCGGCCAAAATCGGTAAAAAAATTGTGGGAAGAAAACAAGAGTCCACCACTTCATCTGAGAGTAATTTTTCACTTATGCCTTTTTATTATAGCAACAATCAATCCACTATTGGTGGATTCAACCTCGGCATAGTTTTTTAATTATTATCCTAATTAGAAATCAATTTATAAAGCAAGAGTAATTGGCGAAAGATTATTTTCCACACGAGATTTTATTCGACCTATTTGAAAAAATGTCATCTGATGTTTGCGCTGCCAGGCCGCAAAATCTTCTAAGGAATTAGCATTAACCATAAAAAGTAAACCGCCACTGGTTTGTGGATCTGCCAACAAATATTTTACCTGTTTGGGAAGGCCATTAAAATCTTGCTCGTAACTGGCCAAATTCCGCATCGTTCCTCCCGGGATCATCTCCTTTTCGATGTAATAATCTACATTGGGCAATTTAGGAATTTTTGAAAAATCAACTTGCGCACAGATATCAGCTCTTCCACAACACTCTAACAAATGACCTAAAAAACCAAACCCCGTAACATCCGTCATGGCCGTAACATAACTCAATTTGCCTAACTCGTATCCAACGCTATTTAACTCTTTCATAGTAGCAAGAGCTACTGCACGATCTCCCTCTCTTAACTGGCAAAATTTCTCCGCAGTAGTAAGCAATCCAATTCCCAGAGGCTTACTTAAAAAAATATAGTCACCATCTTGGGCCGTATTATTTTTTTTAATATTCGAAAGCATGACTTCTCCGGTAACCGCAAGGCCAAAGATCGGATCTGCAATATCTATACTGTGTCCGCCGGCCAAAGGAATCTGCACACGATCACAAACGGCCCGCGCCCCCTCAATAACAACGGAAGCAATTTCGGCCGGTAACTTACTGAGAGGCCAACCTAAAATAGCAATGGCCATGAGAGGGCGACCTCCCATGGCATAAATATCACTAATAGCATTTACGGAAGCAATTTGGCCGAAGTCAAAAGGGTCATCAACAATCGGGGTAAAAAAATCAGTAGTACTGATAATTGCTCGCCCTCCCCCTATGTCAAACACGGCCGCATCATCTTTGCTTTCATTACCCACTAACAACTGAGGAAAATCTATTCTCGCAGAGGAGTGCGAATGTAAAATTTTTTCTAAATCTTTAGGTGAAATTTTACAACCACAACCGGCACCTGGACTGAATTGAGTTAATTTAAAGTTACTCATATTTGAATCCGAGACTCATCGTCTAAGTTGTTGAGTGGCAAAATTAAAAAGATATTTTCTAAACTCTAAAACATTAAACTCTGTCAAATAGGGAATAATCGCCAAATTGCTCGGAATGTAATCATAAAGCAAATTTTCTAACGTAAATTGGATGGTCTGCATACCCACATAGAGTTCAATAAAAAAATCCATATCGCGATTTTGCCAATATGGAATCAAGGCAGCAACATCCTTGTGATTGTTGCAACAAAGGCACCCCGAACAATTTCCTCCGTTTTGAATAAATTGAATATGATGGTGAGTATGTTTAGCAATTAATGCCTCTCGCTCATCACACTGCTCAGAAAAATTATCAATTAACGAATTGGCCATGGATGGTTCTTCAATAAGCGTTATAAATAATTTTTCATAGAAAGTTGAATAAAGTGAAGCGAAGATACTATCCTCCATTAGATAGTAAAAAAAATCTTCTTTCGATTTTGCGGTACGATGCAAACTCTCTACACTCTCTATGGCCAAATTATAAGGAAACTCTTTTAGTCCTTCTAAGGTGTGGAAAAATTCGATGAAAATATCTACATTATTCGCATTATCAATTACATTATCACTAACAATACGTTTCTCACTAACGTTCTCTTTATTGCTGTTGTTGCGTTTTAAAAAAAACATAGGCGGCCCTCTTCACACACATCCCTAAAATAGATTATGGCCGGCAACCCTATTTATGGCAAGAAAAAATCCAGCGCTATTCCAACACCATAAATAGCGAGCACTTTGTTGGCCAACATCTACTCTTTTCAAAAGAGTGGTATCACGAACCGAGAATAAATTACTGATTGCATTGGCCATTGGAATAAATTTATTTAAGTGGCATGAAAAAATGTTTTTTCCATTACCACTTTCCTTGGCCAGATTAAAAAATAATACTGCTGGCCTTGATCCAGCCTTTCTTACGATCTGCCAATTCTATTTGCACCCATTCATTTCCTAGTTTATCGGTGATTTCAAATTCGGCCCCAGAATGCAATGAAAAAAGTAAGATATTATTTTGTCCAGTAGCAGAATAGACATTGGCCTCCGAAACAGTTACAACTCCAAAATCCTTTTGGAAGGCAAAATCATTTATATAGATCACCATAAATCCACAAAATAAAATTGCCAGCGAAAAACTGCTCCAGCGCAACCACTCCGTTTTGTAGAAAGAATTAATAATTAAAAAAATCCAGAAGGCCATATGCAAGAAGGCTAAAAAATATATTTGCTCCTTTTTGCTCAATAGATTTTTTAAAGAAATAGCATCTATCCAACTGGCCTTGAGATTCTCGATTTTATCCTGGGCCTTCTTTTGCGCATATTCTAAATTATATTTTACATCACCATCTCTGGGCATTAATTGCAAGGCCTTCTTATAATGGAAGATGGCCGACCCTAATTGATTATCTTTAAAGTAAAAACTTCCCAAGTTATAGTGGGCCACTCCGTTTTCACCCGCCAGACCTTCATCGGCCATAGCTTGTTTTAGCAAAGCTATGGCCTTGCTATAATCGCCTTGATCATACTCTGCCAAGGCACTATTCATAAAGGTCTCAGCGGACGCGATATAGGAGAAAATCGACACATAGAAAAGTAGCGATAAGATTGCTGCAATTTTTACTTTCATCGTTTAATCTCTTTTTCTAATTTCCGCACTAATAGGTCACATTTGGTAATTAGCTCGGCCAACGAATATTTTATCTCTCCACCGTAAATACCTCCTTCAAATAATTTTAACAGTTCATAGATGGAGGTGCGCAGTTGCGATGAAGCAATATAATCTTTTGTCTTTTTTTCTACATCATTTGGAGTAAGGGCCATGCCATCAAAATCCAATCGGTCTCCGAGATATGCGCGAAAGGTATTGGAAAGGTCAACAACCTTCATCTGGCCAGTCTTAAACGAGGCCAGTTTCCTTTTATAACTTTTATAGGCCTGGGTTTTTCGGGCCAATCCACGATCTTCTTCGAAGCGCTGTCTTCGCCAGGCCAAAACTTGTAACAAAAGATAAAAAAACAATGGGAGTAACGATAGGGTAACAACGGCATACAACTCTCTTTTCCCAATAGGGAGACCTTTCCATTGCCCACCGCTACCATTTCGTTTAATCGGCATTAAATCTTGCCCTAACATTTTTATGGCCCGCCGTTGATCTACAACTTTATTATCTTCATTTGCCTGAACGATAGACAATTTTTCATCTACGGCCTTACTTATCTGTAACGTCATTGATTCTGTCTTTGCCACTTCATACTGTCCGCTGTGAGGATTATAAAAGACAAATTCGATGGCCGGAAGGATCAGTTGCCCATCTTTTTGAGGAACCAGGCCATATTTAAAAATTTTTTGGCCCACAACAACTTCTTTATCTGTTCTGATATCTACTGTTGGTTTATCCTCATAAATTTTAAATCCCTCAAATTGCATTGGAGGCAAGCTAATATCTCGAATATTTCCCTCTCCGGTTATGGACAGCGATAATGTTGCAGATTCTCCTACCATCAGATTATTTTTTGAAAGCTCCGACTGAATAGAAAAACGGCCGATATGTCCCGTAAAATTGGCCGGCCGATTACTGGATGGAAGTTGACTGACTGCTACACTTAAGGACTTCGTCTTCAAACGAACCTGTTTGACCTGCTGAAACCCGCCAAAAAATCCGCCAAAAAGAGAACCGCCTCGTCGGGCGCGGCCACTGTCATCGACTACACTGGCCACCAACTCTGCCGGTTCAATCGTAAGTGTCCCAACTTTAGTCGGAAAAAGAGCGTGACGAATTTCTGTAACATTCCACTCTATCCCGTTAATCACCGTACGAAAACGGCGTTGTTCTCCTAAATCTTCTTTCACAAAACCTTCAAATTGTGGCCACTTACCGATATTGGCACCAGAAATCCCTACCCTGTCAAAAAATCTGAAGGTATAGATAATTTGCTGGTTAACGACTGCCGATTTGCTATCGATAGTCGCTTGCACGAAATAACCTCGTTCGCCCAAGCGCTCATCTTGGCCAACAGATTCATTACTCGGGGATTGATTCCCTTCAGCGGCGCTTTCCCCTTCAGTGGAAAATACTTGCATTTCAATAGCGTTACTTTGAATTTTTGACCCATTAAGTTCTAAAATTGCCGGGCCTAATGAAAATGTTCCTGCGCTTTTAGGGGCGAGATTGTAGTAAAAACTTTTTTCAACACTCATCGAACCATTGACAATCTGCACACTCTGGCCTGAGCTTTGAGAGACAATTTCAAAATTATCCATCCCCGCAACAGATAAATTGCCGGCGTTATTTGCCCCGCGTACGGCAATTTGCAATTGTACTTCATCTTCTAATGCCATGCTATTTTTATCAACACTCAACTCTACTGAGATTTGAGCATAGCTTTTGACTGATACAAATAACATCACGACAAGCAAAAAAATTATTGTTAGAAGGCCTTTTACCACTTTGTTCACAATTACCAATCCTTTTCTACCTGATATTGTCCACTGCTTTTTAACTTTTCTTTTAAATATTTACTGCGATCCTCTTGCAAATTTGAAAGCACACGCGCGGCCTCCTCTTGATTCATTTTTTTATCTTTCTCATTCTCACTCATAGAACCATCTGCGGAAGTTGCTTGCGCTGGTTGCTCTTCTGGCGGCCGTTTATTTTTTTCATCTTCTTGCTTGTTAGCATTTTGCTTATCCTCTTCCTTTTGTCCATCCTTTTTTTCTTGTTGTTGCTCTTTTGCACTTTGCTCTTTTTTATCTTGATTCTCTTTTTGATCTTGTTGCTGCTGTTGTTGATCTTGCTGATTCTGATTCTGATTCTGATTTTGGTTTTGGTTTTGTTGATTTTGTTGCTGCTTTTTCATCTCTTCTAGGCGTCGCTTCAGCTCCTCACGTGTCTTCTCTAAATTGTATTTGGCATCTTGATCATCTGGGTCTAAATCTAGTGCCTTTTGATAAAACTCGATGGCCTCTTTGAGTTTTCCCTGCTTATTGGCCACATTGCCCAGATTATAATAAGATTTCTGTGTAAGATCTTTATCACCATAGATGGCCGTCTGGGTAAAAAGTTTTTCTGCATCTTCAAATTGGTTCATCTTGTAGTAGGTGCTGCCTAAGTTATATTTCAGATCATAATCATTCGGACGCTCAATCTGCTGATCCAAAAATCCCTTTAGTGCCTCTTGATATTTTTCCGCTTTGTAAAGTGAAGTTGGATCTGAGTTAAAGTCAAAAATCCCTGCGGAGGCACTATTTATAGGTAGAGTAAAAATAAAAATTAGCGGAAAAAGGAAAACAAAAAGTTTTCCACTCGCACGCTCTTTGTAAAAAATTTCTAAAAAAAGCAAGAGTAATGCCAAGAGTAATGGCCACTGAAAACGCTCTTCAAAGCGTTGTCGTCGGCCACTTTTTAGTTCTTTATCTTCTACATCTTTATTAATACTCTCATAAATTTTTTCCAAATCCATATCACCAGTTATGGATCGCACGTAGCTACCACCCGTTTCCAGTGCAATTTTTTGTAAACTCTCCTCCTCCAGCAGAGAAATAATCATCTCCCCATTCCGATCTTTTTTAAGGCCACCACTGCCATCTGGAATTGGTGCACCTCCTTCTTTGCCAATACCTACCGTAAAAATTTTAATCTGCTGCGCACGCGCCTCCTTAGCAACTTCTAATGCATGGCCACTATGATCTTCTCCGTCCGTAATCAAAATCAAAACACGCGACTTTTTATCTGTCTGATCAAAACTTTTAATCGCAATTTGCATGGCCTCCGCAATGTTTGTTCCCGGCACGGGAATAAGTTCTGTAGTTAAATCATCTAAAAATATTTGCACGGCCCCATAATCTAGAGTTAGTGGACTCTGTAAAAAGGCCGTTCCGGCAAATGCCACCAGTCCCACGCGATCGCCATTTAGTATCTGCATAAGATCAATAATCTCGCGTTTAGCACGCTCTAGGCGATTGGGGGAAACATCTTGGGCCAACATACTTTGTGAAACATCTAAAGCGATGATAATATCAACACCCCGACGTTTTACCTCTTCCCAATGATAACCCCACTTGGGACGAATAAGGGCCACTATCAATAAAAAGACTGCTGCAATAATTAGAAAAATTTTAAATTTCTGTCTGGAATAAGATACACCCTGCAATAAGCGGCCTTTTAGGGCCGGCCCAACAAAAAGATCAATTAATTTTTGCTTGCGCTTAAAGGCCCAAATATAAAAAAATAGCAATGCGGGAACCAGCCAAAGCATCCATAAAAATTGTAAATTACCAAATTTCACATGATCCCCCTATCTCACGGAATCTTTCTAAGTTTCGTGTTACCCAAAACAACTTCCACCAATAAAAAGAGCAGACCGACAATTACAAAGAAATGAAATAACTCGTTATACTCGGTATACTCTTTAACCTTAACTTCCGTTTTTTCTAAGCGATCGATCTCTTCATAAATTTTTTCTAACTCCTGCGTATCTGTGGCGCGATAATATTTACCGCCAGTAATATGTGCCACTTCCTGCAACGTCCCTTCATCCAAATCAACCTCTTGATACTGATAAGTCGGGCCAAAAATTCCCTGCTGCAAGAAAGGAGCAGGCCCTCTGGTTCCAACCCCGATAGTATAAATTTTTATACCAAATGTCTTACTAAGTTCGGCGGCCTGCACGGGGGAAATCCGGCCAGAATTGCTACGCCCATCTGTTAACAAAATAATAATTTTACTTTTGGACTTCAACTCCTTTATGCGGTTAATACTAATTCCAATCCCCGATCCTATGGCCGTACTTTGCCCGGCCATTCCCAATTCAATTTTTTTTAAAAACTCTACTAAAATTCCATGATCTAGTGTCAATGGGCATTGAGTGTAGGCATCATCTCCAAAAACCACAATTCCCATCCTATCGGCAGCACGTTTATCAATGAAATCGGCCACTACTTTTTTTACAATATCCAAACGCTGAACTCGCTCTCCTTTTAATTCAAAATCTAAAGCGGCCATACTTCCCGAAGTATCTAGTGCTAATACAATATCAACTCCTTCTGAACTAATTTCAGAAAAAGTTTTTCCGGATTGTGGCCGGGCCATGGCCAAAATTAGGGCCACCAGGCCCAACGACCTAAGAACTAATAAAATTTGACGTGGATGAAAGCTAGATTTTTTTCCAATTTTTTTCAACGTCTCTATGCTAGAAAACCGAATCCTGCCACCGCTATGTCTTCCGTAATAAATCAAAGGGACCAGCAAAAAAATTAACGCTAGAAAAGCGGGATTGGCAAACCTCATACGACCGACTCCTCTTCCACTACTTCTTTCAAGGTAGTGCTTTCCACAAAGGCGGTGGCCTGTTTCATAATACGCACCCCTTCCTCCTGGGATAATTTACTATCGGTAAACTTCACCACATCAGTCATCTGTAATATTTCTAAAAATTCTTTTTTTAAATTATTATCAATGGCCAAATCGCCTCTCATAGATTTTTTTATCTCTTCAATAGTCATATCGGTAACTGACAGACTAAAAACGTTCTCAAAATATTTGCGCATTATATCTGATAACGCGAAACTATATCGTTTGCACTCCCCGGCCATCAACAAATCCAAGGCCGCGAGCTTTGCCAACTCTTGGCGCGCCCACTGATGTGGTGGGATTGATATAACTTCTTCCACTTTGACTTGTTTGCGACGAAACCAATAGATGGACACCAAAACTCCAATAAGAATAAGCACCACTAATAAAATTTGCCACCATCGCCAAATGCTTGAGAGTTTGCGCAATTCTTTTATATCCTTTAAAACAAATCCTTCCGCCTCCTTGCCCTTCAGCACCGAGGCCACTTCAATAAATATTTCGGCGGTAGCAACTTTCTGCTCTACTCCTTTTTTATCTTTGTAAGAGATGTTTACTGCCGGTAAAATATAAGATCCCGTCATATCTGCACGTAGCTTATACCATCTCGACAAAACAATTTGTCCCTCCACCTCTTTGGAATCTGTCTGGCCAAAATCAACAATTCTAAATCCTAAAATATCTCGGCCAACATCAGGAATCTCCACCGCGATATTTTTATCGTGTTCCATTTCAACGGTAAAGGTCACCACATCACCAGTAGTGACAGTGGCCTTATCTGCTTTAGCACGCACCACCACCTCTGATGCCGCCCACAAAAATGAGAAGTTCAAAAATACAAAAATAAATAAAATTTTAGAAAAAGACATAACTACTCTCACTGCATCTTATCTGCAAAAATTTTCACATCTTCGGTTTTTAAAATATCTTCCATCAAATTACTATAAAGCATCTGGCCTTTTTGCATCTTATACTCCTCTTCTACCTGCTTAGTAATTTCGGCAAAAGGCTTATTAAATTTTGTTTTATTGGCCTCATAGTAATTTTTTATATCCGCCGGATCAGCGCTAATCTTTTTACCAATTTCATCTTCTAAAACACGCTGAACCAATAGTTGCTTTTCAATATTTTCTAATTGCCGCCTAATCTTTCCATCATTTTGATATTGAAGTTTACGGGCCTTTGCCACTAACAACTCATCGGCAACATACTTTCGCAAAAAGTTTTGCTTGCCATCTTTGCCAGAAAATTCCTTTTTATATGCTTCCGGTAACTGATCCAAGGCCTCATTAACCTCAAAATTAAAAATTGGCCGCCCTTCAATTTTGGCCACAATTTCTCCGCCCTGATTTACCTCTACCTTATCTTTTTCAAGCGCTGTCTGATTTTTTAGTTCGAATTTAGCAGCATTATATTTTTTAAGCCGTTCTAGCAAGGCCACGATACGCTTGGAAGAATCTTGCGAATCAAGAGAACTTTCATCGATGGCCTGCACCGCATAATATTTATGTAGCGCTTTCTCATATTCGCCATTTTCCTCATATAAATTCCCTAACGAAAAAGAGATTTTCGATTCAGTTTCTTTATCAAGTTTATTGTCAGACAGATATCGCTCATAGGCAACAATGGCCTCACCAACAACGCCCGCAGTTTGTAGTTTATTGCCAACTTCTCTATAAAAATCACCTCTCCCACTGATGTGGCCTGAACTAATATTTCTCGCCGGCAACCCCCAAATAGCAAGAATCAGCAAAAGGCCAACTAGCAACTGTGATGATAAAAGTATCACCATCCTTGCATCAATCAATTTTCGAGTTCCCTTATTCTCATTCATAGATCCCTTCTCCATCATCATACTTATCTACCTGCAATCTTATTACGCTTTCTAAAAAACTCGGCAATCGGCCGGATATAAGACTCCCCCGTATTTATATTAATATAATCGATTCCAGAGGATTGAAAAAAGTTCTTTTGCTCTTTTAGATTTTTTGCCGAATGCATCTTATACCCACTACGCAGAGAAAAATCTGCGCTATTTACTAAAATGAATTCACCAGTTTCGGCATCCTCTAATTCGATATAACCGATATTGGGAATTTCCATCTCTTTAGGATCTGTGACCGAAATAGCGATTAATTCATGATGCTTTGCCGTTGTCTGCACAATTTTTTTATAACCTTCATCTTGAAAATCAGAAATTAAAAAAGCAATAGACTTATGTTTTATCACTTGATTTAAAAATTCCAACGGCACTGCCAGGTCAGTTTTTCGCGCTTGTGACTTATAGGTCAAAATTTCCCTAATTAATTTCCAAACATGTCCTCGTCCTTTTTTCGGCGGAATGTAATGCTCAACATGATCAGAAAAAATAATCAGGCCCACCTTATCATTACTTCGCAAGGCCATATATGCCAACAACGCGGTAATCTCTGCTGAAATCTCATTTTTAAATTTATTCACAGTCCCAAAGGCCGAAGAGGCCGACACATCCACCACAAAAATTACCGTTAACTCCCGCTCGTCGCGATAAATCTTAACGAAAGGATGATTCATTCGCGCCGTAACATTCCAATCAATGGAGCGAATATCATCTCCGGGGGTATACTCGCGCACTTCATCAAACTCCATTCCTCGCCCTTTAAAAGTGCTCTTATATTCCCCGGCAAATGTATTAGTCACCAAATGCTTGGCACGTAACTGAATTCCTTTAATCTGAGCAATCAACTCTTCACTTAAAAACTCTTGCTTGCTCACCGCCATCTCCTCTTGCTAGGTTTGATCTTTATGGAACATCTACTTTATCAAAAATCTTCACTAAAATATCATCGCTAGTAAAATCTTGGGCCTCCGCCTCATAGGAAGCTATAACTCGATGGCGCATTACATCGGCCGCAATATTCTTAATATCTTGGGGCGTAACATACCCACGTCCTTGCAAGAACGCATAGGCCTTGGCCGCTTTAATTAAATAAATAGAAGCACGCGGAGAGGCCCCATATTCGATCAAAGATTTTAACTCGGCCAAACCAAAACTTTCTGGATTACGAGTAGCAAATACTAAATTTGCTACATAATCATAAAGTTTTTCATCGACAAAAATCATATCCACCACTTCGCGCATCTGCATAATTTTTTCTGGCGTCAAAATTGGACGAATCTCGGCATTATGCGGCCTACTCATTCGTTTCATAATAGCAATCTCTTCATCCTTTTCTGGATACGTAATATTTACCTTCAACATAAATCGATCAACTTGTGCTTCTGGCAAGGGATAAGTTCCCTCTTGCTCTACCGGATTTTGAGTTGCCATAACAAGAAAGGGTGCCGGGAGCGCAAAAGTCTTATCGCCAATAGTAACTTGACGCTCTTGCATGGCCTCCAGTAGCGCACTTTGTACTTTGGCCGGAGCGCGATTAATCTCATCGGCCAAAATTACATTCGCAAAAACTGGTCCTTTTTTCACTGAAAAAGTTCCATCTTTCGGTGAGTAAATTTGAGTACCAATCAAGTCTGCCGGCAATAAATCCGGAGTAAATTGGATACGACTAAACTGTGCCTGAATTGCTTTTGCCAGTGTCGCGATTGCCGTAGTCTTGGCCAGGCCGGGAACTCCTTCCACTAGAATATGGCCATTGCCCAAAATTCCAATCAACAATTTGTCGATCATGTTTCTCTGGCCAACCATAACCTTGTTAACCTCTTCCACCACCTGTGTAATGACAGAAAACTCTTTTTCAACTTTTTGTGTAATTTCTTGTACTGATAATCCCATTATTCCTCCAATTCACTATTTAAACTAAGTGCTCTTACTATCTGTTTTTCATAATAACTTAACTCTTCGTTTGATAACTCCTGGCCGGCATAGCGAATCTCATTGATCATGGATTCTACCTTGGCCACTTCTACCCCTACAACTTCTACATAGAAGGCCAGTAGTTCTACGCAATAATCTCTCCTGGCGACTTGCACTCGCCCTGCTTGAATCCGCTCCCAACGCTCAACTACCGCGATCTTTGCCTCCTTTGCCTGAGAGGCAAAAATCGTCGAGGCCATTTTTTGCTTATATTTTTTATATAAAAACCAAATAACGCCACCAATGATGAACAAAAGCAATAAAATTATCCATCCAAATTTTGCAATAAAAGTTAGCTCTACTGAAATATCTACGGCAGTGGACCGAGAAAAAAGTTCCTTACCTCCTTCGCGCGGAGAAAAACTAAGCTCCGCCGGGCCAATCTTATAAGCTCCGGCCTCTGGAATAGTTAAGGGATAAATATAGCGAAGAACTGATCCCTTCACATCACTAGAAGAAGTAGAGAAAACATCTCCCACTTTAATTTTTGAATCCAAGGCCAGAGTTGGAGTTTTAAAAACGTATCGATAAGCATCACCATGCCAGGCAACCGCCACTTCTACATTGATAATCTCTCCCACTCTCTGTTGCCCCTTGGGAATTTTAATTTCAATATAGGGCGGTATTAGATTATTAGGCAGCTCAATTTGATTAAACCCTCCCTGCGATGAGATTGGAGTGGCCACCACCTCCACCTTTTCAAATTTCAAAAGCTCTTTCACCCAACCAGCAATTTCTGGAGTCTGCCAATCGCGAGCACCGCGCATAATACCCACAATTTTCCAATCGGGAGAGATAACGTACATGCTGGGAACCGAATTGGCCTGATACTGTGCGGCCACTTGGCCATCTTGATCATGCCACATCGAAAAAGTCAGGTGGTTTTCTTTAATAAACTTTTTAACCGGCGTACTATCTCCATTATCGATAGAAACACCACGAATCACCAAGTTAGAATTGACAAAACTGCCTTTAAAATTCTCTAGCGCCGGCAATTCTTCTCGACAGGGAGCACACCAAGTGGCCCAAAAAACTAAAAAGATCCACTTCCCTTTAAGCGAAGATAATTTCTCTTCTTGGCCAGAAGAAAGTAGTGGTAGCGAAAAATCAATGGGTTCATTGGCCACCGGCGAAAATCCCATTTTTTGCAGCCAATACTCCGGACTATCATCGGCATAGGCCGTTGAGACAAAAAATGTTGTCTGTAAAAACAAGACAAAAATCGCTAAAAGCATCGCAATATTTTTCTTCAGTCGTCCCACCTTTTTCAAATTAGTTTAGAAATCGTTAATTGCTTTTACGGAAATGCTAATCTTAATTTAATAGATTTAAAATAGCTTTACCAAAATTTGACAAAAATTTGACAATGGCACCATACATCAGGATTTTGTCATCTGGATAATGATCAAATCCTGGCCACTCCAAGAAAAACAACGTGCAAAGAAATCACTAGCATAAAAAATATCTTCTCTACTTTTTTGTTTCCACTCCATAGATAAAAAGAGATGGATTTTGAGTCACAAACTTCTAAACAGTCTGCACATAACGTACAAGTAATGGATGGATGCTTATTTTTAACCCTTTCCATATTTAACGCATCATAGCGGCATTTGGCAACGCAGTGGCCACATAAAGTGCAGCTATCATCGATGCGCATTCGGAAGGGATTAACTCGGCCAAAAAGATTGGTTAAAAAACCAATAGGACAAAACCGCGTACAGTGAAACATAAAGCGCTTCCTATAGCTGAGATAAAATGCGAATAGTGAAATTGCAATGAAAAATAATGAAGCATAAATGGTAAAAAAATAACTAATTTGCATCCAATTAAATAGCAAAGCAACAAATATCACGCCTAATAAAATATACCCACGGCCAAACGAGGAAAGTGAAGCAAAGAAAGAAAGTCGTGAGCGGCGAAACTGGATTTGGGCCAGATGCTGATCCCAGGAACCAATATAACAAAGGAAGCTACACCAAGCAGGCCCCACCAATACGATTGTAGAAAGTAACAAAAAAACCATAAAAAGTCCGCCCCCGCGAAAAACTGGGCCGACCACAATATAGGCCGGAATGGGCCAGTGTAACTTTCCCGTTTGCAAAAAACTTTCTATTCCAATTAGGCCAACCAAAAGCTGTAAAAAAAAGATAACCGAAAAAACCGTCCAAATACGCAAGCGCACTTTACTGCGAGAAGGTGAGGTTAGCATTTTTTGAAAAATGTATGCGCCATAGAGCGCCAGAAAAAATGCCTCAACCTCTCCACCATACTTAGGAAAAAAGCGGGCAAGTAAAAGGAGTTTTATCTCTAAAAAATAATTTAGAAAAATCAACACCCCAAAAGTCAAAAAAAATTGTAACGAAACTAACCTACTTATCAAGAGAAACTCCTCTCCCTTCCGCCTCGTTGGCATGTTCGATTTTTATAACCTGAGCAAATCCTAGCGCTGCCACACTCAAAACAGCTCCAATCCAGAACGGATATTGATAATTCATCAACCACAGATATCCTCCGATGGCCGGTAGTGCCACCGCAATAATGTGGTTAATCGTAAAACCAACGGCCATGGTAGAAGCGAAATCGGCCTTTTCCCCGATCTTTTGAAAATAGGTACGAATGGCAATATCAAAATTAAAAAAAAGACTATCCACCACATACAAAATACCAATGGCCAATTTTGAATCAATCAGCGCATATCCCACAAAAACTGCTATTAGTGCCACATATTCAATCGATAAAAGCTTTCTCTCTCCCCAACTGTTAATGGCCTTGCCAATGGCCGGCCCTAGAAAAAAGTTCACAACGTTATTTATCATAAACAAAGTAGTAACTTCACTTACTGAAAACCTAAAATGCTCTACCATTAGAAAAATGGCAAAGACGGTAAAAATCTGACGCCTAGCTCCCGATAAACAAGTTAATATATAAAAAACCCAATACTTTTTTTTCAAAACAATTTTTTTTGCCTGAGGAACAATATTTTTATCAGTGGGATTTTCAAAAAGCGCCCAAATTCCAATCAGCGCAACCAATAGGCCAGAAACTAAAAAAGTCTGGGCATAATTTAAATAGTACATCAAAAGATAAACCATGCCGGTGGCCACTAAACTAGAAAGTCCGGTGGCCCCTCGCAGGCGTCCCATTACCACCGAAGATAGCTTTTTATCAAAATATTGGATAGTGAGAGATTGATTAGTGGTCTCAAAATAATGAAAACCGACCGACATTACGATAGTAGTAAAAATTAATCCAGCATAACTGGGCATATAACCAGTTAGTAAAATTCCCACCCCCAATAATAAAATAGAGAGTGCGGCCAACCGATACTCTTTGATTACAAGTATAACGTAAATTGCGGCGAAGGCCAAAAATCCAGGAATCTCTCGAGCGGAATTAATTATGCCCATCTGAGCACCATCAACTTTAGAAATCTCTACCGCAAAATTATTAAAAATAGTGCGCCAAATTTGAAATCCTCCATTTGAGGCAATCGTAAGCACCAGCAAAAAACGAAACATGGGATTTTTCATCAATTCTTTTAGTGAATCATTTAAGGGTTGAGCAAAGTTCCGTTCTTTACTAATAGGACTCATCATACAAAATACTCCACTGTTTTATGGTCGAGATAACGAACTCGAACTAAAGCATCAAGCGTATTACGCTCGAGAGATAACTTTATATCTTCTGCTAAATCTACTCTTGTTTCAACTGTTTCAATCTTCTTTTTTATTTGAGACATAAAAGGATATTCACTGGGACTTTCCCCTAAAAGAAGTGCCTGTAAAAATTGTGCGCAGGAGCGATCCTCTATCGCCTCTTTGTGTTGAGCAAAGCTTGCGGCCATAACTATCTCCACCATCGAAAATTTTTGCTGCAAAATATAATTTTTAATTTGATCAATATTAACAAAACCTGCCACCATCCCTTCACTGATGGTAGCTTTAGAAAAAACCGCATTAGTTAAATTGGTAGATTTATGCACTAATTTTTTCCCATCCAAATTGGTATCTCTCATGGCGGAAGGGGAGTTATCAAATCCGCCATCAAAGACTTCTGAAACTAAAAGATATCCACGACGCATCCACATCTTTGCATCATCTAGCGTATTAACCCCAACTACGTGCGCAGGACGCCACTTAAAAATATAATTTATGGTAGTACTGGCCCGAAAAATATCCATAAAAATTGAAACATCCGCTTCTTTAATTTCTGTTTCGTAGGAATTACGCATATAAATTTTCATCTAATTGGCCCCATTATATTTGTTAACATTCACCATAACGGCCTTTATAATATAAAAATATGAATCCGCTTATCATAGACACTCTCAATAGTAATGTTAAACAAAATCTTGCCGACGAAGAGAATCTATCTCTACAGCTAAAGGCAGAGCGAACAAAAAGGCCTGGTACGGACAATTTATGATTAAAGTTTGATTTTTTAGCTCCCCCACGCAAAAATAAATTGCAAATGATGCTCAAATTTTCTATCGTCCTATTTTGCCCAAACCAAAATGGAATCTATGGAAAATAAAAAAGTATCAGACGAGTTAATAACTATTTTGCAATCTTATCCTGATCCGAAATGGGAATACAAAACGGAAGATTATGCTAATTTCCCAATGAATCAGCATTATGCGAATGAATTACTTACATTTATAGATGTCGAGTATATCGCAAGCGAAAAATATTTTGCCAGCAATAAAAGAAGAAGTTATGATCGGCACTGATACGCATGGCATTATATCCTTAATGAATGCTCCTGTAAAAATTGTTAAAGCACACCCCTCCGCACATCAAGAGGTTAAAGCATTTTTTCGCCTCCTGCACATTGAACGAATCTACAAGATCAGTTGAAATACCTGAACATTTTGCCCTTAAAACTATTGGTGAAGTAAAAAAACTATGGGCTGAAAGCTATATGAATTTTGCTAGTGAGTGCAGAGCGGCATCATTAGTAGAAATGCCACTAACATTCAATAATGAATCGATAAAACGCGATGGTGATAAAACAGGGCGCAATGATCCTTGCCCATGCGGATCTGGGAAAAAGTATAAAAAGTGCTGTCTGTAGTTATTCAAATCAAACAATCGATCAATACTATTTTTTAAAAACAATTAGATGTTGCATTACGCACTATTTTCACAACTTCATCCATCGATGTTTCCGGAGGACTATTTTTCTCTACGAGAAAGAAAAGCTCATCTAGTAAGCGCTGCTCCTCAACGCTGAGCTTGTCCATCTCCTTCAAAAGAAATTGTGCATCATCACTCTTTCTGGTTGTTTGATCCAACAATGTTTTAAGTGCTTTGCCCTTAGAATCAGGTGATAGTATCACTTCTGGTTGATAGTAATTTACCGGAAGTGCTTTGACAGATTGGCCCTCCGCTTTAATGGCCTCGGCAAGTTTAGCGGCACGAGCACTCTGGGCAGTGGCCTTGAGCCCTTTTAGCGCCACCATATCGAATCCGCCTGTCACCACATCTAGCGCATTGAAGGCCAAATTGAGATTTTTATTTTTCTTGGCCTCTTTAACTTTTTCCCATTCCGTCCATCCAGAAACAAAAAGGCCTTTACTGGTTGTATAGTCTTTGGCGGCATCCACCGTATCTTTCACTCCAACTGCGGCCAATCCAAAACCTCCAATAATAAATCCGGCCGGGCCAGTTAAAAGGCCTAGGCCAAACATACCAAATCCCCCTACTGCATACAGACTCAAGTTTGAACTAACGGAGTGTTCATCTTTTAGATAGCAATAGGCCATCTGCTCTTCCATTAAACGTTCTTTAAATTTAGTATTTCCTTTATTTTGTAAGGCAAAATTTGAAAAATGACTATTAACCAAATTGTCATTTAAATGCAAAAAACTACCCTCTTCTTTTGAACGATCTTCACAAATTCGTTGGGCCGCATTATCTATCTCTCCCATTAGTCTGTTCACTGCCGCACTGGCCAAACCATTCAATTTTTCAAAATTACCCAACTTGGCAGGCGTTGACATATCATCAAGTGAAAGCGGAAAATTTTCTTCTAGAATCTCTCCTCTTTTGCTAATGGCCTCGACACTACTTTTTAACTTGACGGCCAAATCACCTTCTCCTTCTAAGATTTTTTGAATCTCTTCTACCGCTTCTCCTTTAGGGTCAAAGATCGATAGCATAGAGCTGGTAAGAGGCGAGGCCCCCAACTCTGCAAAAAATTTTGCTTCCTCTTGAAACAAAATAGGATATCCTTTGGCCACCTCATAATAGGGATCTAAATTCTTCTTCTCATATTCTTTTTTTAGTTTCTGAGCATTTTTATGACACTTACTTTCAAAGGCATCTGGATCTGCGGCCTTGCGGGAAGAGGCCATACATTTATTGTTATCATCCGTATATATTTTTTTTGCCTTTTCTTTTATCTTCATCATCGCCCCGGCCACAAAGGCCATGGGTATATGTGCCTCTAAAAGTTCCAATTGTTTTTGCTTGTCCTCTTTTACCTTTTTTAATCCAAAAATCTTTTCTTTTATTTTTTTAACCGCACTTTTGTCCGCAACTTCTTCTTCTCCGCAGTTAAGTGCTTTTCTCTCGCCCACATTGCTCGCGGCCGGATATGATTCGGCCCAGATGGCCTTATTATCCATTAGTGCCAAATATGTTTCATCAGAGATGCGTTTAGAAAAATCTAGGGCCAATCTTTTCACTGTATGCTTTTTCAAATCAAAGATGGAGTTAACCAGATCATCTTGCCTGATTGTTACCAATTGCCCTTCGGCATCACACTTCTTATCTACCACTTCATCACCAAAGGCCTTGGCATATTTTTTATCCTTATCAGTATAGACAGCACACATATCACGATTTTTTTTCCTTTCTATCTGCTGCGGAGTCATTCCACTCACAATATCTTCAGCGTCCACTTGTCCTTCCGCTCCCCACGCATCATACCCCTCCGCCTCGGCTTGCCCTTGGCCATAAGCAGGCGGAAAAATGCATATACACGACAAAACTGATATCATCACAAGTCGCTTACTTAATTTTAAAAAAATCATGGATCACTCCGAATATTTTGTTAGTAATAAAAAAGTACCTCCACACAAACATGGTTGCTTATCGTCAAAGAAAAAATGATATTTAGGCAAAACTTGAGTAAAACTTGGAGTAAAATTAACATTACATGCGAATTTTTTTAGAAATTATACGATATTTCAATTCCCATAACGCTGTTTTATTGCTGTCCCACTTTACAACTTCAATGGCCTCCTTATAGGGAAGCCATTGCACCGACTCAAAATAGTCGGCCAATAAAAAATTAAAATCATATGGGATATTAACGGCGTAACAAGTTTCAGGAATAACTACGATATCATCACCCCATTGATCCTCAATAATGTATTCTACCGGGATCATAGCTTTTGAATCTAATTGAAAAAAAATAAAATGAGAGGGAATCCCTAACGCCTCTTTGGCCGACCGTATTGCGGAATCCATTGGAAATTCATTGGCCTGTGCTTGTCCGGCCAAGGCCTGCCAGTGATTTTCCACTTTTTTCTTTACTACCGCAAATTCTAGGTCAAAAGGAGCACCATCTTTTTGTCTAAAACGATAGGGAAAAAGCAAAATTTTAAAGGGGCCATTTTTTGTCATAAATTTATAAACCAAAAATAACCGATCCCGACGACGCATAAAAAAGCTTATGGAATCCTGTCGGCCAAATTATCGGCCCTTTGCGACAAAATGTATAGGTGAAAATTGTACCCTTGAGTATTACAATTTTTACTTTTTTAAAAAAAATAACCAACTTTTTTTCTCTGGTTATTTTTTGCTAATTATTTTAAAAAATTTGACGAAATGCTCCCTGCTATGATGGCAAACTCTTTGGCAAAAAAACTAAGCAAAAAATTCAAAATACTGGATAAGTATTCCAAGTTACTCTCCAATGAAAAAAATCATACTCGTCTATTAGAGTTGATTTTGTTAGCAGTAAAAGAAATTACTCATGCTGATGGAGGAACCCTTTATACTCCCACCGCCAACAAAAGCTTAAAATATGAGATATTATTAAACTCATCTCTAGGCCTACATATGGGTGGAACTTCCAGCACGGGAATAACTTTTCGTGATCTTCCCATCTATGATCCACTAACCAACAAGGAAAACCTCTCCAATATTGCCTGTGCCTGTTTTTTGAGCGGGGAAATTATCAACGTTTTAGACGCTTATGACAGCACTAAGTATAATTTTGAGGGGACTAAAACCTTTGATCGCGAAACTGGTTATAAAACTACCTCCGTTTTAACAATTCCGCTGATAAATTTAGATGGAACCGTTATTGGAGTAATTCAACTTATCAACGCACAAAAAGATAACGGAAAGGTTGAACAATTTCAATCGGAGGACATTGCATTTGCGGAGTTTTTGAGTACCCATGCTGCTATCACCCTGACAAATTTCCAGCTCACAATTGAGTTTGCCAATCTTTTTGAATCTTTGGCCAAAGTTATAGCTACGGCCATCGACGATAAATCCCCCTACACCGGCAATCACTGCTATAGAGTTCCCGAAATTACTATGATGCTAACTGATGCGGTAATGAAAACAGAAGATGGCCCACTTAAAGACTTGGCCTTTTCAGAAGATGGGTTAGTGGAAATAAAAATGGCCGCACTTTTACATGATTGCGGAAAAGTTAGTACACCTGTCCACGTTATTGATAAGGCAACAAAATTAGAAACAATTAGCGATCGCATTCATTTGGTGGAGGCACGCTTTGAAATTTTAAAAAGAGATGCGGAAATAGAGTATCTAAAAAAACGCCTGGCCAATTCAGAAGAGGGAAAGACTTTCAATATAGAGGAAAGCAAAAAAATATATCAGAAAAAGGTTGCCCGCTATAATATAGATTTTGATTTTTTAAAACAGTGCAATGTTGGTTCAGAGTATATGCATAAAACCAAACAAGCACGCATCCACAAAATCGCTGAATACCAATGGAAAAATGGAAATGGGCAGCTGGTACCCGTGCTAACTCAAAATGAGGTAGAAAATCTTACCATTCCCAAAGGTACTCTGACTAAGTCGGAAAAAGATCTTATCAATCATCACATTGTCATTACTGAAAGAATGCTAGGACAACTCTCCTTTCCCAAACATCTAAAAAATATTCCGGCCATCGCAGCAGCACATCATGAAAAAGTAAATGGTACTGGTTATCCACACGCGCTCAAGGGAGATCAGATTCCCGTTCAGGCAAAAATTTTGGGTATTGCAGATATTTTTGAGGCACTTACTGCCAAAGATCGACCATATAAGAAGGGAAAGGCATTAAGCGAGACGTTATTTATACTGGGAAAAATGGTAGAAAATGGAGAGCTAGATCAAGACATTTTCAATATTTTTATGGATAATAAAATTTACTTACAATACGCCAATAAGTACCTCGACCCCGCCCAAATTGACTCGGTAAATGAAGAGATTATTCCTGGGTATATCCCCAAAAGCAAGCGTAGTGCCACCAAAGATAACGTTATTCAACTCCCCAGCAAGGAGAAAGCGCAAGAAGACGTCGGCGGAGAAAACATCAAGAAAGTGGCCTAGTCAGCAGCAAGTATTTTTTACACACCAACACTGTCAATTAAATATTTCATCCCAATAATGATATATTACTTCTATGCGACTTCTCACCATTTTTATACTCTCCTGGACACTACTTGCTCCTCTTTATGGAAAGGCGACTTCATCCTATGGCCTTAGCAAGCTAGGCCCGCGCTTTGAGGGATGGTATGCTCGCATTAGCGATCGCGATGGAAAGCGCTCTATTGCTTTAATAGTTGGTTCATTTTTAGAGACAAAAATCCCTTTCTCTCCTCACATCCCTATGCCAGGGTATCTGGCCATCTTGGTTAGTGATGGCGTTAATGAATTAAAAGTATATGAAACATTTCCAAATAAAACGTCCCTTACCATCAACGAAGAGGCGACCTTTAACGAAAATCCCATCGCCCGCTGCGGCCCTTGGCAACTTAATATTTGCAGCAATTTTTCCTGGGATGCTCCCGGATTTGGCCATATTGACAATGAAAGTTTTGACCTAACTATCCCAGGAGAGATCAACTTTTCCGGAAACTTTTCTAACCCCATTTATTGGATGGACAATCCACTAAAAACACCAGAAGGAATGGCCACTCATTTACAAGTGATTCCTATTCACTGGTATGTTCACTCGTTGGGATCTATCTCCGAATATAGCTACCAAATAGATCAAGGGCCCACCATCCACTCCAGCGGATATGCTCATATCGAGAAAAATTGGGGCAAAAGCTTTCCTTCTCGCTGGATTTGGTCAGAAGGAATAAGTGATGATAATAAAGCTCATTACGCATTGGCCGGAGGGGAAGTAAAAATGGCAGGAGTTAATCTAACCGCCTTCTTGGCCGGAATACACACCTCCAAGATTAAATGGGATTTTCGCCCACAACAAGGAACATTATTTAAAAGTATAATCAATGGCCGACGCAGAACTTTGAGTTTGATCATGGCCAAACCAGGAAAACAATTAGTAATAGAATCCTCTGCACCAAAAAAATCTTTTGCTTACGTCTCGATTCCCACCGCAAACGGGTTTGTTAAAAATGGCGGGATTGAATCTTTCTTGGCCACCACCTCCATTTATGCCTATGAGGTTGATGTCAGCGGTAAGGCCACCCTCGTTGAATCAAAAATATTTAACAATGCGGCCTTAGAATTTGGGGCAAACTATATGTATGAAGAACAGTAAATGACTACTTTGCTATGGCCCAACATCGATTAGAACAATGCTACTCCCGACCTTCTCCTGCAAAAATTTCTCTACCGTGTTCTTTAATCTTTCTAAATCAACAAACTGCTTTGCCTCTATAGGACGAAATTGACAATAAACTCTATTCCCTTTAATGGCCAACAGCTCCGCTTGACAATTTTTCTTACTAATGATTCCTGGCAACAATTCCTGCATGGTCTCATAAATTATCATTTTTTGATCATTCGTTAGCTCTGTCACTGGCCGCCAAATCTTTGACAGATCACTTTTTAAAATGGTTTCAATTTCTGGCAGACACTTCCCACAACCACTTCCGGCCAATTGCCATTTTTTTATCTCTTCAACGGTAGTCAATCCCTCTGCAACTATCACAGATAACAGCTGATCTTTTGAAGTACGCAAACAATTACATAGTTGGCCAGCATTCTCACTATTTTTATCATGCAAAACAATTTCCTTTAAACTAACTTTACGACGATTGGCCCAATCAATAATAGCATTTTTTAATACTTCCGCTCCCATAACGGAGCAATGTATCTTTTGCTCAGGCATGCCCCCCAAATAGCGAACAATATCTTCAGTGGTAATTCCCAGAGCGGCCAATGGGGTTGGCCGAGAATCTTCCAAAATAGCACACAATGCCTCGGAGGCAGCAATGGCCGATGTACAACCAAAAGTTTGATAACGGGCCTGGTAAATACGATCAAGAGATGGATTAGATCCCTGCTCAATTTTTAGATAAAATTTGATAGCGTCTCCGCACTCTAAAGACCCATGCATTCCAATCGCATCAGCATCGGGAATAATCCCCATAAATGAATTGGCATCCCCCATCAACGCATTCAAAAATAGATCTACGGTTTTATCGCTATAATTCCAGGCCATATGGCCACAAAAACTATCCATAAAATGAACATTCGTCAATTAGGTGTTAGACCATTTGCCTTTTTATTGCTATAAATATTTCCTTATGCAAAAACTCATTATCCTACTTGTTATTGCAAGCTTTTTTGGTTGTTCATCCATCAAAGCACTAAATGATAAAGACGATAAATTTCCAAAGAAAGTAGCATCTTTGCCTTCACCAATTATACTAACCTCCAATACGCCTCAAGCTATTTCTCCGGGGGAAATTAAATTTATTAAACTGCCATTGCCTTCTGCGAACACGCATGTGGAGAAAATCCAATGTAAAAATCGACAAATTCCTTTTGTCATTACCACTGATAAACTACTTAAATTTTTTTTGGCGGAAAGCTATTTTTCAGAACTGACCCCCTTTGACTGCAAACTTTTCTATGCTGCCGGTGGCCAGCAATATATTGACACTATTTTTCAATTCAGTATCATCAAAAGAGATTATAAAAATGAATTTATCAATGTTGCCCAAGACAAGGTAACCCTCTCTGATGAAGATTTGCGCCAAGTAATCGCAGAGCGTGAAAGGTTAAAAGCAGTCTATACCAACTCCTCTTCAACTCCACTCTTTGCTGGAAAATTTCATCTCCCTCTAACTTCAAAAATAACTAGTACCTACGGGAATAAGCGCACCTTTAACAATAATAAATCTACCCAACACCTAGGAATTGATTTTCGTGCCCCGGTGGGAACCCCCATTCCGGCCACTAACGCCGGCAAAGTAGTCTTTGCTGGAGATCTTTTTTTCTCGGGAAAAAGCGTTATTATCGATCATGGACTTAACCTCTTTACGCTCTACGGCCATCTTTCTAAAATTTTGGTAACAGAAGGAAATATAATTGGCGCAAATACGCTGATTGGCCATGCTGGGCGAACTGGCCGAGTAAGTGGGCCGCATCTTCATTGGGGTGTGCGTGTTCATGACGAGTGGGTGGATGGACAATCTTTGGTAAATTTAGAAATATAACTGGATAAACATTATGAACATTGTAACCATTATAAAAAACTCAAAACTAATTATCGTTGCAGTACTATTTCTTGGTATTTTTTTAAAACTAAATTTACTACCACAATCCTCTCTGGCCAATAATACCGAAAAGGCCAATATCGATAAAAACCTTGTGGACTTTTGTAATATTTTTAATGCCAAAATAAAGCAATACAACTGGAATAAAATTGTATGCAACCCCAAAACTTGGCAATGGGATAAAAAATATATTACGCCTAAAGGGAATCCACTAGTCTATCAGGCCTTTTTACATAACCCCACAAGCAGCACTACTTTGATTTTGTGTGGAGTTCATGGTGATGAACTCCCCTCTTCCTACCAATGTATTCATCTGGTACGCGATATTGTATTTGATAATCCGGCGCTTTATAAAAACAGTAATGTGGTTATCGCTCCTCTAGTAAATCCTGACGGTTTTTTTGCGGCCAAACCAACACGCCAAAATAGCAACGGGATCGACTTAAATCGCAATTTCCCCACCAAAGACTTTGACCTCTCGGCCATTGTTGATTGGAAAAAAGATGGAAAATCAAACCCACGCAAATATCCCGGCAGTAAAGGTGGATCGGAAATTGAAACCCAATTTCAAGTCATGCTACTAGATAAATTTCACCCTGATAAGATTATTTCTATCCACTCTCCATACGGTTGGCTAGATATTGACGCTACTCCTAAAGAAGATCCTTCCATGGATGAACCAGAAGGAATGCAGTTTGGGCCATTTAAATCTCTTTTTGAAACGGCCAATGCCTTAGGTAAAGAGATGAGCAAAAAAAGTAACAACTTTCCCATCGCTAACTTTAGAGTTTTTCCTGGTTCATTGGGAAATTATGCGGCCAATGAACGAAGAATTCCCACTTACACGGTTGAACTAAAAACCTCTTCCGCTTTTCATGCTGATAGCTACTGGAAAATTATGCGCTCGGCCTACATAGCTGCTATCAAATATAAAATTCCCAAAGAGTTAGCAAAAAAACGAGAAGACCTCTCTACCTCGACAACACAAAATTAAAAAAATTTTCAGGCCTTCATAATTTTAGGTAAGGAAACTTTAAAGGTGGTGTTCTCTTCGTCTAACATATAAACGAGCATACCACCATGTTCTTCCACAATCCCTTTTGCCACCGAAAGGCCAAGCCCAATACCTTCACCAACTGGACGGCCAGTAAAAAAAGGATTGAAAATTTTGTCAACATACTGTTTATCAATTCCTTTTCCCGAATCAACCACAAAGATTTCCACCCAAGTTGAAGAAACGGTAATCCCTATTTTAATCCACTTATCCTCTAAATCAGCGACGGCAGCAAACGCATTATTTAAAAGCGAGAGTAATACTTGTTCAATGGCCACTTTTTTACAAAACAGGTCTATTCGATCATCTGCGCCGTGCGATCCGCAAATTAATGGAATATGATGATTTTCAAAGCGCTGCTGACAAAAAAGTTTAACATCATCAATGATCTCATACAAATTATTCACACTACGCTCTTCAGAATTAGAGTCTTGCGCAAAGGTCTTTAGTCCTTCTAAAATTTTTGAAATGCGCATAATCGATGATTCAATAACGCCCAATCTAGCGATGGCCTTTTCTTGATCAAGCTTCTCACTCGCCACCATCTTGCGAATAAGTCGAATATTACCCATGATAATGGCCAATGGATTATTAACCTCATGTGATATCCCAGCGGCCATCTCCCCCAGGCCGGCCATTTGTGAAGCATAATTTAATTTTTTCTGCAACGCCAAGTCATTGCGAAAATCTTTGGCAGTGATAATTATATGCTCTAATTGGCCCGAGACCTTTTTTACTCTTTTGATATTTATAAAGGCCGGAATTTTTTCCCCAGTCTGCGAAATAAAACTTCCTCTTAATTCATCTTTGGTCAAAACATCTGGCAAGGAAACACCTTCCCAGCAAAAATCCGCAATATTTCTTCCCACTAAACGGCCGGCGTCTGTGGCCAGAGCTTCGCAAAGAGAATTATTGATTTTGGTTATTTTACCAACCGCATCTACCACTAGAATAAAATCATTAACCGAAGAAATAATATTTTCTAATAAATCATAATTGGCATTTATTACTTGTAAGGCAATTTCTCTAGTATCTTCATTATCTTGATCTTCATAATCATTCTTTTTTTGTGCCAAGGCAGTAAATATTTGGCCAATTTTTTGCTCAAACTCCTCCGCACTTCCCGGTTTTACAATATAATTATTAGCACCATTATTTAACAGTTCAAAAATATCTCGCTTATTTGACTCCGAAGTAAATATGATAAAGGGAATGCGTCGTAATAAATCATCTGCCCGAATCTTCTTCAAAAGATCTAATCCTGACATCTCTGGCATATGAAGATCAGAAATTACTAGGCCATATTCGTTATTGCGTTCCAATCCCTCTTGCAGCTTGGCCCAGGCCGCCATACCATTTTCAGCGTGGTCGATATTAAAAATGCCTAGCCTTTTTAACATTGCCGTAGCGCTGACGGCCATATGAACAGCGTCATCTACCACTAAGACACGCTTTTTTATTATCTCCTCACTTAAACCCATATAATTCAAGCCTATCATGATTGCAGAAAAAAAATAACAAGCAGTTTATGCCCGGCATACTCTATGATCTTGATTGACTATTATTTATAGATTGCCTACTGTTTTCTAATGTTAACTCCTCTCCATTATCGAAATTATATAACCGTTTGGCCTATCCTTTTTTTTCTGATTACATTAGTCAGTTGTGGGACCATCAATCATCGAGACAATATCATCCCTATAGATTCAACTCCCCGCCACGCTAAAGTATTTGATGAGGATAAAAAATTTTTAGGCACAACCCCCTTTTTTTATGAAATAAATAAAGAGCGCAAGCAAAATTTCACTTTTTTTGAGAACGAAAGCAAACAGGAGATGAAAATATCTTACAAGTGCGCTTTAAATTATTCTGAATCACTCATTCCCAATCTACTAATATCGCTTTTATACCCAGTCGGAACTACTTGGGGGGCCATCTCCATGGCCGTTGATTACTGGAGTGGCGATCTCTTTACTTGTGCGAAAGGAATAGAAATTAATATTCCCAATAATTTAAATAATGGGCCCTTAAAGCTAAGCGCAAAAAGAATCCTTATTCTCCCCATTGAATCTACCGATGAAAAAATTGCCAGTGAAATTGTAGCACTCTGGAAAAAAAATTTCTTCTCTATCCAAACAACGGACTCCATTATCCCCATGGCCAAGGCCAACCGCAGTATTATAACAAATGGCCTCTCGGACAAACGCCTATGGGCCCCCCGCGAAATTAATCGCCAAGACCTTTGGCCTTTAGGCCATGAGTTTTCGGCCACTCATCTACTCTCTTTTGAGAAAAAAAGTGAAGGAGAAGTAACTACTTATACTCCTAAGCTCTATGACTTTTTTACCCTACAAGAAGTTCAAGAAACCTATCTCAAACCTCTGCAAATAAATGATACTCCGGAAAACTCTCTTGAAACTTTAGAAATAATCAAAGAGAGCGTCTTGCAAACCATTGCTTTAATACCTAATAGTATTTCTGCATCTCTATCCTTTGATCGAACAATCTTAGTTGCAGATAGCTCTAACCAATCAGTCGGGATAGAAGGCCATCGCCACCCGATGGCCTTCCCTAAATTTTTATCGATATGGGGAGCAGAGAACATGTCCCATCCCTATCTTTATGATTCCTGGGATTACAATTTGCAATTTTCCCCGGCCATAGCGCTCTCTGCCTGGGAGGCAAATTTAGATTATCTTACCCTGCAAATGCAATCTGCTATTCTAGGAGGTAAGGCCTCCATCAATCTTCACACTCCCTTTGGCTCACTGGGAATGGCCATTGGAATGGGATATGGATATTTTTATGCGCTCGGATCAGATCAAGAAAAATTTATTTTTACAGAGTGGCCGGCACTCGTTGATATCTACTATTATAAATTTCTAACGAGCAAATTGTTTTTTAAATTTAAGGTTTCCTCTTACGGACTGGATCGAAAAAATCCTTCCATCGAATGGAAAGGCCTTCGGCTAGATGGCTGGATGGAGGCCGGGGCATCACTAGGCCACTATTTCCCCACTATGAAATCCACACTTCGCAATCTCTTGCCATTTTAGAAAAAAAAATCAGAAATAATCTCTGCGAAATACGATCTCTCTTCGCTCCGGGCCAAAGGCCATAATACCCACCGGGATTTTAAGATGGCCTTCGATCTGAGAAATATAAAGCTCCAAATTTTTACTAATTTTGCCTTCTTCTTGAAAGTCGTCCGTAAAAGGATCCATCTCTATAAAATTAGGAGTGGCCGCGGAGAGATCAAATCCAGGATATAAATCATGGACTAGTTGCCCATTTACCCGATACCCAGTACAAAGTTTGAGTTGATCTATATTGGATAAGACATCTAGTTTCGTCAAGGCCAGCGAGGTAATGTTTGATGCTTTCACCGCATACTTTAATAACACTAAATCAATCCAACCACAGCGACGCTTTCGGCCAGTAGTAGCACCAAATTCGTTACCAATTTTTTGAATTTTCTCTCCTACCTCATCTAAAAGTTCGGTAGGGAAAGGCCCCATTCCCACTCGCGTAGTATAGGCCTTTGTTATTCCCAGCACCTCATCTAATTTCCCCCCTGGAATTCCGCAACCAGTAAAAATCCCCCCCATAGACGTACTCGAAGAAGTAACATAGGGATAGGAGCCATAATCAATATCTAGCAAGACTCCCTGCGCCCCCTCAAAAAGAACTTTCTTATTATTGGCCATGGCCCGATCTAAAACATTAAAAGTGTCTGTAACATAGGGAAGCACTTGGCCAGCAACTGATAATAAACGATCACACTCCTCCTCTACCGTAGGATAAGAGATCTTATATAGTTGTTCAAATAACACTCGTTTTTCAATTAAATTTTCTTCCAACTTTCGCATCAACAAATTTCTATCCCGCAAATCCTTTAGTTTGATGGCCCGACGTCCAATCTTATCCTCATAGGCCGGGCCAATCCCTTTACCAGTAGTGCCTATTTTATTATCGGAACTTCCCTCGCGAGCAGCATCCAGTAATCTATTATAGCTAGTAATCACCGTGCAGGTGTCTGAAATTTTCACTCGCTCCGGCGTTACCGCAACCTGGGCCATCTTCATGGCCAAAAGTTCTTCTACAAAGGCAAAGGGATCAAAAACTACTCCATGGCCAATGATGGAAGTACAATGTTTATGCAAAATCCCTGAAGGAATCAGATGCAAAACAATTTTTTTATTATCCACAATAATCGTATGGCCGGCATTATTTCCACCCTGATAGCGCACTACCAGATCGCATTTTGCACTTAACAAATCGGTAATCTTTCCCTTCCCTTCATCTCCCCACTGTGAACCAACAATGGCCAAAGTTTTCATAATGCCTCTTGGTTATTGATTGCGAATATCTCTTCTCGATAGGCGGTAACATAGTCACGAGACATCACCTTGCGAAAAAGATTATCTGTTATATTGTAGCGATCAACCTCCGGAAGGTTAACCGTGCTATCAACAAACACTCCATCCCACCGACGATAATAGCCAAAAATTTTCTCTTTAAAAGTTTGCTCATAAAGTCCTTTTAGCTGAGGTGATGATCTTAATCGCTCTCGCCCTTCCAAGGTTTTTCCGATAAAGCTGCGCCAGGTTCGACTATAACTCATGGCCAACTCTCCCACAAAAAGGCCATAGGCCTCATCATGAATATCTCGGCCGTGTCCATTATACAACTTACCAGCACCTTCAAACCAAATAGTATAAACTGACAAATCATCACTGCGAGCAATCAGATCCAAATAGGCATGCCACAGCTCGTGATAAAGTGTAGACAAGTCATCTAGTGTCAAGGCCGATACTGCTTTAAGTGAATTCGTTGCTGTATCATACATAGATAGTGGTAAATATATTTTTTTCGTCAACTTGTTATAATATCCACCAATATTCTCTGCGGGCATATTTTTAAATACAAATCCACCTAGGCGAAGAAGTGTTTTTTCCACAAACTCTGCAGGCAAATTCATTTCGCGCAACTCTATGGCCAACCCCTTACTAACCAAATGATAATCTCGGACACTTACTTCAAAATCTCCTGTATCATTGGCATCGGCAACAACTAAGGCATAGGATGTGGCCATAATAAAAAAAGAAAAAAACAGAGAAAAAATAGTGATTCGCCGCATAGCTTAAACCTCCCCAAGTTTACGTTTGAGTTCAAGCAGGCCCGGCCGGGCATACTTCATATGGCCCTCTTTAAGTGTTCTCCCGTTGATAATGGCCTCCGAACGAAGTCTTCGTCCAAAACTCTTCTCCATCTGCTTACCTAATTGCAAAATACGATTAACATCATAGCCGTGAGCAATACCCATCTCATCCACTTGCACTAGCGTATCCTCTAGACAAACCAATCCCACATAGCGAGGATCATCGTAGTAGTAATCACCAGTACCACGCACCGGAGAATCATCTAAAAAATTGGCCGGCTGTCCACCCAGCCCACCCAATGTACATTCAAAATTAGTAATTCCTGCTTGTAAAGAGGCCAACACCGAAGCAGAGGCCACTCTCTTAGTCTCATGAAAATGGGCAATATGTTTTCTAGTGTCGGGAATTGCATCTAAGATCATGGAAAAATAACGATAGACTTGTGGCGCCGAGGCACTACCATCGTGATCCGCATGTTCAACATCATGAGCGCCGATGGACAACCAACGCTTAGAAAACTCCACCGCATCCTTTAGTTCCGTAGCTCCGCCAATCGGACTTCCCCAGATGGTACTAACCGTCCCGCACATTTTCAGTCCGGCATCATTGCACTTTTTAATTGCGCGCTCCGCTTCCTTCCAATATTGCGAAAGAGTCATTCCTGAGTTAGCGAAGTGATGTTGCTCCTCAGTAGAAACCATCATCAAAAGACGATCTGGCCCCACTCCTTTTTTCTTAAGCTCAATGGCCCGTTCTACTGCACTCTCGCGAATAGTTATGGCCGTCAGACAAATATCGTCATAATTAATTCCCCGCTTTGCGCATCGCTCACGAAAAGACTCGCTACGCAAATGGGCCAAAAGTTCTTCCCCGTCAGAAAATTGAGGCATCAAATGAGGATTACCTAAATTAGTAACCTCAATGTAGCGGCAACCCGCAAAAATTAATTCTTCTAAGTAGTATTTTTTTGCCCGCGTAGAAATAAATTTCTCTTCGTGCTGAAAACCATCTCGGACCGTGATATCACCGATAGTAACTTTCTTCGGCATGCGCGGAAAAATTTTCCAATAATCATACTCCGTCATTGTCTTACTCCTTTCCATCAAAAATCCATCAATCAATATTGAGAAATTAAAAGAAAAGCACATTCTGCCAATATAGTAAATAGCTTGAATTTGTATTATTTTAAAAATTGAAATGAAGAAAATTTTGCGGCGACCTTATTGATGCCCAGAAATTGCTCCGATATCAAAAGAGTCATCCCGCGAATTATTAAATAAATCTGAATCAACAATTCCAGAGAGGTCAACACCGTTATCTCTGGCCAAAGAAGCAGATAAAAGCGTAAAATCATCCTCCGCAACACTCCTAAAAAGTGGGTTTAATACAATTGCGGAATTTTCCCAATCAGGCAGTGAATGATTACCTCCTAAACTAAACCACAGGTTATTGGAGGCCGCAGATGGTGTTTTTATCCTTGCTCCAAAAAAACTGTAATTGTGAGTATCAACTACAATATTATTTTTCCACTCATAACTTCCAGTCAAAATTCGATCAGTGGTTGGATACCCTACCCCCGGAACGATTAAGGCCCCTTCGTATCCATCATTATCTGCGCCATCCCATCCGTAACCGTAGAAAGTATTGTTATAAATTCTAAAATGGCCAACAACATCGTCGCCTTGTATGTACACTAATGCCTTAGTATCGCTACTATTACCAAACTTTCCTCCCTCAATAAACAAGTTATTGTAAACATCAAAATCGCCAGTAATTAATCGTCCAGCATCACAAATCCATCCACCAACATTAAAACTGGCACCCACCTGATTTTTGACCACATTGTGATGAATTTTAGAGATCCCATTGTATCCCCAACAATCATGCTCATCATAAAAATGAATACCACCACGTGCCCAATTATCAAGGAGCAAATTCCAACCAATATCTACCGGAGAAATATCACGTCCTTTATTTCGCACGCTAAAATAAAAGGTGTGATGTTGATTCGAAGTAGTAATACATCCAAATCCATGAATGTAGTTTCCAAAAATTTGTGCTCCCTCCTGATCTCCTCCCGCGGAAATGGCCCCCGAGCCACCATCTGCACACCCTGCTCCACCATCCGTATCAGTGACCGCATTACCGATTACTCTTCCGCCTCTAGTAGGTACAATACCGGAGCCCCCCCCAACTTCAATATCCCACTTGGAAACAACCCAATACTCTGGCCGATCAACAATACTCCAAACTGAGACCCCACCAGCTCCTGTTTGGGTGGCAATATTTCTAATACGAAGAAAAGTGCCTGGATAACCTATCATCGCAATTGGCGCATTAATCGATCCATCTGTTGCGCGCAAGGCAACCACTCCGCTTTCCGTTACATCTCGTCCATAGATAATATCTCCCGGCAAAACTCCTTTGGTTGAAGCACCCGAGGGGTAACCAAATCCTAGCCAAGGATTGCTAAAACTGCCATCTCCTAAGCTATTGTCTCCATTTCCCGAAACATAAAATATTCGGCCAGCGGTAACTGTAAAAGACAAGTGGTTTGATTGCTGGCCATCGACCACTACGTAAATCTCGCCTGCTCCCATTGAGGCCGAGGGAATAGAAAAAGCAATTTCTTGCATGTGATGAAAGCGTGATAAGTTGGCCGGCCCACCAGGCAAAGCTCCATCGGCATTTTTCCAATAATAAATATGAGCTGGAAGTTTAACTTCCCCAGAAGAAGTCTTAAAATATATTTTAGAATCTCCCTGTATGGCCCCTAAATTGTTGCCCCAAATAGTGACAATTGCCCCTACACCAAGTCCATCATTTAATCCCGCAGCTGGCCCACTAACAATATCTGAAAAATTTAATATCGGCCCATTTGATATATAATTTTCATCCACATATTCGGGGCCATCTTCTGCCTCATGAAAAGATTTCTTCACTTTTATTTCCGCTTTACAACTAAGTCCAAGGCCCAAAATAAGAAGGGCCAGTAATAAAGTGGCTGCTTGTTTACCTGTAATTTGCCACATAATATCCCTCCATCTCCTCACTTCAAATCAGAACGCACAAATGCCCCAATATCATACTTTCCAACTCTTGAATTATGAAAAAAATCTCGCCCTATCGGAAAGGCCAGCAAATCAGCACCGGCATTAACTACAGGAGATGATTCTTCTATTTGAAAATCTAAAAAAGAGTAAGGATTGGCCACAATAAATTGAGGCAGCGTATTACCCAGCGTACTACTATCCCATAGCGGCGCAGCGTTTGCCCCAGCGCCATAGTAGAGATTATTACTAGCGGTAACATTTTCTACAGGGATTGGATCAATTGAAGGGTAATAGGTATAATAATTCCACTGGTTGGGCACTCCGATGATTATGTTATTTTGTAGATAGAGGTGATCTAAGTCATAACCTACATGTAGTGTTGGATAGTTTACATGACTAGAACCATCAAACACATTGTGATAGACGTAGTATGTTCCTCCGTATTTACCATTTCCTAAACTTCCTCCCATGGCCAAAGCAGCATCCCCCGCATCTCGGCCAATTCTGGTAAAAATATTATTGTAAATATATGCCCGCTTAACAAAAGAGTAATTAACCGCTCCACCTTCTCCATTTAATATAAGTCCCTGTCTTGCAACATCATGAATATAATTATCATGGATATATGCATGATCAAGAGAATCTGTCTCCTTGTGTCCAAACAATTGAATTCCTCGAGAAACTGAATTCCAACCAATTTCATTCCAGCCAATATCCAGATAATCAAGCTGGCCATAACCGTTGAAGTATATATTATAAAGTCTCACACCATCAGGATCAGTCGGTGGCTGTCCCCGATAGTCTTGCCCAACATCTATGATAGAGCTACCCAGTAATGAAAAATGATCTGAATTTTCTCCACTGACAATATTCATCCCAATGCCCAGGCCCATATACGCACCGTCAGTATTATCATGCCAAGGAGTGGTAATGTGCATATTGACGAATCTTAGATGAGAAAAACCTGAATAATATGGCGGAAAAACTTGATCTCTTGCTTCTACTGGCGAATGAGCATTAAAAAAGATTTTCGCAAAAGTCCAATAGTTTACATGTCCATAAACCCAAGTAATAATCTTGTGACAAACATTAAGTTCAAGGGCCTCCATTTCCACCTTTTCTCCAGGATAAGCAACAACTGATATGCTGCGCCCCTCAACTCCCTGTGCATGATTATCGGATGATCTATTGTTGGCGAAGGTAAATAGTCCACCCGTCGCAAAGGGATAAAATATCGAATCATTATCATGATCGCTATATTTTACACCTCTCCCCCGAATATAAGCAACATCTCCCGCGATCGCATTTTTTCTAAACCAAGCAGGGTAGCGCTTGGCCCGAGAGGTGGCAAGGCCATCATTGGCCACCGCGCCTCCAACATTATCGATAAAGTAAATGTGGTTTTGCCCAAGTAGTCGCGTATGAAAAGGTATTGTGCTACTAACCCCTTCCGATGTTGTAACTGCAATGGTTGTATTTGGGTAACTACCTCCGGTGAGCATGGAGGAGTTGAGATAGAAAGTAATTCTCCTTATGCCTATTGGTACTACGGGATTTTCGTAAGCTCCCCACTCCGCATAGTCACTCTCATTTTTCAGATCGATGCCTCCCACTGTGACATAAGAAGTGCCTCGAACAGATCCAATATTGCGGCAAAAAATTGAAACAGCTGCCCCCTTCGTTGCACTCCCCTCCCAACCCGTAACTGGCGCATCTGTTAAATCGCTAAAAAGTATACGGGGAAGTCCGGTGATTGCCTCAGCGGTTGCGGTGGCGGTTGGAGTTGCATTCGGTGGCAAGGCCTTCGCTAAATCAGTACTCCCGATTTTCGCTTTAGGCAAACAACCAAACATCACGGCCAGTAATATAAATACAAATAAATTTGATCTTCTTAATAGTTGCTTGGACATTTAATGCCTCCTATCAAGAATGAATGATTACAGACTTAAGTAGTATAACACTCTCCAATATTACAAATGATGCACTCTTTTTTGAATATATTATTTCTTATGAACATCAATTGGTTAGAGGGAAAAAACACTCTCCCGAGGACACAAGATCTTGCGTAAATTTCAAGAATATCGACCACATTTGTGGGCATACCGATATTCGTTTAACTTTTTGTGTCCAAATTTTAGACAGTAAAAAATATCTTTACGTAATAATTGCAAGCGCCTTTTTTTTATTTTATTTTTTGGCATCATGGAAGATATGAAGACTATCTTAATTTTCTCCCTAATTTTACACTTTTTAGCATTATCTCCGGTATCCGCAGAAGAGGAGCAACTCTCTGCTCGCGAGTTTATGACGCAAGAGTATAGGAACTTGGTAGATATCCAAGAACAGATAAAATATGTCCGCTCTCGACAATCAGTTGGGCCAATTGGCATTGTTATATCTGCTAGTGTGGTTGGCGCCGTTGTTTTTCTTACCCTATCCGACATATCTGTCAACTCGGGGGCCAAACTTTTTAAATTCAAATTTACCAAAGGTGTTGCCACCAGCTCCCTAGTTTATTTTGGCGGGAAAAAACTAAGCAAAGATAGCATAGTCGCCTACGTAGAATCTAAAAATCTTGATGAACTTGATCGCCAGATCAATCGTCTAAAACAAGAAATAGAACAAACGCTAAAAACAGTGCCCAGATATACCCGGCGAGACAGCATCGCCTTAACAGATATTCGACTACTCCCCTCCTATCAAGAGGTCTATAACGCTTGTAACGCCGATCCTCTCGGTTTTAAACTGGATACGCTGCAAAAGGCCTATCTTGGAAGCATTATGGATACACTCAAAGTAAGTACCCTCGCTCCCAAGTCCATTTTTACCATGACACAACAACAAGGCATCTCTACCTTTGTTCACCGATTTATCTATAGTGAAACGGCCACCCTGGCACTAGTTGACTGCCTTTCTGATGAACAAGAACGTAGCTTATTTATGGCCAATATTTTACTGGCCGATACCGCAGGAAAAATGGTTGGCCTATCAGTGGCCGGTCTGTCCGGGAAGCTAATGTCTGGCCTAACTGGCAAGGCATTAAAGTTTGCCCTCAAATATACTAAACATCTTTTTACCTGGGTAACCCCTGCTCTTAGTAAAAAACTTACCTATGCGGCCATGGCAATTTTCAGTGCCTCCTATTTAAATCAAGTAAGAGAACTTTTAAAAGAATATCAACTCCAGTCGAACGACCACGATATTTCGCTAGAAAAAGATCTGGAGCAAAAAATCCTGGAGATGGCCAATGCCAACATCGAAAATCTCAAAGAGGTCATTGCCGATCCGGAGATTTCAGCAGAAGAGCAAGAAAAATTTATGGGAAATCTAATGGAATGGAACGCCATCTTGCAAAATTTTCAATTTACCAGATAGTTTTTAAAAAATTCCTCTTTAAAATGGTTAAAGCCGATTTTACAATTTTGTTGCCACTCTTCCAAACCGCCATCATCACTAACCCACTTATAGGAAACAAAATCCACTTTTAAATCCTGACAAACCTTAGCGATTGCATACAACTCCATCTCAAAAATATCACAAGAAGAGAGCAACGCTCTTTTAGCTGGTGAAAACGACTCGACTTTCTCTTGAGAAGTAAAGGTCTCGGTCGTAAAGCAACGAACCCCTTTTGTCCCTTTACACTGTAGTGCCAATCTCCCTCCATTTTTATCAAAGGGAGTAACGGTGTAAGGAACTAAGGGCGTGGCATCCATATCAGCATTAACCACCTCAGATACTGCTAGCATGGCGCCCTTGGGTAACATAAAGCTACCACAGCTACCAAAATTACAGACGAGTGTCGGGCCATATTCTTTGATGGCCAAAGCTGTTTTATAGGCGGCATTTATCTTACCAACCCCCACATGAACGATTGGATATCCCCAAAGCATAGTCTCTCGATTACTCTCTTCAGGTACCGCACAAATAAAAACTATCTTTCCTTTTTCTGACATTCCCCCTCCAGTGCTTAAAGATTAACTACGCGACAGTAATTATTACACACCCACGCCTCACCTTTTAAAATCATGGCATAATAACAGTGATATGTAACCAGGTAAACTAGTTGGATACGATATGAAAATTGACTCTTTTTTGATCTTACTACTGATACTACCGCTGGCCTTGATTTCAATTCCGGCCAGTGCCCAAGGCCAGCATAACATTTATCCACTGTCTGCCAAGTTACAGGCCAAACTCCATGGCCATTACGATGACGTTCGCCCCTATGTGCTACACCTTAAAAATGGCCCCAATCTTGTCTGTCCTTCTATGAATATTGCTCAAGTCGATGATAAATTTGATGACATCGATACTCTAATTAGTGGCCTCAGCCTATCTCCCGAATGTATCTGGAAAACCATTAGCAATAATGCTAAAAGATTGGCCAAAAATTTAGCGGCCATTCACGGCTTCGCGTTTGGTGCCGTTCTTGAGGCCAGTATGGCGGTAGGAGCACAGTTTGGCCCAGAACTAGTAATAATGCCCTTTGATGACACTCATCTTTTGGTGGGAATGGTGCGATTCCAGGGCGGAGATCTCTCTATCGGCCTAAGTGGAGCAGGCTTCACCCAAGCAGTCATTCATGGTGAATGCGCTAATTCCATTTGGAGTTATTTGGGATGGTTTAAAAGCTTCTCTTCTTTGGCCATTACTAGAAGCATAGGCGTTAACTTTCCCCTCATTGATGAAAACCGCTCCTACTGTGATGCTCTGGCCTCTACTCGCGGAATGAACTCTTCGGTAATCGGCATTAGCTATACTCACTACGAACAACTCGGAAAATTTCTTTTGGTCAGCGGCCCTCGCACTCGCTCTATGATTGATTTTATAAAAAAGCTCAACACTTCCGATAATACTTCACTCAAACAATAAAATCTTTCCACCGATGGTTAAATTAATAGTTGGCACACAACCATCAGAAGTGATAACTTTTGTTATTACTCACTGGAGGTTTTTTGATGAAGTTGCTACCTTTGGCAATAGTGGCCATTTTTTTTATTTTGTTTGGATTCTCTTGGGCGGAGGAAGGGCCTTCAACAACAACTATTACTACACTCAAAGAACTGCTCACTGATGCGAAACAAGAAATTGATTCTGACAACATTGAAAATCGCATAAAACGAGAGTTAATGGAACTCGATTATGAACAAGACCTTAAAGTTTTTGATTTGGAAATCATTGATGGTATTAAAACCTCAATAGAATACAGTTACGCACTAGAACCCTCCTACGTTGACGGTTACTATACTCGCGCTGATAAATACAAATTAACAAACCAAATTTCTCCTGGTGCATGGTTTGAACAGGACACAGAAAAATTTCCAGTTTATCTGAATCTGGCAAAAGGTGACGAGTTAATCTTTGTGCGACAATTTAAGCAGCAAAAAAAGGCCATCCTGGCGCTTCCTATGCATCCTGGCCAATTCCCCTGGAACTCTGAACGCGCCATAAAACTAGATCCCGGCACTTTCGTATCAATTCCGACAAACCTCAATCTTACCATTGGGGCCAATGCTACCTTTGAAGATGGGGCCATCTCCGGCCGCGCGGGAATTTATTATTTAATTGGAGGATCATTTGACATCAACGTCTTCATAAAAAAAGATAACCGTGTCCGAATAAAACTCATTCCTCTGCGCAGGAAGGCCATCGGGGCAAATGCTCGTCTTCGTACTAATTTTGATTATGAGGTATTCAAAATAGGCAGTGGTAAGGACTTTGTAAGCGAGGAAATTAATGAGCTAACAGACAGATCCATCAAAAAATTAACTAATGGAGAAATTCTAGCTCTGGGAATTTCTTCCGAAAAGGGAAACCTTTTCATGTTTGACTATGAATTAAATCTTAACGATGAAACCGCTCGAAAAATATATGATCATATTTTGGGAAGCACGCTAAAGTTTTCTCGCATCAGAGTTAACGACCTCCAATTAAAACCTCTCTCCACGGCCTTAATTTCCGATCTCACTTTGGCCGATGCCATTCACGACGAAGATAAAGAGCTCCCCAATGACAGCATGAAGCGAGTAATACGCCACTTTAAAGGGGAAAATAAATATACCCAAATCAATGCAAATATTAAGGTGGGATTTAGATTAATTGATCTTCGTGCTTCGCACACTATCTCTAAAAGCTATATAACCTATTTTAACAAAGACAATGTTCCCGAATACTACTATTTTGTTAATGACACTACTCAAACTCGCAACAGCTTCTTTTTCCGCCTACTAAAAGATACCTCCGTCACTCACAACTCTTTCATGCTAATGAGGGCAGATAGTGCTGGTAATGTTTTACCAAATGCTTTTTCTGACTACGGAATGATTCACGAATTTAGTGATAAATATTTCCGGCGCGATGAACAAAATACCGTAAAGGGATTACTAGAAATAAACAATCCTGTGATGTATGAAATGGTAGATTGGAAACATCTTATGCCGACCGATGAAACCCAAGAAAAATCTCGGATCTATTTTTTAATGAATATTGGCAAAACGGCCTTCGATAAAATACGCAACATGCCAATAGATAAAATCCGTGCCACCGTGGAACTAAAGGTTATTGAACTGGCCAGACAATTTCCCAGCTACTCTATCTGCTCCAAAAACGATTCCTACCAAAACGGCCGTGATCAAGACCAATTTGACATAGCTTTACAAACTGATGATGAAATATTGAATTGCTACTATTACGAAATTGAAAAAATTGTTAAATTTTTGTCTTCCGGTTTTGATGACCGCTTGGAGAATAAACTCTCCCTAGAAAAGAGAGTTTATAAATTTTTCGACTTGCAAAAAAGCTATCTTTTTAAACGAATTGGCCCGGGAATTATCAACGAACTTCTGGACAAAGAGACCACTAATCTAGAAACGGTTTCAGAATTCAGATGGTCTTCCAAAAGAGTAAATAGCAAAACTTATCGTTTGGGAGATAATCCTCATTCGGAATTACTAGAATCCCTACAATACACGATGCTGTTTTTAAATAACCGCTCCTTTGATCTACGCCTAGTTGGTTATGAATTTGAAAAAAATTTAATGCCGCCGAAATAGCAGTTAGAAAAGCTTTAAGCTAGGAAAGCCCATAAAGGTTAGTTGAAAGACGGCCAAAAAATCACTTCCTGTTTGAGTCGAACGAAATTGGCCGGCCCCCACCACATAACTCCAACGCTCTTTACTCTGCTTAAAAAATAAAAATTGCGAAAGCGCACTGCCATTTAAAATTCTATTTTTCACATCCCGATGAACCACTCCGAGCGTAAACGCAGAGAAGGAACGGCCAGCGGTAATTTCCCAAATATCTTGATATTCCCCATGAATATCGCACAAAAGGACATTAGCATAATCACTAAATGGTCGCCCTTTTTTATCATAATCAGAAAAAGAGAGCTTCTCCATTGAATACTCTCCCAAAAGAAAAAATCCCCAAAGGGCCAATCCACTTTTGGCCCTTATAAATTCTCGCCCAATGAACCCTCGGCAATTTATTTCCTGACAATCAAAATAGTTAAAATCAGTACTGACCAATGTCTTGCCATATCCTGCACTTAAATTAATCAGCGAAATAGGTAAAAACTCAGTTACTACTTGCAATCCATTTATTAGCGCACTACTAGAAAATTTTACACTCGGCCGCCAAATGCCATACATTATTTCCTTATTATTATTCTTATCCTTGGCGTTTGCCGAAAATGTTTCTCCCCATAGCAAAAAATTATATCCCAATTCGGTACTGATATCGGCCCCTAAGGAAGGAGCACTTCGCACGGAACTTTCCACCAAATAGTCCATCTGCCCAAATAACTGGCCAGATACCACAACCACCAATATCAAATATAGATTTTTAAAATTATTTGACTGTGATAGTAGCACTAGCGCCGCCCGCTGCTACTACTGCTACTGCCGAAACGATATTTCAATCCAATTTCCATATTAAAAAAAGAAATGGGAGCATTTACTTTATAAGAACCAATATCGCCATAAATATCAAAACCACGCCAAATAGGAATATTGAGTCCAAAACCAAAAGAGTATCCCCAAAAAGTTCCATCTATCTGCGAATCATCGATTATACCATCTCTATTGTAGATGGCCTTAATCGTGTGGTTAGTATATCCCAACGAAAAATTAACAATTGGCGTATAGTTATAGCGCAAATTTAGCCCGTAAGCGTTATCATCCATAGTAATATCGTAAACATCCCCGGCCGCATTTTCTCGATCATTGTTTATGAAAGTATAACCCTTATAAAAGGCCTCCAGCGCAAAAGATCCTCTCTGTGCCCCCACCATAAAACCCACATCGTCTGCCGCTCCTCCGTTATCTATTTCACTCCCAGACATAATGTAAGCATAGTTTTGCTGCACTGCCAAATAAGGCACAAACCACGCCGCCAAAACAGAAGACGAACTGAAAAACAAAAAAATGGCACCCAAAAATAATGGCCTCATTTAGTTTTCCTCCTTAATGTCGACTCTATTCGGAAGTGCCGGCCCACTACTAGATCCCCCCTCTCCGTTACCACTAGAGGAACTTATCTCTGAATCATCATCTTGCTGTCGGCCACCGAAACATGTGATACTTCCGGCAGAGATATCCCAATTTTCCACGTTAAATACAATCTCTCGTACTCCCGGGAGCGAAGTCAAATCATGCCAAAGATACTCTATCTCTTTGGCCACGAAATCCTTCCCTGCCCCTTTTTGCAAAATTCCGGTAAAGTGTACACTTCGAGTTGAACTAGAATATTGTAATTGCGAAAGATCAACATTATGTCGCTGCAAAGTAGTTCGCACCATTTTGTTAACCTCTAACCGCGAATACTCTTTTTTTATCATAAAAATTTTCCAAACTTTTTAGCTACTTTAGTTCTAACGGCCACCATTTAATGCGGCAATTCTCTTCTCTAGCGGTGGATGAGTGGACATAATTTCGGCCCAACTCATCTGGTTTGAAATATTTAAGGCCGGTGCATGCCCACGTTGCCCAAGAACACTCTCATCTTGCGCATGGGCCTGGCGAATTTGAGGATAAGCGCGCTTAAGCGCATTCAATGCTTTTACCATACTATTCTTACTAACAAACTGAGCGCTTCCAGCATCTGCCCGATACTCTCTTGCGCGAGAAAACCATGCTACTATCGGATAGGCCAATATTCCAAAAACCGTCATTAGCATTTGACGTAAAAAATAGTGCGCTAATCCGCCCAATCCTCTTCCATTATCATCGTTGCGCCTAGTAGCGTTACTAATTATTTCTGCCACCACATAGGCAAAAAACATTACAAACGCATTAACTACTCCTTGAATAATCGTCATGGTAACCATATCACCATTAACAATGTGGGCAACTTCATGCCCGATAACACCATCTACCTCTTCGTTATCCATTCGCTCCAGCAACGCCGTGGAAAGTGCAACCAAGGAATCATCCTTGGATCTGCCGGTGGCAAAAGCGTTGACGTCATGAGATCGGAAAACTCCCACCTCTGGCATAGTGTTCATTCCTGCACGTTTTGCAATATTGTGCACTCGCAAAACAAGTGCACTCTGTGGGCCGGTGGGCGATAGGATTTCCACTCCATGAAATGTTTTTGCCATCCATTTGGAAAGCAGTAACGAAATAAACGCCCCTCCCATTCCCCAAAAAAGACAGATAGCAAATAGTTGAGGATATCCTCCTCCTAAGTAGTAGTATAAAATTTGATTAAGCCCAAAAACTTCGATTATCAAAGAGAGCACCGCCATTATGGCGATGTTAACAAGCAAACCTAAAAAGATTGTTCTAAACATAAACTTTACTCCTAATAAACTAATTTTTTGTTCTGGACAATATTTCTTTGACCGGAATATTATTCTGGGAATCATCCGCTGACAACTGAGAATAATCGGCCCTGGAATTGATATAGCGCCGAAGCTTGATTCGCGCCTCCTCATCAATCCCTAAAAATAAAATACCGATAGTAAAAGAGCGATCTCTATTTTGAGGCGACTTATTTCTAACTTGCCCCTTTAGCGCAAAAGACTTTTCCCCAGGTAATTTTATAGATATGTCTACATACTTATTCATCTTCCAAACTTTATATTCATTAAATAGTGTTACGCTTACCCCTCCCAAACTTATATCCTTTGCGTTAACCGTATCGTAAACATTTCCGCCTATAATATCTACTAAAATGGGGTTCATGGCATCTGGCGAAACACGGACAAATTTACGATCTTTGGCGCTTTTTTTGCGAAAAATTGAAAAAAACCAAGAAAACATAACTTCTATTCCTTCACACCCAGCGCCCGCTTAACCGCAGCAATTAACTTATCCTCAGAAAACGGTTTGTTAATAAACATTACATCAGACAATGTTTCAAAAAATTGGCGGGCCTCAGCAATAAATCCAGAAATAACTAAAATAGGAGTTTGCTTATTTATATTCTCTCTCTCTCTTAGTGCTACCACCAATCCCCCACCGGTCATGATCGGCATACGATGATCTGTACAAATGAGGTCAAATTTTTCTCTCTCCGCCTGCTGATAGGCATCCAAACCATTACCCGCGGAATTAATAATGCACTCTAAATTAGCAGAAAGCATCTCTTTGATTATTTCTACAATTTCTGGCTCATCATCTACAACTAAAATTTTATACATAGACAATCTCTGATAGTGGTTTAAGTTCACACCAAAATACCTTCTACATGGTAGCATATTTTTGAATTGGTATACATTTTTTAATTATTGTTTGTGAAAAAAAGCTATCCATTGTAACCTTATTGCTAGAAGCAGAATATTTAGTTTATGTAAAGGATTCACTGGGATGGATAATAAAATACTGGATAATAAAAGCATTCTTATTATCGATGATGATGAGTCATTTAATCAGTTTTTAACCTTAGTCTTGAAAAAAATTGGAAATTTTCAAATAGATGCTGAAACGGATCCTCAAGTAGGTTTTAATAAAATACTTTTTTATAAACCCGACTTAATTATTCTGGATATCGTAATGCCTGGCAGTGATGGCATAAACGTCGGTAAGGCAATAGACATAATTCACGACAAAGGCATTCCAACTATATTTATCTCCGCCGATCGCTCCTACGAAAAACAGATTAAACCAAAACATTTCCAAAATGTTGTAACTTTTTTGCCAAAGCCAATCAAAAAAGAAGTTTTAGAAAAAACAATAGTTGATGTTTTCACTCGCGCATTAGAAAAAAAACGTACTCCTTCAGAGAGTCAACGATATGTTACTTATTCTCGTCCACTCCCGCTTGTAATCATTGCCCTTTTGCATATTTTTGAACCCCTTTCCAAAATCTTATATTTTAAGGCCTCTACTGAGTTTCCATTTTCGATAGTTTTTAACAACATTTTGGCCATTGATAATCCTAAAAGTTTTTTTGAATTTTGGTTACTCTTTCCATTAGCTGGTGCGGCATTACTCAGCGTTAGACAATGGGCCTACATCTTTTTCTTACTAGTCCAGGCCTATGCCATCTTTTTACATCTGACCTATAAGGCATTTACCTGGCCATATATTAGTCAATCTCCTTTGGTCTCTTCATCTCTTTTGTTGGCCGCGAATGTTTTGTTAATCATCTATTTTTTAATACCAGCAGTGCGTCGCCCCTTTTTCAACCGCCGCCTACGCTGGTGGGAAACTGCCCCGCGCTTTGATATTAATATTCCCTGCACTATCGCCCGCGCCAGCGGCCAACTAGTAGATTGTCGCTTAGTTAATCTCTCCAAAACTGGCGCCTTCATTCGTCCGCCTATTGAACTATCAATGTTTGAAAGTATTTCTATAAAATTTTCTTTTTATAATTTGACCTTTGCCTTACGTGCTAGAGTGGTCAACAAACATACTGTCGAAGATTTTAGTGGTTACGGTGTAAAATTTAAATTTGTACAATTCGGTAGTAAATGGAACATGTCTAAACTAATTCGGGCCTTGCGAGTGTTGCACGGCCAATGAGAAAAACTATTCGGTAAGTCGTCTTACTTTAGCAATAAGATCTTTAGGGTTAATCGGTTTTTCAACAAAGTCCTGCACCGGTAACCAGGAATCATCGCGATCCTTATTGGAAAAAGTTCCGGCATAAGATCCCTTTGCGTTAACCGCTGATAGCATCAGAATAGGAATTTTGCTAGTGCGAGCATCTTCTTTAATTGCTCTGGCCATTTCAAAACCGGCACCTTCATTTTCTGGAAACATAACATCCAAAATAATTAAATCCGGTGCAAAATTTAAAATATTATTTACAACATTTTCCTCATCGTACTGGGCCGCAATTTTATGGCCAACACTCTCTAATGCAATAGTCATTGATTCAACAATATTTCTATCATCATCAACAATATAGATTTTTTTCATGTTGTGTCCCCTACCAATAAGTGTTTTAATTTTACAGCTAATATACTACATTACTTATGCGCTAAAATGCAAAGAACAATTCTCACTGAAAATGGCCGATCTTTTTGGTTGGCCTTTTACCCAAAGGGAGCAAAGTCATTCCATGAACAAAGACATTATTGCCATCGTTGGGGCCGGAACTGGTGGCCATGCCATTATTGAAACCCTTTTAAAAATACCCAGTGCTGAAATTCGTTATGTATACGACATTAATCAAAATGCTAGCGGCATTTTACTGGCCCAAAAGCATAATATCCCCTGTTTTTTTGATTCCGAATATTCGCAGATTGCTCATAACGACTCCATCGATGTAATTTTCGAAGTTACAGGGAACAAAGAAATTTTAGCCTACTTGAAAACAATTCGCTCCGAAAAAACCAACCTAATTGCGGCCTCCAGTACTAAAATTATTTTTCACCTTTTAGAAACACAAGGCCATATCACTGAAAAACTCGAGGAGTATAAAAATGATTTGGAAAAAATGATTGCCTCTCGCACCGATGAATTGGCCAAAACCAATAAAAACCTAGTGGTAAAATGCCAAGAGTTTGAGCAACTCAACGAGAAACTTCAACAGATTAACAACGAAAAAACTAAATATCTACTGCAGGCAACCCACCAACTAAAGGCCCCTTTTGCGGCCATTCAAAGTTATACCGATTTAATTATCGAGGGATTTACGGGAGAGATTTCTGATAAAACAATGGATGTAGTAAAAAAAATAAAAACCCGCTGTGAATTGCTCTCCTCTTCCATCAAAGAGATGTTAGAGTTGGCCAATCTAAAATCCTATGTAACTGATAATGTAAAAATTGAGAAGGTCAATATTAAGCAAGTTGTCGATAAAATTATCGAGCAGCATCAGGCCACCGCTGGCAGTCACAATATAAAAATAGAAAAACACTATCCTGCCCAAGAGCTCTTTGTTTATGGCAATAGTGGCCAAACAGAAATAGCGCTCTCCATACTGGTAGATAATGCAATCAACTATTCTTTTGATGATGGGGCCATCGAAGTAAATGTCATCACAGAACAGCAAAATGTAATTGTTGAAGTAAAAGATTTCGGGATTGGAATTCCTTCGCAAAATTTAGAGAAAATTTTTAAAGAATATTTCCGCTGCAACAACGCCGTCAAAAAAAATGAAAACGGTAGTGGACTTGGCCTGGCGATCGTTGCAGAGATAGCTGCCATTAACAACTATACCATCCAAGTTGCCAGCGAAGAAAATAGAGGTTCAAGCTTTTTTATTAGTATGCCGCTAGTATAATTTTTTTCATCTTCTCTTATGATAAACTCCCGGCATAACAAAATCAAAAAGGTCATGGTATGCCGATAGATTATCCATCTTACTAACAAAGAGATATCCTCCATCTATTAATGCTTTGTGCACTGAGGTAATAACATAATCGGCCATTCTCTTATCAAAATACATTAAAACATTACGTAAAAAAACAATGTGAAAGGGCGACTTAAAAGGATACTGTTCGCTTCTTAAATTGAACAATCTAAAGGTAATATTCTTTTTTATCTCCTCACGTACTGCATATCTACCGTCAGTCTGTTTATTAAAATAATCGGGTAAACTACTTTCAGGAAAATAAATCAGTCGATCCATCTCATATATTCCGGCCTTAGCATATTCTAATACCTGCCCAGAAATATCTGTGGCCAAAACTCCGGCAACCCATCTGTGTGCATAGTCTGCAAAAAAATCTTTGGCCACAATCTCGATAGAATATGGCTCCTCCCCTGTCGAACAGGCAGCAGACCAAATCCTAATATCATTGCTTCGACGATTGGCCAGTTTAATAATAATATCTGGCAATAACTCTTGGCGCAAAAAATCAAAATGCTCTCGCTCTCTGAAAAAATAAGAATAGCTAGTCACTACTCTATCTGCAATCCGTAATAAAATGCCGCTCTCTGGTTTATCATTGGCCAACAAAAAAAGCTCTTTTACCTCATTACATCCGTACTCTAAAAGCAACGGACGCAAACGATCCTCCGCACTTCGCACATCATCTTTTAACATTTTGATGCCAAAATAGTGCAAGATAAGATCTTCAGTAGAATAAAACAGCGGATTTTTTTTATCAATCATAAGTGCCAACGCTCCACTTTAACCAACACTATTTATCATTACTGCTATTGTTGTTATTTTTCTCCTCAAATAAAATCGGATATGCCGTTTTTAAATAGCGCAAAGATATTATATCGAAGATAACATCTTCCTTCCGATTAGAAATATCATTCCCATGATTATAATCATATTTCACATCTTCCTTACTCCCACTTGCAACATTCTCCGGGGCAGGCGGGGCAAGTGGTTCGTTGTAATTTAATTTAAACTCTCCATCTTGATTACCAGCGGAGGGATTGGCGATAGCTGTACTCAAGTTCTCAACGGCCGCAGAAGTAGAAGGTATCACTTCTTTGCGCTCTTGCTCCGATGGTGCTCCCGTACCATTTAATAATTCCGCTTGCAAAGCAGAAGAGAGTCGACGATATGCACTCTTGGCATTTGACACTAACCCACTCATCGCTTGTCGTTCTAGTTGATCGAAGTCGTGGCCCTTCTTGCCCTGCTTGGCCAATTTATCATTGACCTTTTTCTCTAATTTTTTGCGAAGAGCATCCAACTTCACCGCCTTTGCGGCCAGTTGAGATGATCCGTTTAAAGTGCTGGCCACACCATTACCATTAAAAAGAGCAGTCCCGGCCCCGCCTAATTGTTCAACGGCCGAGGCCACCTCTGCTGGCATAGCAGTGGGAAAAGAGATTTGAGACATCTCGGAGACTTTGCAAGAATTATTTATCTTACAATCACAATTGGCATCCAATTGCAGATTTGCCGCCGCCCCGGTATAACAGTTGGCAGCTGCAGTAGTCTGCAACAATTTACCATCTTTTTTAGTAATCATTGAAACAACCTGTGGATCTGAACGCGCTCCGGCCACGACCACCGCTTCAATTTGTCCAGAGACTCTCTCTTTCAGATATTTGTATTGCTCGGCCCGCTGCTTCATCATGGCCGCCGCCTCTTCCATTTTTGAAGAGACCGTCGTGGCCAGTAAGGCCGTAGCACCAAAAAGGGCCGCCCGAGTATAAGCACTTTGCAAAAGTTTTTGACTAACCCCAGTTGCCTTAAGAAGTTGTTCCCCAAAAAAGTACAAGGCCCCGGAACCTAGCAACCCCAGACCTACTCCCATCATCGGCCCGCTCATTTTAAAAGCATAAGCGGAAGAAAAAAACAGTGAAGATAGTTTGGAAAAAAAACTCTCTTCAGGAGAGATCTGGCCACTGCTGGCCACACAAGTAGAAGTCATGCCAAACATTTCTAAAGCCTCTAAAAGCGCCACCGCCGTCGCCGCTCCAAATCCCATCGCCGCATACTTAGCATAAGTGGCCCGTTTTTCTAACGATTCTGCCGCTTCCCTCGTCTGTTTTTCTGCTGCTTCAAAGGCGGCCTTCTGGCGATCTTGATCCTGCCCTTCAAAATATTTCATCTCTAAATCAGAGGCCCCTTCATAATCACTAAAGGCAAACACCTCCATTCCAATATATAAAACTGCTGCCGCAACATATATCCATACAGACTTGGGACTACGACAATAAACCAGATAAGTCGTTCCCACAAAAGCGGCCGCAAATAAAGTTAAAGATAACATTTGCAGACCCGATTTTTCTAACTCTTCACCCTCTTTGGTTTTCGACTCCCCAGGATGAGAAAAGTCCTCTGTTACCAAAGTACCAGAAGAAGTAGTAGTCTCTTCGGCCACCAGTAATGTATTTCCAAGCAGGGTAAAAATAAGTAGCAAATGAATAAAGGCCTTCAAGAAAGTCTCCTCTTTTTAAAATTGCAAATCTATCTGTATAATAAAACGATAGTGACTTCTTTTCGACATAATCTAGCTATACCTTAGAAATCACATCTGAATTTGATTAAAAGAGAGATAGTCCACTGTCAAGAAATGTGGGCAGTAGCACGGGCCCAGTGGACACGGCCACCGCTACCAGGGTCAGATCCACTCCTGAGTAAATCCTTGTTGTAGCTGCGGAGTAGTATCATTTACTGGCATGATCGTAGGTGGTAAGTCCGATCCAGTGGGACCCTCTCCATCTCCTTCTTCTTCGTCTTTATCATCCTCATCCCCTTCTTCGTCATCTTCGTCTTCATCATCTTTTTTACCTTTATCTTCCTCACCCTCTCCTTCTACCTCCGGGGCCTTAAACTCTGGCCAATAAGGCGGTAAATCGGGAAATAAAGCACGCAAAGAGTCCAACACTTTTTCAAATTCGTCTAATTTATCATCTCCTCCTAGTGCTGATAGATTATCCAACGAGGCAAAACAAGCTGCTGCTGCCCCGATAACCTCAGATGAAAAACAAGGGCGCAATTCATCTAACTTCTTCTTAGTATATGCCACAAATCCAGTAACTCTTTTTTTATAATCTTGCTCTCTCTGGCCAAATGTTTTTTTCGTCAATGCTTTATCGCTTACAAATTTTTCTAAATCAGAACCAGCAGTCTGTAACTTATCCATCACGGCGCCAAACAACTCTATAAATTTTTCACGCCCATCTTTTTTCTCACCTTTATCTCCAGCCGTTTTGCCATCATCCTCTTCTGCTTTTATCGTTAACAGCTTAGTCCAAATGTACTGATCGATGCTATTAACTTGTAGCATTTTATTGTTTGGCACATTTTTTCCCAATTTACCTAATTCAGAAAATAAGGCTTCAATGCCAGCATCTTCCAAATGTTTTCTGTCGCGATCTCGCGCATAGTTTAAGAACATCTCTACATTACGAGATTTTTCTGAAGTTAATATTTCTTTCAATTTATTCAACAACTTCTCATTCTCCACAAGTTCCAGGAATCCCGCCAAACTACTGGCCAACTTTAAAACCGACAAATCAGCACGTGCTTGCATTAATTGCTCAAACTCTGCCTCCTCTAACGAAAAGATCTCCTTTAATTTTTCATTTACATTATCGCAAGGAGAAGAATCAACTTGCTCCGTTTCTGCTCCATGAGGAATTGGGGCAATAAAACCTTCCTCTTTCTTGTCAGAAGTTACAGCACCTTCCTCCTTCTTAGTTTCTCCTTTTTCTGGAACGCTTTCCTTCGGTTTTTCTTCCCCTGCAGGAGCAATAATCGCTGATGATTCCGGGACCAAAAGTTGCTGCTCTTTTTCAAACATGGGCCCCCATCTTTTATGCTGTCGCTTTGGATCAACAACCATCCAAGCATCTTCTGGTTGCTCCGGTCCAACTTTAATAGTTGATTTGTGTGAAGGCATCATCTGCAATTGCTGAGTAGTAGTGCTAGGTAATAGTTGTTGTTGCTGCGGCGGAGCAACTAAAGACGGCGGTTGCACCTCGGCACCTGGAGCTTTTTGTGGAATCTGCTGCGGCAAAGGCAGGGGCATTGAGATAGGTGCCGCCGGCTGGCCCTGAACTGGCATTGGCACATACATAGGCGTTAGTGGCTGAGGTCCCTGAACATTTCCAATATTGTCGCTTCCCACCTTATTGTTACTTCCCACTTCCCCACTATTTTCCCCGGTATTTACCCCTTGCATAACTCCGTTATTGATTATCGTTATCGTATCACCAAATGCCCACACTTCAGAATATGAAGCTATTAATAAAAAAAATACTATCTTGGTAGTACGCCAAATAAGAGCTCTTATAGACAAGGCCATCATAACAAACATCCTTGAAGAATATTAATCTTGCACATCCCCAACTACATCGGACAACTTCTCGGTCTAAACTGCTTTTTTCTTGAGGTCGCTATGTCTTTCCAGGGGATTATCCATTAAATTGAAGGGGGTTTTATCAAATTTGAGGGCATAAAAAACACCTTTGTCATTTTTTTCAGCGCGCACAACCACACCCTCAAAGCGAATAGTTTCATGCGAAGAATCACCAATTGTTCCTCGTACCATCTGATCTTCTTGAAAAATAATTTTATTTTTAAACATCAAATCAATAATCAACATACCATGTTCGTTATAGTTGATTGTTTCAAATTTTAAAATAGAATCATCGCTATGCACATACACTGGAATTGATCCCGTATAACGAACGGATCTACGAGAACTAATTCCGCTTTCATCTTTCAGATAGACATGAAAGGCCTTTTTCTGCTTAGTAACACTATAGACTTTTCTTTCCGGTAGCTCTATGGCCGTAAGCTTATTGTTAAAAACACAACCAGTATCAATATTCATCCTCCGCTCAGTTATTTCCACTTCGTTTGCCGGAGTATGGCCATGAACTATCAACTTTTCCCAACGATAATCGCTATAAAAAAAATCTTCTCGAATCCACAAGAGTGTATCTGAGTCTTCATCACTAATCATCTCGATAGACAAATCGGGCACTCCCGCATGAACAAAAAAATATTTTTCCGTCTGATGAAATTTTCGCAATGAAGAATAAAAGGCCAAATGTTCTTTGGGAATGACATAATGATCTGTGTTGTCGATTTTATAACTGGCCAGTGTAGCACCACCGCCGTTATAAATAAACATTCCGGCCTCAGCGCTAGTGGGATCTTTTAAAAAATCTAAAAGCATTTTCTCATGATTGCCCATAAGCGGAACCACTTCATATCTTTTCTGCAAATCCAAAATAGTATCAATTACCTCTTTAGAAGCAGGGCCTCGATCGATGTAATCACCTAAAAAAACTACCAACGATTTCTTATCCAGTGGCAGTTTGTTTAAAAGTAATTTCAACTCTGTGGCACAACCATGAATATCACTAATGACAAAAATAGAACTGTAATTATCTTTTTCCATACTAAAACCAATCGGCAGAATATGGCCAAAAACTTAAAATATTTCACCATTCCTGACAAAAATGACGGCCAGCATAAGATTAATCTTTATGTGCCGCCTTTTTTGTATATAATTAGGCATTAATTATGGAAAAAAATTGGTTAATCCGAACACGCGAAAATCAAATTACTGGCCCTCTGCAAAAAAATGAGGTGATAAAACTAGTAACTGATGGTTTTTTAGCGGAAGACGATGAAGTTTGTGCAGGCAACGGCCTGTGGATTTTTATTAGAGAAAAGGAACTACTAGATCTCTATCTTTTTGGCGAAATGGAACCTCCATTTAATCCTGTTTCTGAGGCCCCTTCTGTTGTAACCCCCGAACAATACACTCCTCTGGTGGTCAAAAAAAAGAAGAAGATAAAAAAACCTAAGGATGAAGATCTTCTATCTCCCCTACAAAAAGAAGCTAATGGGCCATCAGAAAACTCCAAATTAATAATAAATCTCCCTTCCGCGGAAATATTAAAAATGCGGAAAGAAGCGGATGAAATTTTTGCATATATTCTTGACGAAAATCTTCGAGAAACTTATATAGAGACTTATATAAGAAATAGGACGAAATCGTCATAGATGATGACCGACAAAGCTACTCGGCCATATTCAACTATTGTTTTGACACAGTGTGGTTTTGTTCCTAAAATTGACTTATCCAGTTGTTACTACTATTGAATGGGAGCATTAATGTCAGATAATTACTACACGCTCAAAAGAGTGTGTGAAATATACCAGACTGATAATATCAAACAAAGAATAACCGACCTTGAGACTTCCTCAACTATCCCAGCGGCCGAGCGCTTTCGTAGCGGGGCCATCTTTCAAAAAGGGTGGAAAAGTGAAGATCTTTCTCTAATAGGTAAACAAGTAGGTTTTTTCAATGAAATTCCTCGCCCAATAGCAATGGCCATTTTTACCACCAAAGGTGGCGTATTAAAGAGCACCCTGGCATTAAATTTGGCCCGTATCTCGGCACTTCATGGACTAAAAACATGTGTTGTTGGTTTGGATATTCAGGGCGATATCACCACCGCATTGGGACATGAAACTAGCGAAGATGATACCAAGGATATGCGCGAAATAATTTCTAAACTCAACTTGATTAAAGGACTTCCTGATCTATTTAACGGCCAAGGTCGACTACATGATCTAATTGTTCCAACAGATCTGCCTGAACTTTTTTTAATCCCAGAAACTCCTGAGTTGGTGGCAATGAATGACCACTTAAGCAATATCCATCGTCGAGAATATTGGTTAGCAGAAAAAGTTATTACTCCGCTAAAGGAGATTTTTGATGTTATAATTATGGACTGTTCACCTAATTGGAATAAGTTGACCACTAATGCACTAGTGGCCTGTGACGTACTACTCTCCCCTCTTGAGTGTAAAATAAATAACTTTCGAAATTTCAAAATCTTTGACCATTTCTTAAAAGAGTTCAAACAAGATATGGGACTTAATTTTAAAAATATTTTTATCCCTACTCGCTTTTGTCACAATAAGAAACTGAGCATGGAAATTCGCGATTGGTATCAAAAAAATGTTCAGGGCTGTACAAGCAGTGGTATTCGCGAAAGTGTACAAGGAGAAGAGGCCACGGCCATGCATAAGTCTGTTTTAGAACATGCTCCTACCTCCACCGTTTCTGAGGATGTACGCAATCTAATGATCGAAGTAGTAAACCGTTTGCAAAATATGCAGCGTGATGAATCTGATTTTGTTCCGGCCAGAAGAGCTGTTAATAAATTTACTAATCGCAGCTGCATTAACAGCTTACACTCTTTCATATAAGGTTCTTATGGCACTCAGCTTAGACAAACTCACTACTCCTAAAAAACTATCTCCTTCCAAGCACACCCTGCAAAAAGATAAAGTTTTACGCCCCTGGGAAACTTTTGATCAATTAGGTAATCAAACCCGTACAGTTGCCGCCAAAGAGGCAGTTTTAAAAGCACAAAAAATTGTTCTAAAAAATAATGCCATGGTAGAAGAAATCAAGCGCAAGTATCAAAATAGCAATCTATGTAGCAATCTATCTTCAGAACTAAATATAAAAAAAGATTTAGAGAAAGAAGTAAGAAACGAGTCCTCCTCTCTCCCTATAATGGCAGAGAGTGATTCAATAGAAGCAATTACGGAAGTTATCTGCTTACCGAAAGTCGACTATGTTAACAATCTTCGTGATCTGGATAAAATAAAAAGAAGTTTACCATCACTAGAGCAACACACTACTTTGTAAAATCGATCTGGCCATAATTTCCATCCTGAATATTCCGCACATTAATCTCTAAGCGATCTTTTTCTTCACTTAGTTTTTGTCCGGCCCAATATAGTAATGTCGGAGCAAAATGGCCGCTATTATCTAATGTTTTGGCAATAACAACATCTGCACTCACCACGCGATGGCCAACTAAAAGTCCATCTCTTTTACCCGTTGGCCAACGATACTTTTCATCATTGAAGGTTGCATAGATAAGCTCAGCACTCGCAATCTTAAGCGCAGACTCTGGATTGAAATTAAAATCATATTCTCGTCCAAGCAGTAAAAAAGCATTTGAAAGAAATTTTTTAACACTACTGCTGCCCATATTTTGGGGACGAATAACTAATAAATCATCGGCCCTCCAAAGCTGCGCCACTTGAGGAGTCATCTGCACTACTCCACCTCGAGTAGCTGTTAGCAATGTGGCCCCTTTGCTAATTTCTATTTGTTGAGCGAGAGTAATTTTATCCCAAAGGCCTTGAGCTTTAAGTTCTTTTTCACTACCTGTCCATAAAAAAACATCTCCCCAGTTGCCAGGAATCACATCATCAATTAGACGATGGCCACCACGTGTCACCAAAATATCCAGCGGCATCAATCTATTGGTTATGTAGGCAGTCTCTTGAGGAGATAGGGATTGAAGTTTACCCTGCGTCCGCGAATTATTATCCAAAAAATTATCTAAAACTCGCAGATAATCAACTCCTGGGCCATCTCGTAATTTGAGTAAACGATCGCGAACTACTTCTCCTAAAGATTCAAACTGTGTAAAAAGCAAAATAAAATATCCGGCATCACGATTTTGGCCATAAAAATAATTTTTCTCAATCAGTGCATTGAAGTAGTGATTGTCTCGATCTAACACCACTTTCTTCGCAACTTCCCAATCACTTTGTGTCTTAAAAAACTCAATGGCCCTTGCTACTTTGTCAAAATTAGTAAGATCATTAAATTCATCACTGATTTCTCGCAAGTAGTGTGGATAAGCTTGATTATCAAAATTAGGAACTTTTCCTAAGCGCTTTAGCTGTTGATATTTTTGAATGATAAAAATGTAATTATCATAAAGAGTCAAAGCAGCGGCCAAGGACATTTTTATATTCTTAATGTAGTTTTGGCCGGCCAAGTCATGGCGATTTATTTTTAATACAATTTCCTTATCTCTATCAATTTTTTTATTCCAATATTGTCCTTCGCCATCTTGTTCTTCTGATTCTTCGTAAACAGTTGGGCCCTCGGTTATAATTTGCAATTCGACATCTTTGTTTACTATCCAACGATACTCATCAATAATATCGTAATAAGCATCTCGCAATTTTTTATATGAACCAATTCCCACCTGCTGTAATTGGGCCAAATTGGTTTTAACATCTCCATTTTCTTTTTCAATTTGATCAAAAAGTTTCCAAGCACGTTGCCGCCAAACGAAAGTCTCTTCCATCAACTCCTGAAATTGAATAATATGCTCTGGAAGATTGTAATTAGTGTCAATTAAATCATAGTCGCTAACATTTGGTGATGAGGCAATCGAACGCTCTATTTTGACTCGTCGGCTACTTTTGGCAACTTTCTCATTATGCGAACAAGAAAAAGCAACTACTGCCAATAGCACTACTGAAAGTATAAATATTCCAATTTTCATAATAACTACTCCGCCTATCACTATCGTCATAACAATAATAATACTTAATAGTTGCTACTCGATTGTGAATTGACCGCGAATTGACCGGATTGCCGCTTGATAGTTGCCGATAACGTTATGTGAAGCAATTTTAAAATATACCTAACTGTTTTGCTTTTTCGTTAAGGAATTAAGATATCTGCAAGAGTAACTGGGGCCTTTTTATCATCTATATTGATCACAAAAAGAACTCCTCTGATTTTAACTTCATTAGCGTAGATCGGAGATAGGCCCATTGCTACCATTAATTTATCTAAAAGCAGCCGCTGATCCTTGTAGCTATTAGAGGGATATTTCCCTTCGCGAGAAGCAATACATCCTGAAGTCATCACAAAGGGATAATGCGTAGTCTCCGGATCATTGTTAATCCTGCCAGTGCCATGAATCCGAAAGAGAGATCTCCCCACATCGCGAGAGATAACTGACTGACGCCACCACTCCTTTTGGGCCATAGAAGAAGTTAGGACTTTTTTTAATTCACTCTCATCTGGACTGGCCGGAATATGATTTAAAATCAAACGTCGATACTTGCCAAAAATAAGTTGCTCATCGGCTGATGGCATAACTCCATCAATAGTATAAACTCCGGCGGGAGTGTTGCCATTTTCTCGATTAAAAGGAAGTCCTCGCCAACTTGAACCTAGCGCTGGCTGCATCCATAACTCATCAATCTCTTCACTAACATAAACTGGACGATCTTGATGATCTTTGGCAATTTTCAAACATGGATAATGACGATCGTGGCGACAGAACATAAAAAGCCTAATGCCGTCTATGTAACGTCCATCCATAAAATCATCAAATGGTGGCGTATTTAAAAACATCTCCGAAAGAAGCTCTTTGGATATTATCTCTTTGGAGACTACTATTTTCGTATAGTCTTCGCATAGTTCACTATTGTGCAGACGCAGAGATTCATAGAGTTCTTCTCCCCCTGGCCTTGCAGCAAAAAGCTCTTCCTCATTTAACAGAAGATAAATGGCCCGCACAGAAATAGTTTTGTCTTCAATATTTTTTATAACCTCTGCAAACAGTGTCGTTAGATCATAGGACTCTGATCTCGTGCGCTCTGCTGCTAAGCGAATTCTCTCCTCCAGCGGTAAGGCCCAGCTAGATATGATGGCAAACAACTGCTGTTTCATTAACGGATTGGCCAATTCCTCGCCCTGAAAATTAGAACTTGAGTTGTTATAGTAATCTAGTAGTGCATCTACAAAAATTTTCGCGTCTGTAATTTGCGACAAGGAAAATTTACCGGTACGGTTGTATTCAGCAATGATGCGTAAATTTTTAAAATATAATTTTTCTTGTTCTACTTCGCCAGCGAAGGACAAGGAAAAATTAATGACTAATGCAAAACAAATCAGTGCTTTTATCGACATGGCGATTCTCTCTGGAGTGTATGCCCACTAAGTATTATAAATTTGAATGATGATATTTTAGCTTAGTGGGCAATGAGAGGCAAGCGCATAAAAGTTGTCTCATTTCGTCCGAGATTGAATCTCTTCTAAATCTTTATCCAAGGCCATCAAAAATTAAGTGGGGGAAAACAACATGGAGATTTGCTTAAAAGGCGCTACAAAAACGTGAAAAATTCCTAAGTAACCGAAACACCTCTGAACATGCCCATAATTTTGGGCAGTTTATTAGCTGATATAAGTAGTCGGCCCAGCGAGTTGTTTGAGTGTAAGTGTTGAATATGAGATTAATTTTCATCAATGTGTCAGAATATAAAAAAAGGGGAGAAAATAGTGGAGTACAATGTTAAGCAGACAATAAAAAAATATAATTTGGAAGGTCAGGTGTATGAAAGTTAGTTTTTGTAATAAGTCACATTTTAATTATTATCTACTATTGCTAGTTATTTTTGTGTTGCTCTCGTCATGTCTTAAGATGGACAGGATCGTTGTTGAAGGGGGCGATAAAAATGGATCTGGCCCAACTGTTGTTAATACTCCTGTCTATTGCGAGACTGGTGTATGTCCCGATGATAATGCGGATTTTCCAGTAAATATCGACGTTAACATGGCCGGTGTTGTACTTGTAGATGAAGATTTTAACGATATGAATTATGGCGCCCCACTGTCGTACTATACAGGAATTGCATATGATGAACCAATTATTTACCATAGTGAGAATACCGGTTACAGCATTCAGTTCAGTCATAGCACAGCGCTAGCTGGCATTGGAACCTTGCTTGATCTTTCAAATTATTTGGGCGATGGCGTTTATTTTAGATATTTTGTCAATTACCCAGAGGATTATTATTTCCCTGGAGACATGGGAATGTTTGATAATCTAAAAATGCTCAAAATCTCTGGATCATCCGGGGACATTGAATTTATATACAAGGATAGTTCAAGCGGTGGCCCAAAATCATTGCAACTGTACTGGATCAATAATAGTGGTGTTGCCACAGGGGGCACTGGAGCTGCTTCTGTCTCGCTTGGAAAAACTCTTTCAAAAGGGGAGTGGCATAAAATTGAAATTTATATAAAAATAGCAACTCCATCTATCGTCCATGTTCAAGTTGATGACTACGATGTGTATAAAAATAATGATGCAGATATAAGACTCCCTTCTTCTGGATATGGTGATGCAGAACAGTTTATGTCTGTTCGTGCCAGCAATAGTGGGATACCTCCTGAAGGACATGGAAATTGGTTTCACGACGATATCACCATAATCTATAATGGAGGTGATTTGTGTGATACTGGGCCTGCGCTTACTGATAGTAATTAGTTTGTGAAAAGGAGAGGAGGAAATTGTGGTGAAAAAATCAAATAGTACATTTATATTTGAGTTTCATGCTTTTTTGCTTAGCGCTTTCTTTTTTCCGTTGCTCTCGTCATGTATTTCACATGAAAAAATCTCTATCGCTGGAAATGGAAATAATATTCCTTTCAAATCACCTTCTCCGACACCAGAAACGGTTTCAATCCATAATGCTGAATATACCTCCTCCAAAAAAATATTTTCTGAAAATTTTGAAGAGGGGTTAAGTAAGTTGACTACATTTGGTGATGTTTCAACTGTTCCGGAGATCGGAATTGGAGGATCGTTTTGTCTAAAGGCAAATTACGGTACAAACAAACTTCTTGGTTCCATTATTGATCTTGGTTCAAAGGCCCCAACAAATGAGTTTTATGTCCGTTTTTATATCAAAATTGATCCTGCTTATAATGCCCCATATCTGGGGTTTAAGTGGATGCGGTTAAAGCATGGCAATGTTGAGGGTGATGGCATTCAAACAGAATTTTATTTAAACTCCGAGACCTGGTACTCTACTGGACATTCATATGAAACTGATCAGGGTGGACTTGATTCTCCGGATACTAATTTTTCGTGGTATCCAACTTTTAAAGATGGCCAGTGGCACAAAGTGGAGGTGTATGGAAAGTACAATACTTCGGGATTGGCAAATGGAGTCTGCATAATAAAGTTTGATGACATCTTGCACCTCAACAGTAAATCATACAAGTGGCGTAGTACGATGTGGGAGTCGGATATTTTTAGGCGGTTTTATATTCCTTCCAATGCAGGAGATGGCGTTCACATGGCACAGGCAGGAGATATAATCTACATTGACGATATTGAAATTTGGGATGGAACGCCACACCGGTTGATGTACGAAAACTTTGACACTCAAACTATTAGTCCGAATCTTAGTGTTTATGGTGAGTGGGATTCAAGTATTCAGGGAAATATCTTACAAGTTCCACCACAATATAACCTTGATCAAGCTGGTAAAAACGGGCAAGGCTTTGCTTTTTCCTCAGGAACAGTAAATAAGGTTTGGATCTCATGGGACAAAGGACTGCCAAATCCATGGCCCTCTGATGAAATGTATTTCTCTTTTTGGATGAGATATCCAACATTTACAAGTACCGATTCTATGGAGAATTTAAAAATATTTTACCCACATTGGAATGGAGTGGATAGTTATGTCCATTATTCCATGAGCGATAAAGACACCATATATTACTCGGCAAAGGGTAATGGGGCAATGATCTCTATAAGCAATTGGTTATCATGTCCAAATCAGACGGATGGGAACTGGCATCATTACGAATTCTACGTTAAGTTTTCAAACGCAATAAGCAGATTTTGGTATGATGGCGAGTTAAAGATAGATCATTTCTATGGCCCAAACGTATGGTTGCCTAATACGATGTCATATATTGCTGCACCATCAATTGATGCGGAAGAGTCGGGAGTCTTTTCTCGTCAAATTGACGATTGGGAAGTTTGGGACGTAGTACCTAATTAATAAATATTTGAATCAAGTCAAATCAAAATGGTCTGTTAACTACGACAAATTGCGATAAATCTCTAAACCTGCATTTTGCTCATTTAGGACGTGGCCTTAGTGGGCAATGAGAGGCAAGCGCATAAAAGTTGTCTCATTTCGTCCGAGATTGAATCTCTTCTAAATCTTTATCCAAGGCTTCATCATCTTTTGATTGTTTCTCAATAGATAATTCTAGATTGGTCAATAAATTCCCCAAGGTTTTGTAATATTGCAAATCGGCCATTGCCTGATCTATTTTTTTATTACGATCACCTTGTTTGGCCAACTCCTCCACATATTCTTTGAATTTCTCTCCCATAATGGTAGTTTCGTGGGCCACTGGCAACTCATTCTCATTTAGTTGAAGATAGAGTGCTAGCAGCAGTCCAAATTGCTCATCGCTAAGCTTGGCCACCTGTTTATGGGCCTTTACTGCCATTTCAAAACGATTTTGCAAGAAGGGAATAACCGACTTGCCAATTAACAGTCTCTTTTCAATCCACGCCAACTCTTCTTTTTTCTGATCTTGAGAGAATTTCTTTCCCTCGTAAAAGAATGCCAATTCTGTCTCCATTAAATTTCTAACATCTTTTGCTTGAAGCGCTTCCTTTTCCTGGCCATTTTTCATCTTGGCAATACTTTCTTTTATTGCCTGCCGAATTACTGAAAATGCTTGGGCCAACTTATTAGTCTTGATCTCATCTCGTCTAACTTCAAGCAAATGTTTTTGATCAACTAAGTATTCTCCTAAACATTGTTGCATACTCAGAAATTTTTCATCATCTCCTGATTGCATGGTTAAAAGCATTGTTAATGTCATATCAACGCCCGAGGAAAAAACAATCTTTTGAATATGTCCCTCGACAACTTGAACCTCTTTTATCTCTCCTAGTTTTTTGAAAATCGATTCTTCTCCTTTGCCACTATCCTCATTTTCGATATACTCCGCAAGAAGTTTGATAATCTCTCCGCCCTTTCTACCTCCCACTTCTTGCTTCGCGCTGACTCCAGAATCAGAAGATCCTGGCGCGACTAATCTTCTTTGAATTTCAAATAACAATGTTCCTATTGCAGAATTATCACCAACTCCTGCCAAAGTGCTATTTATACTTTTAGCACAACGAACTCGTCGATCTTTTTTCAAAACAGCATTGTGCTCCTCGTATGTCCACGCAGGATTATAGACTAATGGCGGATCTGTTTTTTCCATTTCTTCATACAGTTCACTGGCCTTACCCAACATATCTTTAAAAACTATTGATGAATAAAAGCGATGTGCAGAGGATGGTGTCGAAGCAATCTTTTGCATTAATAATTTGCTCTCACCAAGTGACACCTTGGGAAGATTGAGTTTTTCCTCAATATCTAAACGACGCTGTATGCTCTCTCTTTCGCTGGCCGCTTCACTTTTGTAAACACTCTTGCGATAAAAATCCAAACTTTCTCCCATAGATTCGCTGATAATCGAACCAGCTAATAAGGAAAGTGTAACTATGGGCATTGCCATTTTATAAATAATTGATTGTTTCATTTGTTACCTCCATTAACTGGCCTTTCGTATGTTATCCACTCGAAAATACTAAGCGGACTAATCAAATCATTAACCTTATCGTACCAGGCACGTTCATCAACATCTTTAGAGGTTTCAAAGCGCAGTTGCAGCGGTTTTGAAAAATAGTCATCTGGTTCTCGCTTTAGTGGAGGGGGAATATACCATCCACAATCCCAGGCCGGTTTCGTGTCACAGTCTCCGGCATAAAAAGGAATACCTTTTTGATACATTGAAACATGTAAGGCATAGGTACGATTTGGCCGCAACTTCTGAATACTGCGCTTGTAAAGATCATTTTTATTAATATCTGAGATTAAATCAACTTGCCAAATATCACTCAGCGCAACATCTTGGTCTTTTGACAAAATGTTCGTTGAGGGTTTTATTGAGTTGGAGTCATCAGTCATAATGTCTAGGCTAATTTTCCTATCCCACCAGAAACGAAAAGCTTTGTATAACGACACGCGAACAATCGTATTTCTAAAGAAACCTTCATCCTTCTTTATCATCTCCTCTATGCTGGCACCATCCTTATTACTATTTTGCCCGGCCTCCGACTTGGCCATTTCTCTTTCAGCAACTTTTCTAGAATGCTGTGCGATGGCCGTGCTTACCGCCGAAGACGAATCGGCAAGTAAGATCGCTCGCGGAAAGGCCTTGGGAACTACTCCTTTCTTTGTTTGCTTATCCACCCACAACAAAGAATCTACCTCTTGCCCCTTTACATTGGTCGGTATTTTGAAGGCATTCGGACTAGGCTTATCCGTCAAACGATCAATCGTTCCAATCTTAACATCAATCTTATAGTCTGAATTCTGTCGACAAGCGGCCCCCACTCCTGATCCGCTTATCTGACTCAAATCATATTTATTCCAAGCATCCCCTACCTGCACACTAGGAGTTAATCTTGTTCCTCTGCTTGAGGTATTATAAACTTGAACATCCTCCAACTCTCCAGGAAGTAGATCATACTTATTGGGAATAAATAATGCGTACTTATCTGAAGATAATGTCCAAGAAGGATCTCGCAAAAAGCTGGCGGTAAAGCGCATTATTTCGTTGGAACACTGAAAACTGGCATATTGCACTTCATCATACCAACAAGAATTGGCGACCTCTTCGCAAACCTCTTCTTCTCTAGTGGTCTCATTCCCCTGCGCATCAGTGGTAGTAGTTGTAACGGTAGAGCACTCTTCGTGAGTTCCGCACTCTGTTGCATTACTACCATAAACACAATCCTCCCATGACCAGGTCTCAATTGTGGTGTATGGAATTGTTCCCTGCCAAGCGATATCCGGTAAGCTCTGCCGCATTTTAAAAGCTTTCTGTTGGCCATCCTCTCCCGATTTTCTAAGCTTATTCCACGCCGCAAAATCATACTTTTGCGGCCGTCTAATAAAGTGATCTGCCGTAGAGGAGCACTCTAGCTGATGCGAGTTTGCATGATAATTTCTAACTTTATCTGAAGGAAGATACATTCCTTCACAAATTGCAGCTACGGGGGAATTTCTCACCGTTGTACACTCATTACTTCCCTGGCCGGCCAATAGCTGGCCGATCCAGGTACTAACTACAATCGCTATTAAGAGTGAATGTTTTTTCATAAATGACCCTTTGAATTTTATCTCGTTAATAGTCAGGCCTTGGCCTTATTAACTTAAAATCTCACTCAATTAAATATCCTGGCGAGCTCTAACCCTTTGCTGCGTTCTATTATTGGCGTTAAGTTGCTCAAGTGCTTCTTCAATACCTACCGCCTGTTCCACTTGTTGCATGAAATTCTCTAGGCCAAGTTTTGCAATCTGAAACGCCCCTTTTAGTGAGTTTGTATCCGTTGTTATTGTATCCGCTTCAATATCTTCAGCATCACCACCATTGTAAGCTGCGGCCTTTTCCTTGAAATAAGATTTTTCATCTTCGGACTTATAATATCTCTTACGATAATGTTCTCTCATCTCTTTTAGTCCGCCCCCCTTACTTACAATTAACTCCTCTTCCAAGTCCGCTAACATTAATTTTAAAATCAAAGAATTGGCCTTGGCCAAAGATCTATCTCCGGCCAACATAGTTTTAAAGGAGTTAATTCCTGCCAATAAACTAATCTCTTCGCCAATTAATTTTTTAGAACGGCTCTCTTGAGTTATAAGTGCGGTATATATTTTATCTTGAAAAGCAATCAGCTCATTTGTATCGCGAACAAATTCACTAACAAATTGCAGACTATTGCTCGAAGCAAAAAAATCCCAATTAAGTTGTTGTTTATTATATTCAATCGCAAATGTTCCTAATTGAACACCATAGACAGAGCGCAAATATGATCTTGTCCAAAAGGCCTCTTCCAGTGCCTGCAGTGTTTTGGCCATTCCTTCCGAATTAAGATCAAGTCTTCTTTTCTGACTAATTCCAAAGGTTCGAATGAATTCATATATGCTTGCTTTAGTAAACTGATTATAAGTGTCAATACTTCTTGCATCCACATCTTCAATTATTCGAAGCATAGCTGCTTCATTTCTCATCTCATTTAATTGAGCGGCCGTTAGCGGTTGATCAGTCTTAACTTCTAACTTCTCGACATATTTTGTCTGCCCATTGGGAAGTGAAACCAAAATCCTGAGAGCTCTTGCTGCGGCCATCTGTTCATTTAACTGTGTAGTATAGTGCTCAATTAGTGGAGAAAAATCCATATTGCCGTAGTTGGGAATCGAAACAACAGATCCTTCTAATTGAGCGGCCGGAGCGCTACCAACGATAGAAGGAAGAGCAGTGAGTGTTTTTATCTTATTTTGAATACGCAGTTCTGCGGATTTTAAATTTTTTGTAGCGGAAAAAAATTCTTTGTAATCAATTATTTCTCCCCCTGCAGAAGAACGATTGGCCAAATCTTGTACTACCATGAGATCACTCTCTATAAGATCTGCAAATGCCGCATCTAATTTTTCAACTGCATCCAAGATATAGTCTCTATCTTCTTTTTGTCTTTCCGAGAGTAAATCTAAGAATTTCGCTTCTAACTCTCCTCTATCAAAAGTTTCAAAGGTCGTTGCTCCATTTTGTAAATTCACCACGTTCCCAATACCTGCCCCCCCTAGCGAAACAGGGTTGGAATAAATGGTTGCGCTGGTGAGTAAAAAACTTGCCGACATAACTACCCAGAAGAGATAATTTTTATGACTCATAGAATTCTCCTTTTTTTGGCGTTTATATGTGCCCTTACAATTATTAAATTGACTCGTTAAGCAAGCTTGTCTGCAACTTGCAGGCCACTCATAACTGTTTGGATTAATTTTCTAAAAAAAAGTAAGGTGATTGAATACAATACAAGTGTATAACTATTTTACAAAGTGCCGTGCACCCTTGCCATCTGTGGATATTAGCGCGCTACTCAATAAGTGCTCCAGTGGTATTTAATTGGAAGATGGTTAGTGGACCTAAAACTTTGCTTTCATCAAAAGGTTGCTTCCCTTCTTCTGCTTTATGCTTTAAAAACTCGATGGCCTGATGTTTATTGAGTGTAAAGGAAACCAAAACCCCAACTGCGTAGGCCATTTTTCCACGAGCAGTCAGTGGAAAAACCATTTCACCATCATTTACTTTTATTCGCAATTGCGCCTTTCCATCAGGACTATCCTTGGCCACCAAGGTCATCCAACAACCTCGTTTGGCACATACTTCTGAAATGATTCCTTCTACTACAATTTCTTTATTTAAATATTTATCGGGTGATTTTACTATTTCCGCAAGGGCCACGACTTTTGTTTTGTCCACAACCGCACCAAACTGCAGGGGCCCAGCCGCCAGCAAACTCGTGGCAAACAAAAATAAAAAAACTGAAGAAAAATATTTGTTAACTATAGACATCATAAAAGCTCCTTGGTTAGGAGCAAATTTTCCCAATTCCCCTCTTGATTGTCTATAGCTTTTACGCCGAAATACTTACTAATTATTTATTTTTAATCTGAAGAATGCCATTAAACTGGCGCCCAAAAGCAAAGAAATTACCGCTCCCAATCCATTACTACCATTGCTACCGCCTGCTGAGCGGCCAGCATCGCCCACCGTCGCACAACTGACGCTATCATCTTGCTCATTGTACTTGGCACTTAACTCTTCCAAATATCCACTTTTTTGTCTTCCGGTGGCAGTGTCATAAACAGCGATGCCGCCGTCCACATCATCGCTTTGCAATTCTTCATACTCACCCAAATAGGCCTGCATCACTGCTGGTGCCTGGGAGTGATCCAACCCGATGGTATGGCCTAATTCATGAAGCAACGTCGTTTTTAAAATATTATTTCCATTTTCGCGCAAGTAGAGAATATTACCATTTAAGATAATCTCTACGCGATCTAAAATTCCATTAACTTGATACCGGATGGTGACGGCCAGCGTATTATATGGATCATATCCTGTTTCGGCGGCAAAATTGTTTGACCAGCGAATTTGATTTTTCACTGAAGAGTCCGCCATATAATCGGTATCCCAAATATCTGCGCCTATACTATTTTCCCATTCATATTCTGCCTCGGAAATAAGCGGATCCAACATAGCACGATCCATTTCCTCTACAAAAAAACGTTTCATCTTCACTGGAAAACTTTTCCAAGTAACTCCGGCCTGAAAATCTGCGGTAAATTCGTAGGAGCGTGCCTGGCCTGTGAAAATAAAAACTAGCGTGATAAACCAAATTGCCAGTAACAACTGGCGAAACAATCCTTGTGTTTTCAATATTACATCCTTGTAATAGTTTTTAATGCAAAAACATTAAGCTAGAGTTTTTTTATCGCGCAAATCCATCCGTTGTTTAAAATGAGTTGATAATTTTCGCCACTGATAATTTCTACGGGGCCATGCTTTAAAAAATCCATGAAGAACTCATCCTGAGCTGCTCCACGAATTATTGATTTTAGATTGAAGGTAACTCGAATTTTTTGCAATGATGCGGAAGAGGAAAGAGGGGTCTCAAGATCAGTAACACTTTTTGCGGTTGCTATTAATTCGCTCGAGCAGGAATTGGCAATTCGAAGTACAGCGTGAGCGGAAAACGTACCAAGTGAAACTAATAGAGAAATTAAAAAGATAATCCTTACGTGTGTGTGCCTCATCCTTAAGACCCCCGATATACTCATCATCCTTGATGTTTCCAGATCACCATCCTTGGTGCTCTCATGTTTTCTTTAAGTGCATAAGTGATGCCGGCCACATCTGGCCGATAAGTTTCAGATAAGCAGATGATAATATTTGAATTAAAGAAGGTGACAAAAAGAGGTTTCTAATGATCGTGGCCAAAAGTATCCTGGGCCCATTTTGTCGCACAGAGCGTTGATGAAAAGAAACTATTTATTCCATCAATGCTAGGAACTCTCCTGGTGTTTTTGATGCCACTATCAGTTCTTGTTCCTGATATAAAAATTTCACACTTGCACAATGAAGCATTAATCTTTTTTTATCATCTTGTGTACAATTACCATACAAAAGATCTCCCACTAGTGGTGCCCCCCGAAATTTAAATTGAGCGCGTATCTGATGCATTCTCCCCGTAACTAATTTTATCTCATAAAGATAAAAAGGCGCTCTCGTCTGCGTCTGTAGTAGTTGATAATCCAAAATGGCCTTCTTTCCGCTGGAGATAACCTTGGTCTGCAAAGTCACATATCCTCGTCCTTTACCAACTTTTGCCTCTTTAACAAAATCTTCCATTCGGCCCTGTTCGGGAGAAATGGCCACATCTGTTATTGCTAAGTATTTTTTTTCCACTTGCCGCGCAGAAAATAGTTCGGCCAAATATGGATTGATCTGTTGATTCTTCGAAAAAATCATTACGCCTGAAGTATCCTTGTCTAAGCGGTGTAAAATTCCAAGATAATTACCTTGTAGATAGATGCGAAGATAATCTTCCAATACAGGCCTATTTCTATCAACTGTCTTATGCACTGGAATCCCGGCCGGCTTATCCACGATCAATAAATTATTATCTTCAAATAGAATTCTTTCTTTAATATTCATCGCTAATTTATATATACTATACTCTATGAAAACAAAAATCCTAATTACTGGAGGAGCGGGATATATCGGCTCACATGTGGCCGCACTCTTGGGTGAACAAGGATATCCATTAGTCACCTACGACAATTTAAGCACCGGCCATCGCAACTCTGTGTTGTTTGGTGAGTTTATAGAGGGAGATCTGGACGACTTGGCAAAATTAGAAGCAGTGCTTATTAACCATAAAATCAGTGACGTCATCCACTTTGCCGGATCAATCATTGTGCCCGAATCTGTGATTGATCCTTTAAAATATTACAGCAACAATAGTAAAAATTCGATGAATCTAATCTCTCTCTGTCTCAAGCATAAAATTTCGCGTTTTATCTTCTCTTCTACTGCGGCAGTTTATGGAATGGGATCAAATATGGCCATGGCCGAAACTTCTCCCGTTGCACCAATAAATCCCTATGGCCGCTCCAAGCTGATGACAGAATGGATGCTCGAAGATGCTTCACGCGCTCACCCTCAATTTAAATATGTGGCCTTGCGCTACTTTAATGTGGCCGGAGCAGATTTGGCCGGCCGCTTAGGCCAACGCTCCCCCATGGCAACACACCTCATCAAAGTGGCAATGCAAGTGGCACTAGGAATGCGGCCACATCTGGATATTTTCGGAACAGATTATGAAACACCTGACGGAACCTGTATACGCGATTATATCCATGTGGCAGATCTGGCCGCTGCCCATTTGGCGGCCTTAAATTTTTTAAAAGATACAAAAACAAACTCCTCGCAAATTTTCAACTGCGGCCATGGCCATGGCTTTTCCGTGCGAGAAGTCATTAGCTGCATAAAAAAAGTAACGGGGATAGATTTTCCAGTAAAAGAAGCAGCTCGTCGCGCCGGAGATGCCAGCTTGCTTATTTCTACTTCTGATAAAATTAAGCAGATGACAAACTGGCGGCCCAAATATGATGATCTAGAGCTTATTGTAAAATCGGCCTATCAATGGGAACAAAAACTCTTATCCCCCTAATAGTTTCTCAATCGCGGCCTTAAGGGCAACTGAGTTAACAAGGCCACGATTGCTAAGTTCCTCTAAAATTTTAAAGGAACCAAAGGCCTCATACTTGGTTAAATCCTCAAAACTTACTCCCAAATTCTTAACTGCCGCCTCATTCATCTCTCCAGAGGCTTTTCCAATCTCACTAATGAGTGCTGATATTACCTGGCCTACAATTTTAGCAAAAAATTGACTCCGATCTAATTCTTCTAATAGAGCAATATCTAATTGCTCTAAATTTAATTTTCCCGTTTGCAAATATGCCTCTAATTTTTCCGCCAAACGGTGAGAAATCTTATCTTCTAAATTAATCGCCTCTTCACTATCTAGCTTGTAAAAATAAAATTTGGGCAATTCTTGATGATGGGCAAAATAATCATTAAGAGACTCGGTAATAGGTTTTTCATCTGCACTATCAAAAAGTGTTTCAAGTCCGACACGTGCCCTATAAGATAAGCGATCCCATATTGCCTCAGCAGAGACACTCAAGGCCTCTTTAAAATTTTTACCAAAAGTCCAGCGTTCAATTGCCGCAATGGAATCATCTCCATATCTGGCAACTAACGCATCAAGAGATGCTGCTAAATCCACCACACCTGAAGGCCCTAATGGCATGTTCTCTAATACCTCGCGAGAAACACTCCCAATCCAAGAGCGCATCGCCCGAAACTCGGCCACTTTCTCCATTTCCGCAGCGTCTTTTAAAATTCCCAACTCTTGTGCTCCAAGATTTTTGGGATAGGGCGCGCCCTTTTTTTGTATAGAGAGGAGTTTATCACAATATTTCCAGGTATCACTAAGAGTGCCTTGGAAAAAAGTATATCCATTAATTTGATGAATGAACTCTTTCACTGAGCCATAAACTTCTAAATTTCCATGCTGTCGCAAAGCATTTGACAACAACTTTTGAAACTTCCCAACGGCATCGGCACTCAAACTTTCATCTTTATCTAAATATTCATAGGACAATTTTTTATTTTGCCGAAATAATACCTCTAGCGAAGTGTTAAGTTCTAAAGTACTGGCACCTAATTCCGATTGTGGATGGGTTTTTTGGTAAATTCGTGCTCCTGAAAAACCACGGCCTTCATCTAGTCTACGTGGTAATCTACCTAATTTTGCCAAGACTAATTCCTTGACGTCACGAAAGGCCAACTGGCTCATGTTTTCGCCAAAATAAATTATGGCCGGAGTTGGCTTATCCAAATCTATGCGCACTACACGTCCCTGCCCCTGCAAATTCTCTGGAAAACGTACATATTTTTTAAAAGAAAGATACCAACCGGCCCGCGGAAAATCTAACCCTTCTTTGATGCGGCCAACAATAGCATCTACCGGAGCTCCTTCGTAGAGCGTACCATTTTTAAATGCATTTAGCACAGCATCGCGCTTATTATCACTCAGTTTAGTTAGCGAAACATAATTTTTACCAGAAAGTTCAGAGAGAGTTTTGGCAATATTTTCTGCATCTCTTGGATATGCATGAATAACTCCCGGGCCATGGCCTAAAATTTTCGATTCAATAAAAGGCCAAATTGCTTTTAGCTTTTCTACATTAACGTTAGGTTGAGTTCCCGAGGCAGCTCGCGCAAAAATTGAATCAAAATTAAAACCCTGCTCCCTTGCATCAAAATAAAAAGGCCGCTTAGGTGACGTAATCTCTCCTCTACCGCGAGCATTTTGATATTGCTGCTCGATTTTAATCCACTCCAAAACATCTGTGGCCGTAGAACTACGCTCCTGGCCAGATGACTCTTTTACTCTTTGAGCAAAGCGGCCGGGAGAATCCAAAGATCCCCAATAAGTCCGCTCAAAGACTTCGGTAGTTCGTTCAGTCCGCGATAGTGGTGAAGCGGTAACACCCAAAATATCTAACGACTCTAAAACGTCGCGCCCACTCTGACGATCTTCCGCTCCTATCTCAAGGCCTACATTCATTACTCGCTTGAAGGTATTACTTTGAGAGTTGTGGGCCTCATCTATTGATATGGAGTTGGCAAGCCTAAATAGTTTTTTGATTTCATCGTCAGATTTAACTCGCGAAGCAATCGTTTGCGTGCTAGTTACCAGCAAAACTGGAACATCTGACTTTTCCACAAAGGCCATCAATTTTTCAATTCCCATATCTTCCGATTGCAATCCTCCCCACTGCACCACTCGATATTGTGATGGGCCCAATTGTAAATGCAACTGTTCCCCAATATCTAAGGCCAGTTGATTGACAAGGTCTGGAGTATTGGCCATTAGTACACTTAATTTTTTTGTTTTCTTGTTTCCACCACTTAAAAGTTTAGTTGCCTGTGTAATTTTGCTAACAATATTGTTTCCTAAAATTCTGGTCTTTCCTGTGGCCGTGGGGGCCACAAAAAGTAAAGAGCGAATCATTTGGCGAAGTGCTCCATCACTATTTAAACGCTCGCGCAATTGATTAAATTCTACCTGCGTTGGACGATCACTCATTAATCGTCCATCATGGATAATGGCCGCGGCAATAGAAATAGGAGATTTTTTGCTGGCAATATAGCGGTTAATGCGACTTCCTGAAATTAGTTCATATATTTCTACCTCTAAAAATTTAAGTTCTTCTTTCGATTTCATCTCTCGGGGTAAATATAGAACCTGGAAAGTTTTGCGATCAGAGAATCTGGAAGTATTTTCTAGCAGTAATTCTTCGGCACTTTGCAAGGCCACTTTAGGTTCAAAATCATCACTCCATTTAATAAGCAGTGGATACTTATCACCCGCATGAAAAATAAAAAGCGTATCACTGTCTACCATTTCAATCCGCACAAACGGTTCAGATAATCCTCGCTCACCCGCAATTTTAAAATAAGGCCCTTCTAAAAAATTTACCATTTTCGCTTGCAAATCAGATAAATCTACGCGCAAAGCGTGGGCACCCTTTTTTTCTTTTTTAGTAAGAGCAACTTCTATCTTGGCAGCTAGTGCGGGATCACTCTCTTTTATCTTAACAATCGCGGCAGATAATTGATCATCTAAGGAACTCTGTGGCGGGAGTGCTGCTAGCTCCGCTTCAATTTTTGTTTTTACCCAAGGAACTTTATCTTTTTGTGTTAATTTATCCTGGCCAGAAAAAAGACGGCCAAGTGCTGCGCTACAGGATTTTTCATAGGCAGAAGTTCCGCTGGCCGGAGTGCGCTCGACGTTTAAAGATGGTGTAGCACAACTTGCCACCAGTAACGTCAAAAAAAGATAATGAAACAGGTATGCAAAATTATAGATTAATTTCATAGCAACTCCCAATAAGGCCACACTAACTTGCGGCCATAATATATCGGAAGCAAAGTCTATAACTTTATAACTATGCCATTATGATCCGGCCTATTTGGAGGGCCTTCCGTGAATCATTACATTCACCTCTTCCACTACCTGTTCTAGTGTAGAGGAGTAATTTAGTAAAGAATTGCTAGTTTCAAGTACGTTTTCAGCAGTTGCAGTATTTCCCTGAGTGTAATGATCAATATTTACCACTGCAGAAAAAATCTGTTCAATACCTCCCATTTGCTCCTTAAGAGATGTGTAGATCTTTTCACTATTTTCTGAAACAAGATCGATATTACGCGAAATATCACTCATTATTTTGGACGTCTTCTCCACTAACTCACCACCATCTTCCACCTTACTACGATTTTCGCTAATAATTTGATTTGAGGAAGTTATACTTTTGTTCACTATTCCTGAAATTTTTTGCGCGGCCGCCCCACTCATAGTGGCCAAACTACCTACTTCTTGGGCCACTACCGCAAAACCACGCCCATGTTCACCCGCTCGCTCGGCCTCCACCGAGGCATTAAATGATAACAACTTGGTCTGAAAAACAATTTCGTCAATCACTTTAGTCGACTCACCAATTTCATTAATCACTTTGACGAGATCTTGAATTTTTTGATTACTTGCTAAAATTTCACTCATGGATGAGGCCAATTTTTTCATCGACTCACTTCCTTGCAAGTACATCTCCTTTACTCCCCGCGATAATTTGCTGGCACTTTCTGCGCCCGAAACATTGTTTTTTACAATAGAATTAATCTGCTCGAGGGAGGCCGAGGTTTCTTCTAGCGCCGAGGCCTGTTGAGTAGAAGCATCTCGCATCTTGGCACTAGTACTATTGATATCTCTGGATGATTGCAGCAAATTTTCAGAAATAGAGGAAATTTTTTGGGCCAAAACAACTAGTCGCTTTAAAATAACCCTTTCGATCAAAAAATATAAAAGTAAAAAAGTTACTAAAATGCCGGCCAGCGAAGTTCCCACAATGATCCAAATAACCTGACGCGTGGCCTGCGAAATTTCTGTCTCAGAGTCTAGACGCTTTTGTTCTATCCTAGCATCCAGCTTGCTAACCGCCTCGGTAATAAATTTTTCATCTATTCCAATTTTTAACACTCCTATCGCTTTTCCTTCCACTAAAATCTCTTGCACTAACTCTTTTCCGCTTTTTTCTAAAGGGGCGGCCGTCAGTTCCTTCTCTGCCATGTCTGTAAAAAAAACATATTGCACATCTTCATCATTGGCGGCATTTTTCGCTATCTTGGCCAAGGCCTCTAGATCATAATTTGCAATCAAAGTAGAAGCATTTTGCGATAAAAGTTGCACTAGCGAATTTATTTTACGCTCCAAGGATTTTTCTAATAACGCTTTTTGATTGGCCTTTTCCTCCAAAAGCAATTTTATCGAATTATCCGCTTGCATTCTTAATTGCGAATTTACCGTACCTGCAATGGTAAAAATAAGCAGACCAAATGCTCCAAAAAGTCCGAGTAAAATGCTGTAGAGAAATTTGCGTCGTAAATTTAAATGCTCAAACATTAATGGCCTCCAAATTACAGTTTAAATCTCATGCAGTACAATACCTACAATGTTAAGGGACAACACCTTTCAGGTCAATCTCGGAATAAATCGGCATAAAAATTTTTATAAAAGCATAAATTAGTTTCGGGGCCATCCAATATTTAACGGAAATAGTCTTTTTAAAAATACAAAATACTAAAATTAATTAAACATTAAAACCATAAATCCGATCAGTTGTTATAGTTAACAGTATAAACGTAAATTCCATTAGAGGTAAATATTATGAACTTAACACTTACTAATAAGGTTACTCTGACAGCACTCTCTCTTACCGCAATAACGGTAATCCTCAGTGTCATGGCCTTGCTCTACTTCAGTAGATTTAATCAATTTGCCAACGATAGTGCGAAACTGCAGGAAATATATTCTCTTTTTTTAGAAAAGGAGTTGGCCCACAATCAGTGGCGCACCAAGGCCGGAGAATTTCAGAATAAACAAAACCAAAAAACTGTTGAAGTACAAAAAAATCCCCATGAATGCTCCTTTGGCAAGTGGTACTACTCCGAACAAAGAAGTGAAGCAGAAAAAGCAGTCCCTGAACTTGCTGTCATTATGCGCGAATTAGAAGTGCCACATACTCGCCTGCATACTGGGGCCCAATCTTTGGAAGAAATGTTACAAGCGGATAAACGAAGTGAGGCGCAGGAATATTATGCTGGCCAAATGAGTTCAGCTTTAGATGAGATCGGGACGCTTCTTGCAAAAGGAAGAACGGAGATAACCACAAAGCTTGAGGCAAAATCAATAACACTTAAAAGCGAAAAACGGCGCAGTGTACTGGCAGTAGTTTTTGTCGCACTGGCGGGAATAATTTTAGCAATGGCACTTTCCTTTTTTATTTGGAAATCGACCAAAAACTTAGGAACAACTCTCTCTTCTACCATTGTAGACGTTGCAGAAAAATCTTCTCACATTTCGTCTGAGAATCAAAATTTATCAAATCGTACTCAAGAACAGGCCTCGGCCTTAGAGGAGACAGCTTCCACTCTTGAAGAAATCACCTCTACGGTAAAACAGACCTCGGATAATTCACAAAAGGCCTCGCAAATCTCTTCCGAAGCAGTAACCGTGGCCAATGAAGGAATTAGTTCTTTCGAAAACACCAAGGCGGCAATGGCAGAAATATCAAGCAGCAGTAGTCAAATCTCGGACATCGTAAATATGGTGGAAGAGATTGCCTTTCAAACAAATATCCTGGCAATCAATGCGGCCATCGAAGCGGCCAAGGCCGGAGAGCAAGGCAAGGGATTTGCGGTAGTGGCCATCGAAGTTAGAGACTTAGCACAACGAGCAGCAGATGCGGCCAAGGATATAAAGCAACTTATAACTGCAAGTATTTCCAAAGTGGCAAATGGAGAGAAACTAGTTTTAGAAAATAGCGAAAAGCTACAAACTATTTCTGGAAAAATTAGAAGTGTAGCGGATATCACTGGGGAAATTTCCGCTGCGACAAGAGAACAATATGCCGCCATTGAACAAATTAATACGGCAGTGGCCAACATCGATTCTATTACTCAACAAAATGCAGAGCTAGTAGAAGAAGTAGCATCCTCCAGCGAAAGTATGTCATCAAGTGCACAGAATATGTCTCTCGTGATCTCAAAAAATTTTGGAAAAATAAGCTAGTAGCTATCCATTTTTGTTATTCCAATATGATAGAGATCTCGTAAAAAAAACTGCAACTATTTTACCCTAATTTTTCATTGCTTCCTGTCGATATGTTCTACAAGAGGAAGCATTTATGAAAATCGTTTGGGCCATGGTGTACCTTTCGGCCATCTTTTCTTTAAAACTATGGGCACAAGATAGCAGCTCTTTTTTAGATAATTTCCGCTACCTAACCAGTTTCGAAAGTTTTATTAAATTCAACAAAGTAAGCGACAAAAAACCTCAGTTAAAATCAGAAGGTCGAGAAGAAGTTCGACGACTACACCAATCTCTTTTTATCGCTGATTTACATGCAGATACCCTATTGTACCCTCGCAAATTTTTAACCAAAACAGTTCGCGGACATATTGATCTCCCTCGAATGCAGGCAGGCAATGTGGCCTTACAAGTGTTTGCCGCCGTAACCAAAAGTCCGCTTGATGTTTTCTTCTCTCCCGATAGCGTTCGCGAGCAAAATGATATGGCCGGTATCTTGTTTTACCAACAAGGAATGTCCAAAAAAAAGCTACCAAGCCTTTTTGAACGCGCCAAATTCCAAGCAAAGAAATTGCACTATTTTGCTAATAACTCCGCCCAGCAATTCATCATCATTAAAAACAAAGGTGATCTTTGGCAGTTACAAGCAGAGCGCAAGGCCGGCAAAGTTATGGCCGGAGGGATGTTGGCACTAGAAGGGCTACATGCGATTGAAGGAGATTTGACAAAATTAGAAGAGCTTTTTGACTTAGGATTTCGCATGGCCTCCCCAACCCATTTTTTTGATAACAAGATAGGCGGTAGTGCCCACGGCATCAACAAAGGTGGCCTTACTACCTTTGGCCGCCAAGTAATAAAAAAAATGGAAGCACTGCAAATGATAATTGATGTTGCGCATGCCTCTCCAGATGTCATTGATGAAATCTTAATGATAACTAAACGTCCAATTATTCTTTCTCACGGCGGCGTTGATGGATATTGTCACAGTGGAGTTCGTAATATTTCCGATCAACAAATTAAGGCCATTGCACAATCAGGAGGAATTATCGGTATAGGCCTGTGGGAGGTGGCGGTATGTGGAACGACGGCCATGAGTACCGCCCAGTCAATGAAATATATAATTGACCTCTTAGGAAATGCTAATCATGTTGCACTAGGTTCTGATTTTGATGGAGTGGTCACTACTCATTTTGATGTCTCTCACCTTGAAATGATAACAGAAGCACTATTGGATCTCGGGGTCTCTTCTTTGGATATTCGTAAAATCATGGGTGAAAACTTTTTACGGCTACTTCATACGACTCTGCCGACACCATAATAGTGTACGGCAGCAATAGGAGTTAAGATGTATGACTAAGTCTCTGTCTATATTTCTTTGTACCATATTTATTATCTCAACATCCTTGGCCATCGAAATACTAAGTGAGCAAGAAATTTCTAATCGCTTAAAAATATTTTCCTATAATCCAGATTATCGACTACTAGAAGAAAAAGTTATCAAAAAGAGATTAACCTACAAAATTTTTTCTGGAATTTTAGAAGTATTTGACACAACCACTTCTTCTGAAATGAAAATACCCTACAAATATTACCAAGGCCTCAAGAATAATCAGAAACGGCCGCTACTTATCATCAATCCATCTATTGCCGGAGAAATTTTTATTGAAAGAGACCTGGCATCCTTTTTTGTTAATCACGGCTTTAACGTTGTCATTTCACACGTGACTGAAAATCTCGTCGATGAAAAACGTCCACTTCAAGATCTTCCTAATTTTTTTGTTCGCATGGCCAATGCCACCTCGCATCTTATTGACCACATGGAGAATCGGCCAGAAATTGATAGTGGCAAAATAGCAATCTTCGGTATTAGTTTAGGTGCTGTCCGGGCCGCTTTTTCTTTTGGAACAGAAGATCGCATTCGCGCTATGTACATTATCGTAGGCAGCGGTAATATGTCTCAATTATTTAGTTCTAGTGATCAATCACAAATTGTTGCCTATCGCCAGAAACGAATGCAAATTGAAAACATTCCTTCCACCGAACAATTTTCTAAATTGCTAGATGATTATTTCAAAGTTGATCCACTTTACTTTGCACCGAGAAGATCTTCAAAAGATGTCTTTATGATTATCGGAGATCTAGACAAACACGTTCCCGCAGAACTGCAATATGAATTATGGCGAGCATTCGGTCGGCCAGGCCACTTTGCCATTCCCGCCGGCCATGTGGGAACGGCCGCCACTTACGCTATTTATCGCTACCACATGCTGGCCTTTTTTAAGAATCGGCTAGGAATTACTCCTGCTGAGCGCAAATAGCATAAAACTATTGGAGTGATAAATTCGCCGCTTTCCACATTCTGTTTGAATAAGCTGTCGCAATTTAGTGCCCATACCGTCTGTGTTCTCCGAATGGCCCCTAAACATAAATTTGGCCCCCGATTCTTCAGTTACGTCTAGTAAAAATTGAGTAACTTGTACCTGCCGATCATCAGAAAGCATCTTAAATGCAGTAAATGGTTTTGGATGATCAATCATATATATGACTGGAGTTGGAGAGACAGATTGAACCTGTTCTTTCATGATTTTAATAAATCTACCTCGGTTTTCTGCAAGCGAAAAATTTAAATCTGTAGACCAGTTCAATCCCCAGCGCTCATCTGGCGGAGTAGTTAAAAATGCATCTGGCCTGTTTTTTAAATTGCTCATCCAATCTGCAAAGCCCCATGTATCTACGGTGGCATGAAGTTTTTGTTGCGCCATTTTATCTCGAAGTTCTTGTATAAAAAAATCAAGGTTTGCTCTGTATAGATCAGCTAAAAATGCGGGCCGATGCTCATCATTCATCCCATTCCAACTTCCAGTCCTTCCCCATTCCTGTTTAAAATGTTTGAGATACTCTCCTTTTAGTTGCCAAAAATCATTCACAACAACTTTATCGTGATTAAATATTTTCTTCCCTAAATCACCGAAATGCTCTTGCCACCAAAAAATTTTTTGCTTTTTATATTTAGAACGAAGCGCTTCGTTGCTTCGATCAATTTGTTTTTTAAATCATTTTCTTTCATATAATAACTTTCAGAAAAATCTCCATCACTTTTTTAGCATAAAGTTTTTCGGAGAGTCCCTTCATTTTTGATAAACTCACTGGAATTTTCTTATTCTGTGCTTCTCGGTAAATAACAACAACTTCCGAAAGCGGCATTTCATCACGCCTCATCAAGTCCAAAAGAGTTCTTTCCAGAGAAGTCACTCGAATTCGACTAATCACTTTCGTGGATATTCTATGAACATTTTTCGGAACTGGATACAGCTTCACGTCTTCAAGCACACGTTTTGGGATATTGCTCGAAGGCACAATGATATCAATCTCGGAAGAGAGAGCCTCGCCCAATCCATAAAGACGAAGAGCGGTTTTAAATCCAATCACACCTTGAGGAATGATTTTGAGCTTTTCTAAAATAATACTTTCCAGGCCAGTGTCATTCAAAACTGAATGCTCACTTTTCACAAGACGATAGATCCCGTGTGATAGTTTTTCGACATATCCTCTTTTCAAATAAACGGCCAAAAGTTGCGGAGAGACTCCAAGCGATCTGGCTTCTTCGGTAGAAAAAAGGAATAATTTTTTGCGGGCAAACACTTCAATCTTCATGTATTTTTAATATTAGGTCATTTTATGACAAATAACAACCTAATATTAAAAACAATGGCATTATTCTACAAATGGTCCCCATTAAAGGAAATTGGGGTGGTCCCCTTTGAGGAAATTCGACAAGTGCGTAATTTTCACATAAATTCCTTTTTTGCTAAAATGGTGCCAGAAGTATATAGTAAATCATGTAAAGTTAATTTTACAGTAACTGCATTAGTAGAGGATTGAATGAAAAAAATAGTTGCAGTAATAACAGCTATAACTGGTGATCGCATCATCGTGAGCGATGAGTCACTAAACCATGCTATCAGGGAACATTTCCAAGTCGTTCCAAAGGATATATTACTTGAAATTTTGGAAAGGATATTAAAAGATCCAACAGAAGTGTATTGCGAAGAACAAAGTGATTCAAGGTCTTTTAATTTTTTTTATAGATTAGAAAATAGAGGATTCATCGTCGTTGTTGTAAAAATTATGCCAGAAGGAGCCTTTATGGCAACAATGTACCCTACTGGAAAAACACCTAGAAACAAGCATAAAATTTTGAAGAAGGTGAAGTTATGAAAAAAGAAAAAATATCGTTTCGAATTATTGGTGAAACTGGCCCATTAATGATCTCTTGGTACGATGGCCCAAAAGGTGATGCCGTGGAAGCTAACAATGAAATAGGTGTTGGTTTTTTTTCTACAACAGGAGAACTTTTGGCCGTTGAGTTTGATGATGTTAACAAGAATGCAGATTCTCAGTTTTTGGAATTTGACCAATTACGTATTGATTTGAAAGTTAAAAAGGGAGAGATCTCCTATTCTATAACAAAACTGGACTTAAAGAAGACCGAGAAGAAAAAGCGAAAAAAGGCTGCATAGTTTTGGCACCCAGTTAAGGATTCATGGAAGCAAGCATCAAGTTTTGAGATCCAGGATTTTCCACTGAAGTAGCTAAAGTTACTATCCAATTTTGGATAAATTTTATAGTCTTTTTTATGGCGCCGTTGAAGCAACGACAAACGCACCACTTGCACTCATAGTATATCACCATGTTATAATTAACCTTTTCGAGAATTATGCAAATTCTAATTTAGATGAATTTCGCTCTCTTTATCAGAAGGGACTCTCTTTAAGAGAGGTTTCGGCGGAATCTGGTTATCCGGTAAGCACCATCAGAGATGTGCTGGTTTTAAATCAAGTGCCACTCAGAGCAAATACAAAGGCCAAGGAGAACACACCCACAAGGCCACAGCGAGCGTTCCGTGGTGCCATCCCTTACGGTTATAGCATCCTTGATGGCCGGATTGCCCCCTATGTCAGGGAACATTGCAGTCTGAAGTTGGAGATAAAAACTTTTCTCAACCATGTGATTTTTACATGGATTGGCATAAAACTAGCTT
>MEQL01000043.1:0-360 GCA_001770205.1 Bdellovibrionales bacterium RIFOXYD12_FULL_39_22
GACCATAACGCCGGACGAGGTGTTATCAGTCGCGGAAAGTTTATATCAATTCGCGGAAGAGATTGAAAAGGACGATTTTTACAAAAAGGCGTCTGATTTATACGTCAGAATGATTAATAAGGAATTCCAGGGTAAATTGCCGCGCCAGGAAACCTGGCTGATTCAATGGAAGTTAGCCAAGACCTATCGCGCCTTGAAGGAATATGAAAAGGCCGTGGCGATTCTTGAAAAGCTGGATGCCGAAAAAACCAATAATATTGACATCGGCCGGGAATTGGCTTTTGCTTATGAATCTGCCGGTTCCAGGGAAAATGTTACGCCCTGGCAATCAGCCAGGAAACAGTGGGCGAAAGTGAGCGG
>MEQL01000043.1:391-2891 GCA_001770205.1 Bdellovibrionales bacterium RIFOXYD12_FULL_39_22
GAGACCAAATACCATTTCGTAAATATGGAGTATCAGATAGGTAATTTCAAAGAGGCGCTTTACGCTATGACGATGATGGAAAAAGCCATCAGCCCGGAATACGACAATAATAAATGGGGTTATAAGGATAAATTCAAAGAGCTGAGAAAGAAAATAGAGGCAAAATGAGATTGTTGACAAAGTCAACACTTTCACCCTGAACGAAGTGAAGGGGCTTCCCACGACCCTGAGGGGTCTCTGGGAGAGAACCCGAATGGGCCAAAACTATGTTTGGCGAGATTCTTCGTTTAGTTCAGAATGACGCCGTTGAAAGGTTTTTACGGGATTAAATAGAGGGAAAAATAGGCGCATAAAACTTGACAGAGATCATATTTTAATATTTTTTGGAACGGAAAGGAAAGGGTGTGAAATGAAAGTATTGAAGATATTAGTTGCCCTGGCGCTCCTGGTTTTTTCACTGCCTTCTTTATATCTAATGGCCCAGGAAACAGACGTGGTCACTTCTGTAGGGGCCGACAATAAAATAAACGATAATCCAGGTGATATCTCCAACGAAACATACAATGGCGTGGAGATTAAAGTAAAAGGCGGTCCTGTTATAACTGTTAAGTTAGACGCGATCAAAGCCATCACCTATCGCGACGAGCCCAGGGATTATATCAATGCCAAGCAACTCCAGGAATCCGGTAAATATACCCAGGCCGTGGAGTCGTATAAAAAAGCGTTGAATGATACCCGGCTGAGGGCTATCTTTAAACAGCATATTCTTTATAATATCGCCGTATGTTATCATAATGCCAAGCAGTTTGATGAGGCCATGACGGCCTATGATGAAGTGCTCAAGGCATTTGAGAAGACGCGCTACTTTAAGCAGGTCTATTTTAATAAAAGCGATTGCGCCGCGAAAAAGCCTGACTTGGCAACGGCATTGGGTATCCTGGATGAAGCCAAGGTCAAAGGCCGTGACATCGGAGAAAAATTCCTGTTAGAAGTTGATTTGCGCAAAGCCAATCTTTTGGAGGATAGCAAGAAGCCTGACGAGGCCAAGGCCATTTATAACCAGCTTAAAACCAAGGCCGCAATGCAACCGGCCATATTATACCGCGCGCTTATCGGGCTGGGCCGGGTGGAATTAGCCGGTGGAGAGCCTTCCCGGGCGGAAGATGCGTTTAACGAGGTGATTGCCAAGTCGGACGATGCCGTGGCCAAGGCCGGCGCCTATAATGGCAAGGGCGATTGCCTTATGGCTAACCCCAAGGCCGATTATAAAACAATAAAGAACGCCCTGTTTGCCTACCTGCGTTCTAAATTACTTTATCCGGCTCCGGCCGGCGAACCGACCATTGAAGAGGAAAAGGCCATTTATAACGCCGGAGTATCCTGCGAGAAATTAGCCCAGGCGCTGCCTCAGGAAAAGAAAAAGGTCTATATTAATAATGCCAAGCTCCTTTACTTGGAGTTGAAGCAGAAGTTTCCCGGTTCCAGATTTGCCCCGGAAGCAAATAAGAGATTGTCTGAACTCGGGAAGTAGCAACGAATTCCACCCGCCCGAACGAATGAACTCGTTCATTCGGGCAGGTGAGGGAAAATAGATTAACTGTAAAGAAAGCAGCAAAGAGAAGGAGAGCGTCTATGTTTTACAGAAACAACAGGAGTAGTAAGACCGTTGTCATATCGACCATTGTATTGGTTGCGTTTTTTATTGGTGCGGTAGGTTTTAGTTATGTTTATGCCCAAGAGGGCGGGGGGAGTAAATCATCCGGAGTCGCAGAATCAGGTTTTATGGACCTGGTTAAATCCGGTGGTTGGGTTGGTCATTTTATTATTCTTTGTAGTGTGGTAGGTATGGGTTTTGTCATTGAACATATCGTGAATATTAAGAGAGATAAATTATGCCCACCGGAAATAGTCGCCGAACTGGAAGCGCTGGTGGAAGAGGGTCGTTACGAGGAAGCTGTTACATTATGCAGCGCTAACCCCAACTTTTTCTGTAATATTATGGGTGCGTCTCTTTCCAAGGTGAACGAAGGTTATGATGCCATGGTAGAAGCCATGAGCACGTCCGGCGAAGAGGAGTCCGCTAAGTTGAATATGAAAATAAGTTATATTTCTCTTATTGGCAACATCGCCCCTATGTTAGGGTTGACCGGAACAGTCACCGGTATGATCGCGTCATTCGGTATTATCAAGACCAAATTGTCTCCTTCTCCGGCTGACCTGGCCAGCGGCGTAGAAGCCGCTCTGGTTACCACGGTCGAAGGACTTCTCGTATCAATGCCTCTGATGACCGCATTTTTCCTGTTTAAAAATAAAGTAACACTGTATATTATTGAAATTGGGATTATGGCCGGTGAGTTTGTCGATAGGTTCAAGAATATGTCAGCTGAACAACCTCAATAATTTAAAATTAATTATGGGGATTTAATACTATGAAAATAAAACGGAGAGCAATGCTGGAAAATACGGGTCTGAATATGACCCCGATGATTGACATTGTCTT
>MEQL01000043.1:2911-4110 GCA_001770205.1 Bdellovibrionales bacterium RIFOXYD12_FULL_39_22
TTGCCCAAGGCTGACGCGGCATTAGCTGATGATCATCCTGATAAAACACGGCTTATGGTAAATATTAATCATGAGGTTCCTCAAGGGCAAGATTGTCCCCAGTTAAAATATAAGAATGGTATTTTATTGCAACCATGCCAGATTGATGAACATTGGGTCATAAAAATACGCGGCAGCGTTCTAACCATCCCGGAATTGGAGCAGAGGCTGGTGGTGGAGGGAAATATGGACCGGGAAACCAAGGGTAATCCCAAGACTCCTTCAAATCGTCCGGTAATGATAAGGCCTGATGGCAGCGCGCCATTCAAAAAGATTACCCAAGTATTGGAAGCCGCCGGTAAGGCGTTGGTTTGGAAGATAGAAATCGGGGCTGAAAAGCCGCCGGAGGAGTAATTATGGCAAGGCGTGCGAAACGTGCTTTTGAAGAAGCAAGGCAGGATTTGGAAATGACCCCCATGATTGATGTCATATTCCAGTTGATTATATTTTTTATGTGCTCTATCCATTTTAAGTCCTTGGAAGGTAAGCTGTATTCCTATCTTCCCAAAGATAAGGGAATGTCGTCAACTACTGTAACGGATCCGATTTTAGAAGAGGTTCGGATAAAACTGGCTTATTCCGCAAGCGCGCCTCTTTTAACCAGGATAAAAGTTGGAGAGAGAGAGTTTGCGGATTGGGATGCGTTGCTTAAGCATATGCAAGGCCTTTCCTCAAGTTTGGTAACGCTTAGTGGCGATGTAATTCCGGTTAAGATAGATTCTGACGAACAAATACCAACGCAATCCGTAGTTAATGCTCTTAATATATGCAAAAAAGCAGGCGTGCAAAAAACTGAATTTGCGGCTAAGACCTCAGCGCCTCCTAAAAAATAGGGCGGTTTTAATTGGCCTGCAGGCCGACAGGAATTTCATATAATATACCGTATGCATAAAATACTCTTGGCAAAGAAATCAGTGTTACTGGTTGGTATGGCCCTATTCTTTTCTTTCAGCATTATTCATTGCGGAGGTCCAAAGGCGACCTCAACGCGTAAGATGTCTATTAAGTCCCAGATCCCGTCCCGGGTTTCCGGCACAGCTGTGGTAATGGAGAGCGTGGCGCCGGAATCTGTTTCTCCGAATTCATCCAATGTTCCGACGATTCATTTTGCCATGGCTACTAATCAGCCTGATATTGTTTTAAAGTCGCTTAAATTTGAT
>MEQL01000043.1:4129-4423 GCA_001770205.1 Bdellovibrionales bacterium RIFOXYD12_FULL_39_22
GAATTCAAGTTAGAACAGCCTATTATCAGCCGGGTTCAATCGTTTTTTATAACCGTTGATTTAGCCAGCAGTATTGTCGGCACCATCTCATTCTTATTTAATGAGGAATCATTTGGCACTACGGACATTGTCGGCGTGATTGGTAAATACCCGTTTTCCTCGAATTCGGTGAATGTGTCGGCCACAACGGCTTTATCTCCCGAGAGTGTTCCCGAAAAAACTTTAGTTAAGACGGGTGAGGTGCCATTTAAGGAATCTTCCGGAGAATCCGGTGACATTATGTCAGAGCTGGAA
>MEQL01000043.1:4535-29730 GCA_001770205.1 Bdellovibrionales bacterium RIFOXYD12_FULL_39_22
GGTTGGATTTCTTTATCGGTACTGGATGTCCATGCCAATGAGGCTATTTTAAAAGAAGATTACGATGCTAAGGAAGTTTCTGTTCATTCGGGTGACATAGTTGCTGTTTTAAAAGAAGATAATGGCTGGTGCTATGTCAGACGCAATGACGGAGAAATTGGTTGGATACCAGCAGAGTGCTTGCATGCGGAGGATATTAAGAAGACTCCCGTTTGGCTATCGTGGAGCAGTGGTAAAGACAGCGCATTTGCGCTGATCGAACTTAGCAAGCACCCCAAATATGCAGTTACCAAATTATTTACTGTTGTAACTGGTGAATTTGAACGTGTTTCCATGCACTCGACAAGAATTGAGTTATTAAACAGGCAAGCAGAGATGCTGAATCTTCCACTAGAGACAGTAGTTTTACCATTTCCTTGTTCAAACGAAGAATATGAACAACAAATGCTTAAGCTGATAAACAAGGCCAAGTCTGAGAATATTACTACAATGGCATTCGGTGACCTTTACCTGGAAGACGTTCGTTCGTATCGTGTGACAAAACTTGATGGTACTGGTATAGGGCAGCTCGCCTCTGTCTGGAAGATAATTTGGAGAAGTTCAAGCGTGGATGGAAGAAGGCCAATCCTATTGTGCAAAAAAGGTTACTCAGGAGGATGCTTGATTGCCTGATTTTCACCTCAGAAGGGGTCAAAACTTTTTATTTTTTGGACACTCAAGCTGCGCTACCTGACCAAAACGATCAGTCTACTCGGGCCAAGGGAGAAAATCCCTTGGCCCCCTTATATTTAGGGGTCAACCAAACCATCCGTCGGATGGTGGCAAGTTCGAATTTGATGATTTTTGGTGCGTCTGATTTTGTAAATGGCGCGGCCTGAGGGATTCGAACCCCCGACCAACAGGTTCGAAGCCTGCTACTCTATCCAGCTGAGCTAAGACCGCGTACTTGGTTATCCAATCGATATCGGTGATGGACATGATAAACGCGAATAAGAGTTTTGGCCACAAAATTTTAGCTAACTATGCTCTCTCCAATGCGGCCAACGCAATCTTGGAGTACTCATCAATTTTTCTGGCCAAGTCATTCGATATTCCTTCTGCCAACTTGATCTCTTTGGGTTCAATAATCAATAGGTCTATAATTGGCAATTCTTTATAGAGAGTGCGAGCAAAATCTAAAACTTTAAATAAATCTGTGGAATGCACATCCACACTGACTTTTGGTAGTCGTTTTTTACTGCTTCGTGCCTGCTCAAGTCTAATAACTTTATAGTCACCAGCATCTAGTCCCAAACGGCCAGTGTCCACAATTACAATGTGAGATGTCTTATTATCACAGTATGATATTAAATCAAAAACTCGGTTAGAAAGGTCCACAAAAAAAATACCCGCACGGTGATAGTTCAAACAGTTCTCTAAATGATTGGCCACCCGGATACCAACGCTATCATCATACATTAGGTAGTTACCTACTCCAATAACATACTTCTTCAATGGCCACTCTCAAAGCTATAAGACAGACTCTCCAACTGCATAACTACTAGCACTATTCTTCTATAATAATGTCTAGATAATGTGTAGAACAAGAAATACAAGGGTCATAAGCTCGCACTAACATTTCAAATGCCAGCTTTATTTCGTCATTGTTATAATTAAGATTCATTACAAATGGTAACAGGGCCTCAAAATCTTTTTGAATATTGGCATGATTTTGATTCGTTGGAATTATACAGTTTCCACTAATGCACATTCCATCTTTGTCGTACTCATATTCATGAAACAAAATACCGCGTGGTACTTCTACCGCTCCAGCTCCCTTAGAAAATTTTGTTGGCCTTACTAGCGGCTCATCCTTGATTCCATCTTTTAAAATTTGATCAATGAGTGCTACTGATTGATAGACATCATTCACCACTTCTACCAACTGCGCCACACTATTCATAAACGGGTTGGTGCAAATAGGCTTAAGTCCAAATTTTGTGGCAACAGCAAGTGCCTTCTCATGAAGTTTGTCATAATTATTATTAAAGCGTGCCAGTGCACCGGCGGCATAGCTCTCATGGCGATTTTTTGTCCACTTAGCAGTAGACTGTGGTGTGAGATATTCGTTTGTCACTGAACGATAGTCGGCCACCTTATAGGTTGCGATACTGCCATCATACAATGTCGATTTTATTTCTCCACTGTACAATTCATAGTCATCATCTGAAGAAAGTGCAATATACTCCGTCGGCCGATTAAAGTTAGGAATTTTTCCGGCCAGAGATAACACTAAATCAGCGGTCGTAACTAAGTCTTGTTCGTGTGCAAGAATTTTTGCTCGCAACTCGCGCAGTTCAATCTCCGTCGGCAACTTTGTAAAACCACCTGGAACAACCGTGGTAGGATGGGTAGTTCTTCCTCCAATTAATGCACCCCATTCATGGCCCAAGCGTTTTAACCTCAGCGCCATGGCCACTACTGGCCCATGCTTTTCTACTAGAGGAAATACGGAAGGCGCCCCCAATAAATCAGGAGCAACGAGAAAAAATATATGCAAAATATGAGAATCAAAATTTTCTGCGTGCTTCAATAGCTTCCTTAAATTTCTCGTCTGCTCAGTTATATCAATACCGAGTGCGGCCTCTGATGCCTTAACCGATGCCAAAGTATGGCCAACTGAACAAATACCACAAATGCGACTTGTGATACGCGCTACCTCTGAGTAATGACGATCTCGCACCATCGCCTCAAAAAAACGTGGGGCCTCAGGAACCTGCCATTGACATTTTTTTACTATTCCATTTTTTACATCGATAACAATATTCCCATGGCCTTCAACACGGGTGAGGTGATGGACATCTACTTTTATATTTCTCTTCTTGCTTGTTCCAACGGCCTTGGCCTTTCTAAAGGCCGGTTTTTTTCCGGCATTTTGTTTCTTAGGTAGTGAGACTTTCTTTTTTTTGGGCACCACTTTTTTAGCGGCCTTCTTTTTCACCTTTATCACTTTTTTAGCGGCATTCTTGGTATTTTTTTTCTTCACCCCTGCCTTTTTCATGGCCTTTTTTACTGTTTTCTTGGCCTCTTTTTTTACCAGTTTCTTTTTTTTCTTAGCTGTCATTTGACATCACCTCTTTGATTGTTGGTAAACATTCTAGACTTATTCCAGGCCCGCGAAGAATGCATTCCCCCCTTATTGATCAGCGTTTTTACCAATGAATCAACATTGGGAGTAGAAACAAATCCTCTACACGCTTCACAAGGGATTCCATCTTTCGGACAAGGAGCTCCACATCCCGCACGTGCGACCACTCCAAGGCAATGATCACCATCATGAAAACGACAAATGGTTTCATTTAATTTACATTCCATACAAACAGGATGATTGGGGATAATTGGTTGTTTATCATGTAAAAGGTGCGAGACAATGCGAATAAATTCATCACGACTCATGGGACATCCATACACCGAATAATCAACTTTTATTGCTGCAGAAATTGGTAGGGCAATATTGGATGCCAAATGCGGTGCCTTTGCATCTTTGCCATAAACACACTCATGGTAATCATGCTGGTGATTCTTTAGCGCATTGATTCCACCAGTGGCCGCACATGCTCCATAAGCAATAACGATCGCCGATCGCTTACGTATCTCCTCCAATCGCTTCCGATCACTCTCGCGTGTGAAACTGCCTTCTATGAAAGCAATATCTAACTTGCCTGCCTTTTCACTCATCGCTTCACGAAATTCCACAATATCAATGTGATTTATTAATTCTAAAAATGCAACATCGCCAAAGTTAGTGAGTTCAATCTGGCACCCTTCACAGCTGGCAAAGTCAAAAAATCCGACCTTGGGTTTACTCATATTGCCTCCTCAAGATGCTTGATAGTGTCTAGGGAAAAAACTGGCCCATGTATACAAGCGTAATGATCATTAATTTGACAATGGCCACACTTACCTACCCCACACTTCATTCTGCGCTCTAAATCCAAATAAATATCTTCGTTTTTAATTTTTAGTTTTTGCAATTCGAAAATAACAAACTTAAACATAACTGGAGGGCCACAAATTATAACTTTTGTATTACTCTCCACTTCTAAATTTTTAAACAAAGTAGTGATTAGGCCCACATTACCTTTCCAGCCAGGAATTCCTTGATCTACCGTCTCATGAAAATCAACATCACTACTCTTGGCCCAGACCTCTAAATCATCAACAAACATGCGCTGATTAGGATTTTTGGAACCATATAACAGAGTAAATTTTTTAAAATCCGATCGCTTATCCAAAATATATTGAATCATACTGCGAGTAGGACAAAGGCCGATACCTCCAGCGACAATCATGACGTTTTGATTTTTAAAGGCCTTGAGATCAAAACCATGGCCCAAAGGCCCGCGCACATAAAGAGAATCTCCTTTTTGCAATTTATTAATCGCTTTAGAAACTCTTCCCACACTACGAACAACAATATCAAAGCTATTTTTTCGCGTTGGAGAACTGGCAAAACCAATGGGAATCTCTCCGTACCCAAATAGAGAAACTTCCATTATCTGTCCAGGAGAAAAAGTCATCTGCTTATCATTAGCGAGCTTCAAAGAAAAATGTCGTTCTAGCTCAGTGACTTGTTTGACATTTAAAATTTTGGCTTCCATTGGGTAAAAAATGTTATTTTCGTAAGAATTATAATCTAACATAATATAGCTCCTATCCTATAGCTCCATTATTCTATTGATGGCCTTGGCCGGGTCTGCGATATCTGCAGTACAGGCCGAAGAACAACGTCCGCAGCCAACACAGGCCGGTCCTCCCAACGTTTCATTTAAATAAGTACTCTTGCGCATAATACGGTGACGAAAACGCTGGGCCTTTGACTCTCTGAAATTTTCCTCATGCCCTCCGCCCAAAGAAATTTTAGCAAAATCTTCCGTCATACAAGCATCCCAGGTTCGTTCACGTCGACCCGAAACTTGATCAACATTCCAATTATCTTGAACATCAAAACAGTAACAAGTTGGACAAACAGTATTACAAGATCCACAAGAGAAACAGTCATCGGCCAACTCTTCCCATAATTGCTTTTCTTTGAAAGTACTACGTACTTTCGTGGCAATTTCTTTAGAAGAGTGATTTAACTTTTCTGGGCATTGCTTAAGCACTCTTTCGTTAATGTCCATACTCGCCGCAATTTGCGCTGGAGAGGCGTTGGAAAAATCACCAGACTTTAAAAGCGCACTACCTTTATCGGTATAACATTCATAAACATACCCTTCTCCACCATCTAGTTTGATAATAAACCCATCGTACCCATGCGGTCGAACATCTTTTCCAACACTCCCCCAAAAAGCACGCTTACTTATTTTCTGAATATTTGCTCCGATAATAGTCGTTGCTGCACGATTGGCCAAATAGTTTGCATCGCTATTATTTGCAGCAAAAAGATTATCCAACATATCAATGGCCTTAAGATCATAAAAGTGCACCCCTAGTAAAATTTTATCCTCCGGTGCAATCAACGAATTATGCCCTTGTTTGTCAAACGTTAACAATCCCTGTCGCGGTGGAAATATATATTTCTTAGGTGGTAGAATTGTCACATCATAATCCAAGCGCAGATCATCGAAAGAGGTTAATTCATCAAAAATAAAACTTTGCTTCTTAGAGACTGGAGCATAGATCTTTTTCTTTGCCTGAATTAATTTGACGATAAATTTTTCAAAGTTTGCTCTAGTGATAAAATAGGAGGACATACAAAACCTCGCTCTACGTGTTAGTTGGAAAATAGTTGAGTGAGATAACGGTACCGCAGATTATTTAGCGTGTCTATAACAGTCGTGGCAATTTACCCACTACTGCCTATTGATCGATTTGTTGTATTCAAAGATGCGATTCGCTTTTACTTGAAATTTAGAATATAAATACCTGAGCGCAAAAATAGAGTAATTGAGTCTAACCCTAACAATCTCCTCTTTTCCTATTTCACGAGATTCAAAAAAATCTCCATAATACAGCGCCATCTGCTCTAATAATTCTTTGGAAATAACCTTTTCAATCTCTCCATTCCACGCTGGAACGATAAATTTTGTACGTATCTTTTGTATTTGCCCATTAATATGATCTTTTAGCAAGTTAACTATTTTATTCGTTTCCGCGGGACTCTGCTTGTCGACCTCTAACCAACGCTTACGTATCCAAATCATATAATCCTTATGTAAGCGTATTGAAAAATCTACTCCAACTTTTCCGACTGACTGATTGATGCGATCAAATTCCCCCCAATCAACGTCTAATTGAACAATAAAGTTTGAACTATATTTATCAAAATATATTTGCCGATCTACTTTTTCCACTGATAAATAATCTTCATAAAAAAGAAAATTAGATCTATTCTCTAATAAATCGGCTGCCCAACTTCGCCAGTTTCCCTCAATATTTTGCTCAATAATTTTGCTAATCTCTCCAACGTTTTTGGCCCTGGCGAAAAAATTAGGAACACCGGCAAAAAGCGCAGACAATTGGCCAGCAACCAAGATATCCTCTTCTGGCGTTGTATTATCAATCCAGCTTTTGATTTTTTCATTTTGCTTATAAAATATATAGTCCTTCTTACTAAAATCTTGGCAGTAAACTCTTTTTAAATTATCCATCAAACCAAAGTGGCCAACATATTTGCGAATTTTTTGTAAAAACTCTGTATATGCCACCTGTTTGCAATCAAAATTTTCACAAAGAACTTGTTCCTTGATCTTCCCATCGACTAATTGCAGGCCATTTTCCTGCTCCAAAAAGCGTATCTCCTTATTGGCCATTTTGCGAAAAACATAGGCCATAATATCTGAAGATCTCACAAGAGGTACCATGGCCGCTACATCGTTGACATCAACTCCCCAGGAGCACAATGCCCGAAAGGCCTTAACAGAAAGCAATATCTCTCGCTGATATACTTGTTCTAATGATTCCAGGCCTTCTAAATCGCCAGAAAAAAAAACTGAATTTAAAACGTTAGGAATAACCGACAACTCTGAATTCCTAAAATATTTTCCGATTTCATTGCGAATAAAATCCTTAGTATATACCAATAAATTTTTTGAACAATAATTATTGGCCAATCGATTGGACAAATTTGTTACTTCTATTTCCGAAAAATTTAATAACCTTGCATATTCACCAATGGCCTGAGACAACTTCAAAATTCCTTCGCTTTGAAGATTCTTTAATATATTTCGCTTTATCTGCTCATCGTTCCAATAAACGCCCTTGGCCGTTCCACTATCTCGCACATAGTTACAAAACTCTTTTAAGTTGCGCCCCTCCTCGACATATCCCCGATAAGCAACAAATTGTTGCAATTTCTTTTCATCTTTATTTATATTTTTATGGAAATTATCATCGAGTAGGTTGGCAAAAACATCTGGCCCATCACTTTTTAATTTATTGTAAATAGGCTGCGTGTAATCAATCACGATTAATGGAGCAGGATTTTCTTCCGCCCATAATAGACCGAAAAGAAAAGTACCCGACATAATAAGTTTTGACATCCATTTCTGCGGCATAAATCTCCACATCAGACACTTCGACTATTATTCATATCACTATAAATGTTATCGTCACTCTCTCCGATATGTTTAGCGTGAAATTATTAACTTGCATCATCGTATACTTTTTTCCTCTCCTCCTTTGTGCCGGCCAAAATATTACGGAAAAAAATCTATTTGAAGAATATCGACTGAATATGGCAGAAGTCGACGAACTGATCCTTAACGAGCAATCCATCGAACACTCCGACGCCCTTTCGCTTTTAAAGCTGGCCAAGTACTATCTCATAAATGGGGATCTGGCCAAGGCCGAGTATCTTTTAAAAAAAATCAATCCTCCCTCTAACTCAGCAGGCCTTGTCCCAATCATTTCCAATTATCTGGCCATAACTAATTTTGCTAAGGCCAATTTTGCTCGCAGTTTGGAAATATTGGAAGAAGATTTTGCCGAAGGTTCTAAATGGTGGGGGCGGCCAGCGCACTACAAAGAGATATGTCTATTGAAACTAATCAATCAGCTCTCCATAGGTAGGCAACAAGATTTTTTAAAAGAACTACCCTTCTGTCTTTCGGCCACTCGTAACTTTTCAACCAACCAACAATTCTGGGCAAGATCGCTTGCTACCGTTTTAAATCCAAATATTTCCGATTGGCAAAAGACCAACTCCTTGGCCTATATTGATTCTTTTAGCAACGAAGATAGCACCAAACTCTGGTTAAAATTTGCACTCTTCACCGACAACGATAAATTTATCTATCAGGATTTGGAAAAAATTCCTGCTCAGGCCTATACTTCCAAAAGAGTTCGCGAACTACTAGGATTAATCCATTTTCGACAAGGAAATAATGAAATAGCCGCCAAATTTATTGATGATATTTACCTGCCCAATGCTGAAAATATTAAAGGAGAAATTTCTCTGAAGAAAAAAGAGTTCGAGGTTGCCTTTGGCCATTTTCAGTTAGCACTTAAAAATAATAGCAGCTCGTTAAATGCTCTAAAAAAAACCATCCCCTTGGCCTTTACGTTGAGACAGTGGCCGGCAGGTTTAGAGTTAATTAATACCATCTCGCCCACTCATCTAAAGGATGAAAAAAAACTTACTATTCAAGCGGCATTCTTGATCCTAAATAATGAATTCGCTGCCGCCAAAGAAAAAATTAGACTTTTGGAAATATTATTTAAGGACAAAATTCCCGCCCGGGTAAACCAATTGGCGGCCTACCTCGCCTTCCTTGACAATGATCGTTCTAAATTTGAAATGCACTCTGCGACAGCTTGTCAGAAATATGAAGGCGTTAGTTGCTGGCTTTTTCTACAAAGTTATAGCTGGCACAATCTAAATAAACTTGCCAAAATTAATCCTGATCAGCTTTCTTCGCTAAATGATAGTTCGGGCCTGACCTTTGATGAACTAAAGGAAGAAGTCCCCGCAGACCCAATTCCGGAAGAAGACATTATCCCTCAAGATATCGTTCTGGGGGCCATAAACTCGGAAACAGAGGTACACTATGGCGAGACTGAGTAACCTCATTGTTCCTCTGGCCATGGCATTAATCGTACTTTCTTCGCTGGCGCTCTATCAAATATTCTTTGTCACCAACCTGGCCATCGGTTCCTGTCATTTAGAGACAAATAAACTATATTTTAAAGACGCGGATATCGGCACTATTTATAGGATTGATAACATCATCGATGATGTTATCTTGGTGTCAACCTACACAGAAGGAAAATGGAATTTTTTGGCCGATAGGCCCCTTGATTACTTTGAGGAAAGTGACACCTTTATTTACACTCTAGTCGAATGTCCGATCGCTATTAACGAACCTGTTACTAACAAAAACAAAACAAATTATCTCAAAGCACTTGAGGTAAAATGACAAAGGAGATTTTATGATAAAAATAATTATCATTATAGTATGCGTGGCACTTATTGGAGGATTGTTTTATTACTCCTATAGCAAAAGTGGAGGTATAGTAATCGAAGTGGGGTCATGCATGTCTGAAACTAATAAAAAATATTATTCTACTTCCAAAATAGAGACGATATATAAAATTGATGCTATCAAAAACAATCAACTATCAATCTCTTCGTACAACGGAGAAACCTGGGATTTTGTTGATCATAAACCGATGGATTACTTTAAAGACAATGAAACCTTTAAATATGATAAAATAGATTGTCCTATCAAAGAAGAAGAACGAAAATCTAGTAATAGTATGAACTCGGCAATCAAAGGGATGAAATCTAGGCATTAGTAATTTTTCATGTGCCACTTTACATTTTGAGCGTCTTGAATTCCTTTCCATCGTGAACAAAATAGGCCTCGCGGCCTTCAGAGATCGTCACCAAATTAATAGGCCTTTTCCAGATAAAGAATATATTTTTCATGGTTTCGCTGGCCATTTGCAAGTCCAACTCAACGCCATTGTGTTTGTGTCGAAGAAGCAATTCTCCGCGATTGGCAAAATTTGCTTTTTCAATTTCAATTACCGGTGTCCCATAATTGGTCAGCTGTGATAGCAATTTTGCCTTGATTACTTCAAAATCCCGACTAGTTATTTCGTTTCTGCCAGTATTTGGATTGAAGGTATAAGTAAAAATCTTTTGTCGCTCACAAAAATCTTTGGTGAAAAACTCATCAATAAAGGTGATATCATTATGACTTTTTCTAACTTCGAAAATCTTCTCTCGCCCTAAACCCAACTTCTTATCCCACTCTTCGAGCATTCTCATATCGGTACAATCATTATATTCTTTGCCAAAACGGCCACTGTTCCATCTATATTCGATATCACGAAATAACTCCAGGCCGATTTTGTAAGGATTTAACTGTTTGCGACTCATGGCCATAACTCCGGCATGGTGATCTGCGAAATCTACAATTTCGCTAGAGCGCAAGGCCTTTTGAGTCATTATCGTAGAGTGCCAATAGCTGGCCCAGCCTTCATTCATAATTTTAGTTAGACGCTGCGGCAAATAGTAATAGGCCTCTTCCCGCAAAATACCAATAATATCGGCCTGCCACTCTTCAATCGGAGCGTTCTCTAAAAGAAATAGCATTATATCCCGATAATTCTTTTCAATTTTTTCACTGATTTTAGGAGGTGCTTCGTCTTCTTTTGGTTTACTGGCATCCTTTTTACGTCGATCATCACGATCTTTGCTGCTCATAAAAGATTTCAATGCACTGCTCATACCCTCATCTTGTCGCTCTCCTTCTAAATCTTTTTCTTTATCACCATTTTTATTATTCCTATTACCCTTTTTCCCGAGACCTCTTTCAAATAAAATATTTACATCCAATAAATTTTCCAACGATAAAACACGATCAATAAATTCCTCGACCTTATCTTGCCCATATCGATCAGAGTAGCGGCGAATCTTTGTTCCATGATTGGCCATAACATCCATCATATTGCGATCAGAGCTAGCAAACCAATAGTTATTCTTAAAAAAATCAGCATGGCCATAGACATGTGCCATAACAATTTTTTGATCAACAATATTATTTACATTTAAAAGATAGGCATAACAGGGATTAGTGTTTACCACCATCTCATAGATTTTTTGCAACCCGTAAGCATATCCTTTGTAAAGCTGATCATACTCCATTCCAAAACGCCAATGAGGATATCGGTTTGGAAAGCCTCCATGGGCGGCCAAGACATTTATGGTCTCATAATCACAGACTTCAAAAATAACATCGTAAAAATCTAGGCCATAATCGAGCGCATACTTGAGAATTTCTTCTTTTAATCTTAACAACTCTCCGCTTATAGGTTTTGTACTTTCCAAAAAAAACTCCTGATTATTTTCCCTTTCCAAGGAATTCTTTAATCGAGTTCAATATCGCACTCTTATTCTCAATTTTGCTCAATATTACCTTGTCCGCTTCTGTTCCATATTTCTTCATCAAATCATTATAAAACTGGCCAGAACCGTAGCGACTCTCCACTTGCCCGTAACAGAACATATTGGCCGCCGGGATTAAGTCATTGTCTAAAATATCCAAACACTCTTTTGTATCATCTGTTGACCAATTATCTCCATCGGAAAACTGGAAAGGATATATGTTCCACTCTTTTGGATTATAATCTGCCTTAATTATGTCTCGACATAATTTATAAGCGGAAGAAATTAAAGTTCCACCGCTTTCTCGTGTTTTAAAAAAAGTTTCCTCGTCAACTTCCTTGGCCGTCGCATCATGAATGATATAACGAATCTCAATATCCTTGTATTGATGCTTTAACCAAAGATTGATCCAGAAACTCTCCGTCCGAACGATCTCTTTTTGCTCATCACCCATAGAACCTGAAACATCCATGATATAGATCACCACTGCAGCATTCTCATACTGCACAGTGCTTTTGGCCGAACGAAAACGAAAATCTCCGCGCACTGGAACAATCACTGGATTTTCTGGGTTATAGGTGCCAACAGCAATTTGTCTTTTTAAGGCCTCTTTATATGAACGTTTAAAATGTTTTAATGAATCTGGCCCCACCAACCCAATGCTGGTATAGCGATCAGTTTGCGATTGAATTGTTTTTTTGCCTTTGGGTTCTATATTAGGCAAGGCCAACTCTTCGCCTAAAATACTGGCCAGTTCTTCTATAGAAACTTCGACTTCAACTTCCTTTTTTCCCTCGCCTTCTCCCGCTTCTCCTTCTCCTGGTTGTGGTTCGCCATCCACCGGATCGCCTTGATTCCCTTCTCCCTGGCCTGTTCCACCACCTTGATTATCACCAAAGCGAAAACGTGGTGTTTCAATTGACGGCATAGGTATCTTTACCGTGCCATCGCCTTTGGGCGTGGGCATTTCTCCCCGCGAAATGTATTGCCGAAGATTGGTACGAATTCTACCTTTGACAATTTTTCTGAATCTCGCATGATCTCTTTTAATCGAATGTCCCATACTACATTTCCCCCGAGGAAAGTCTAATACTCATATAACCTACTGGGACTTGGCCGAATCACCTTTCGCAAAAATTGAGGCAACAAAATTAAGCGCATCTGTCGCACAAATTTCACAATAGCCATGATTTTTTATCAGCCGCGATTTAACTACTTCAATTTTTTCCTGGGTATCTTTGTCTACCACTTTAGCTATGATATTTGTCAGTTTAATTGAATCCTTCTGATCTTCAAAAAGTTTCAACTCTAGCGCTCTGTGTAGTCGCTCATTCATTTTAAAATCAAAAGTTTTTCCTTCAATGGCCAATGCACCAATGTAGTTCATAATTTCTCTTCTAAAATCATCTTTGCGCGACTCAGGAATATCAATTTTTTCCTCTATAGAACGCATAAATCGCTCATCAGCATCTTCCAGTTTATTAGAAAACCTGTTTCTAATTTTTTCCTTTTGAGTATACGCTTTAACGTTATCAATATAGTTGGCACACAAAGTTTGAATGGCCGTTTCATCTACACTGATGGCCTTTTGCACATCGTTTTTAACGGTGTCTTCGTACTCTTGACGTGCCACCGACAACATCTCTCGATAGTGTTCCTGCATCTCTTGAGAATTAATTAGCGCATGATGTTTTAATCCGCTCTCCAATTCATTAAACACCATAAAAGGATTTAAACATCCGGTATGGCCATTTTTAACCAAAGAGTTGGATAGCTTATCTTGAATATAACGCGGAGAAATCCCCTCTAGTCCTTCGCGCATGGCCTCTTTGCGCAATTCTTTTACGTTATCCTCATTGTACCCCGGTAATGTTTTACCATTATATAACTTGAGCTTTTGTAATTTTGTTAGATCTGATTTTTTTGGTTCCTCTAATCTGGTTAGAATGGCCCATAAGGCCGCCATCTCTATAGTATGCGGAGCAATGTGAATATGAGGAATTTTATCTGGGTTAAAATCTTTGTGATAGATTTTGATTTCGTTATCCAAACGCGTAATATATGGAATGTCTATTTTTACAGTCCTATCCCGCAAGGCCTCCATAAACTCATTGCTTTGCAGTTTTCTAAATTCTGGCTCATTAGTATGGCCAATGATCACTTCATCAATATCTGTCTGCGAAAATTTCTTGGGCTTAATACACTGCTCTTGGGATGCTCCTAAAAGGTCATACAAAAAAGCAACATCTAGTTTGAGCATCTCAATGAACTCAACTAATCCACGATTGGCGATATTAAACTCCCCATCAAAGTTGAAAGCGCGCGGATCTGAATCTGATCCATATAGTGCAATCTTTCGATAATTAATATCCCCAGTAAGTTCCGTGGAATCTTGATTCTTTTCATCCTTGGGCTGGAAAGTTCCAATACCAATTCGATCCTTTTCTGAAAGCACCAACCTCTTGACCCGAATATGGTCGGCCAATTTAGTCCAGTTACCATCATATTTTTTCATATACTGATTATAAATATAGCGACAGGCCGGACAAATATCACCTTTGATGGATACTTTTCGCTCCTTACTTCCTCTATTGAGTTCCGTAAGAAATTGCGGACGTAGTGTGGTCGGAATTAATCTGATTGGTTCTTCGTGCATGGGACAAGGAAAGGTAGATTCTCCACCCAAAATTTCTGTTTTCTCATTATCAAACCACTCATACGTATAGAGTGCTCCGGCATCCGTACGCGAATAATGCTCCAATCCTTTTTTTAACAACCTGGCGATAGATGATTTAGCTGAACCGACTGGGCCATGCAGCAGCAATACACGTTTTTCTGTTCCATACCCTGAAGCTGCGGCCTTAAAAAAATTGACCAACTTCATTAAATGCACATCAATACCAAAAACTGCATCCGCACCATTGTCAAACGGATCATCAAAGAAATTGTAACGAACCACTTCTTTTTTGTATTCGTTATAAGTGCGCGAACCATAAGAAGTGATCATATCGTATATTCGCTGAAAGGCATTTCTGGTTACTTTGGGATTATTCCCAACTGTGTTCAGATAATCCTGAAAAGTCCCCTCCCAATGAAGATAGGCAAAGTCTGAGACTTTAAAATTATTTTTGATAAAATCTTTAATATCGATGTGGCCCATTTATTTCCTCCAATCGTTAACATTCGTCAATTTGTTCCATCATTCGTTCATGGTAACACGATATTGATTGTTGACAATAATTAAAAGTGGTCGGAAAATTGTTACATATTGAGAATTATTTCTCTTTTTGCCGGAGCAAAAAAATGGCACTTATTTCCTCGGGATTAACCGATATTGGAATGAAACGGACAACTAATCAGGATTCTATTTATCTAAATCCTGCGAAAAATATTTACATTGTGGCCGATGGTATGGGTGGCCATAGCGGCGGAGATATCGCCTCCAGCGTTGCTGTTACTAAAATACCAGAGTTTTTACTGGCAAATTTACAAGCAGATCCAGTGAATGCACTAGGCGAGGCCATTCGTTATGCCAACTCCATTATCCATCAACGAGGGGCCGTCGAACCACAACTAAAAGGAATGGGAACTACCGTCACAAGTTTATATTTTAAAGGCGATACGGTTTACGTGGGTAATGTGGGAGACTCTCGAACATATTTAATTAACCAGCACAAACTTTTTCAACTATCAAAGGATCACTCTCTAGTTCAAGAAAAATTAAATTTAGGAATTTACAGCCGGCAAAATGCCGCTGATGACCCCATGAAAAATGTTCTAATTCGCACTGTTGGCTATGAAGAAAATGTCGATGTAGACGTCTTCACCTATAAAGTTTTACGTAATGATATTTTTCTACTTTGCTCTGATGGACTGCACGGGAAAGTAAGTGATTCCGACATTACCTTCATTATCAACAAACATCTTTCTGATCCCAAAGCTGTTACAAAAAATGAATTGAATAGTGCAGCAGCGGAGTTGATTAAACAGGCAAACGCTAATGGTGGACAAGATAATATTTCTGTCGTTTTAGTTCTCGCCCAATAACTTTCTGCTTGCTAAGTAAACTCCCAGGCAATAGAATTTCCAATTGTAATGAGCAAGTATTTTACAGTCATGGTAGTTCCGGAAAGAGACAAAGGCGTTCGTTCCTTTCGAATTCCGACGGTTTTTTTTAATGCCGCACTATTTTTCTCGGCCATATCTGTTTTCGTTTTTTTAGTTCTGGCCTATGACTACTGGAATCTAGTACGACAAGTTTATAAATATGATCTTCTCAATCGAGAAAATCAGCAATTAAAGGAACAAATTGGCCTATTCCAGATGAAACTAAATTCTTTGGAAGATGACATCGATCGAATCAGCATTTTTGAGAAAAAATTAAGAATAATTACCGGGGTAGAAAAAACTGATCTGACAACCCCCATTGAGGCAAATTTGGTTGGTCGCCCACGGCCTTCCTCTGGCAGGGCCCCGAACAGTATTGGCGAACCAATTGAAGCAACTGGCCCAGAACCGACGAATGGCCATAATAATCCCGCCTCATCAACAAGCAATCATGGGGAGATTGATGGGGAAGTTGAAGAAGATTTTGCCGAAAGCTATGATACCTTTGAAGAGTATGAGAACAATATGCAAGAACAAATTGATTCAAATGAATCTAGCGCGCAAATACAAAAAAATGCCGAGTTCCTAAAACTAAAAAGTCTTTACGAAAAAAAAATTGCTTTAAAGCATGGACAACAAATCGGCTACACCTATACTCAACAATGGTCTGATGCCATAAAAAAAGTTTTTGCTATGGCAAAACAATATGCGCTATTTGACTACAAGTTTAATTTATTGCGCGAGCGCGCAAAAAAATTAGAAGTCGATATTCACGAAATAGATATTGCCCTGCTAGATCGCGACTCTTTTCTGAGCTCAACCCCAACCCTCCTTCCTTCACAAGGATGGATAACTAGTTATTATGGACACCGCCAAAGTCCTTACTCTGGCCGAGTAAAAATGCATGAAGGACTTGATATTGGCGGAACGATCGGCTCACCAATAGTTGCACCAGCGGATGGAGTAGTTGTTTTTTCTGGACGAAAACCAGGCTTTGGAATTCAAGTACAAATCGATCATGGTTACGGGGTAGAGACCATCTACGCTCACGCTCAGGCGGCAAACGTCCGATCCGGCCAATTAGTTAAACGTGGAGATATCATTGCTCAAGTGGGAAACACTGGTTATTCAACAGGCCCCCACCTTCATTACGAAATTAGAGTTAACGGCATTCCAGTTGATCCTTATTATTACATACTGGATTAATAATCACGGCAAAAACCGCTCAAGGCCATGGAGAACAGGCAGGAGAAAATTACATGATTGATCTTTTACGAACAGTTTTTGGAACTAAGCAAGATAGAGATTTAAAAGTACTCCGTCCAATAGTTAGTGTTATCAATAGTCTCGAACCTCAAATGCAAAAGATGAGCGACAGCGAATTACAAGCTCAAACAGCAAAATTTAGGGGCCAGCTGGCCAATGGAGCAACGCTGGACCAGATTTTACCAGAGGCTTTTGCTACTATTCGCGAAGCATCTATTCGTGTTTTAAAAATGCGCCATTTTGATGTCCAATTAATGGGAGGTGTGGTTTTACATAATGGAAAGATAGCGGAGATGAAAACCGGAGAGGGAAAAACTCTAGTGGCCACACTCCCACTATACCTACATGGACTGGCCCAAAAAGGTGCCCACCTAGTAACTGTAAATGACTATCTGGCCCAACGCGACTCTAAGTGGATGGGCGAACTTTTACAGTGGCTGGGCCTATCCGTTGGCTGCATCATCTCTGATATGAGTGAAGAGGCACGTCATGCGGCGTATCAAGCAGATGTTACCTATGGAACTAATAATGAATTTGCGTTTGATTACCTCCGCGATAATATGAAATTCTCGTTAAAAGATTATGTTCAGCGAGAGCATGTTTTTTGCATCGTTGACGAGGTTGACTCCATTTTAATTGATGAGGCCAGAACACCACTACTTATTTCTGGCCCCAGCGAAGGCAAATCTCATCTTTATAAAACCGCCAATACCATTATTCCCAAACTAGAAAAGGGAGTTCATTTTACGCTGGATGAAAAGGCAAAATCGACTATTTTTACTGACGATGGTATCAGTAAAGTGCAAGAGCTTCTCAAAGTCGATAATCTTTTCAATATGCAAAATAATGAACTCTTGCACCACCTCAATCAGGCCCTTCGCGCCCATCACCTCTTTACCAAAGATGTTGACTATGTCGTCCGTGATGATCGCGTTATTATTGTCGATGAATTTACCGGCCGACTAAAAGATGGCTCTCGCTGGTCCGATGGATTACACCAAGCGGTAGAGGCCAAAGAGGGAGTAGTTATCAAGGCAGAAAACCAGACCTTGGCATCTATCACCTTTCAAAATTATTTTAAACTTTATAAAAAACTGGCCGGTATGACCGGTACGGCCGACACTGAGGCGGAAGAATTTCGCAAAATTTACAACCTCGACGTAGTTGTTATTCCAACCAACTTGCCAATGATAAGAGACGATCAGGCGGATGTTATCTATAAAAATGAAGATGCCAAATACCGTGCAGTAGTGACGCTTATTGAAGAATTACATCAAAAGGGCCAACCAACTCTCGTAGGTACTATCTCTATTGAAAATTCGGAAAAGCTTAGCGCCTATCTCCAAAAAAAGAAGATCCCTCATGAAGTTTTAAATGCAAAAAATCATGCTCGCGAAGCACAAATTGTTGCCAATGCGGGGGCCAAGGGATCGGTAACAATTGCTACTAATATGGCCGGAAGAGGAACCGATATAAAACTAACTTCCGAAACGGCCCAACTGGGCGGCCTTTGCATTATAGGAACCGAACGACACGAATCAAGACGTATTGATAATCAGCTCCGAGGCCGATCCGGCCGGCAAGGAGATGCTGGCCGCTCTAAATTTTTCCTCTCTCTGGAAGATAATCTTATGCGAATTTTTGGTTCGCAAAGAATTTCTGGAATAATGCACACTTTAGGAATGCAAGAGGATGAACCTATTGAACATAAAATGATCTCAAAGGCCATTGAACGAGCGCAGAAGAAAGTTGAGTCACATAACTTCGAGATTCGAAAACACCTATTAGACTACGATAATGTGATGAATGATCAACGAACGGTAATCTATGCCTTACGCCGAGATATTCTATCCGACAACGACAATATTGGATTAGTAAACGAAATGGTTGAAGATGTGGTAACCACATTAATTGAAAATAATAAACCACCACGAAAAGTTCCACTCGATCAATGGGATTGGATGGCCATCACAAAGGCCTTTCAGCATACCTTTAATAATAAACTAGAACTAAGCTCTTCCGAGTGCTACGAAAAATTTGATGCCGATGTAGAAAAATACTTGGCCACTACTGCCAAACAATTATTAACAGACAAGTTTGCGAGATATGAACCCACTCAAGTAAGTAATGCTTTACGAGAAATTTTGCTATCAATACTTGATCACCATTGGAAAGAGCACCTTCTCTCCATGGATCATCTAAAAGAAGGAATTAATCTTCGCGCCTACGCACAAAAAGACCCCTTGAACGAATACAAAAGAGAGGCCTTCGAATTATTCACCTCTACAAAAACAGTTATTAAGCAATCTATCGTTAATAACATTTTCTATGTTCAGCTATACACACAAGAAGAAGTTGAAGCACTAAAACGCAAACAGCAGGAGATGCTTAATGCTCAAATGGAGGCACATAAGCGTGCCCGCGCTGCCGAAGAAGGAAAATCGCAAACAGTTAAACGATCTATCCAAAAAGTCGGCCGCAACGATCCTTGTCCATGCGGATCAGGAAAAAAATTTAAGCAGTGCCATGGAGTCTAGTTGAGGAAGGCCTTAATAAGCTAGGAGTTTTAGGTGGTAGATAAGAAGGACTTGACCAGGATTGAAGATCTCTCTGAATATTTTCATGAGCTATCTGCGCAAGATCCAATTGATACCGACGAATCCTTCGCCGATCAAGAGTCCATTGAAAAAACAGAAACTTCTCTAGAACAAAGCTCACTAAATGACCTAGATGATATTCCAGAACTTCCTCCTTCTGAAGAAGACAATGCTGATTTTTCTACTGATAGCGGCCATGAGGATGATTCATTTGAAATTCCATCTATTGATACGCTATCTGCGCAAGAAGAAATTGCAGAAATCAACGCAGAAGTTGATGCAGAAGTTGATGAAAATCAAGCTGACAGGCCCTCACCACAAGAGGAATTTCTTTCGCCTGAACCATTGATAGTCCCAACTGCTGATGAGAACCCTGCCACGCAAACTCCCCAGGCAACTCCCCAACAAGATTTTTCTGATCTAAAAACATTTGCGCAAAATATTGCTTATGGCGAAATTTCCTCTAGTGGCAATCCTCCTTATAGCATTGTTATAACCAACATAGCTTTCAAGGAGGAGGCCGAGGAAATTTTTGAAATATTAAAAGAACATAAAATTATAACCAAAGATAATGAATTAATATTAAAACAAGGCCTCGATCATGGCGCAATACTTATTTCCCAGATCGGGGAATATTCAGCCGTCTACTTGGCGCATCAGCTTAGACGTTTTAATATTTCAATGAAAATGGGCCTCTCGGAGGAATTGCGCCCCAGTTCAACTACGCAAAATACTTTCAAGGGGCCAATTAGTCGACACAACATCAGACAAAATAAAACTACGGCCATGAATCTAACTCAAAAGATGGCCTCTATTGACTCCATTCTGGTGTCAACTACTCCCTCTCTGCCCAATTATAATATTTTAAAATATATCGATATAATCACTGAGCAAACAGTTATCTCAGAAGCAGAATTAATTGCTCTTTCAAACCGTCAAGAAGATGATAAGGCAATAGAACAAAATCCTTTCGAATCATCCAAAGATGGCCTATCCGAGGGAATAAATCATATCTATCATTACCTGACTAACAAGCTCAAAGAACATGCACTGCGCCTAAATGGCAATGCCGTCATAGGCATTACTTACCAATTAACTCCGCTTCCCAATCTGGCCAGTGATAATAAGAATAAAAAAATTACAAACTCTGTTAATTATAAAATAACCTGCACCGGCAACGTCGTGCTATTATCAGATTATGGGCAATAGTCTTATTGATATTGATGGTGAGTATAATACTCTTATTATTGGTGGCGGTATCGTCGGGGCAGGAATTTTTCGCGATCTCTCTTTACACTCCGTTAAAGCGCTTTTGATTGATAAATTCGATTTTGCCTCACAAACTAGTTCCTCTAGCTCTAAGATGTTTCATGGCGGTATTCGTTACTTAGCATCTCTAGATTTTGGCCTAGTTTGGGAGGCGCTGCATGAAAAAAACCTATGGCTAAAATTAGCACCTCATCTTTGCATTGAGCGACCTTTTTTAATCCCCACTTATAAACAGTCTGCCAATGGCCTTTTGGCCATGCACCTAGGTGTTAAGCTATACGATCTACTCTCTTCTTTTCAAAACTCTCCCTCTAAAGCACTTTCACGTACAAATATCAAAAAAGCATATCCATGTCTGACACAAGAGAATTTAACTGGTGGAGTAATCTATTACGATGCCATCGCCGATGATTGCAAAATAACATTGGAAAGCATTTATGATGGAATCCTTGCCAATAAAGCTTCTCGGGCACTCAACTATGTCGAAATAACTGCCCTGCAAGAAGATAGCGAAGATGGCCACATTGTTGAGCTATATGATAATCTGGCCGCAAAAAAAAGAACCATCCGTGCTAAAAACATAATTTTTGCTACTGGCCCATTTACTGATACTCTTTTGGCCAAGCTTGGATTTAGCAATTGGTCTCCAGCAATTTTACCTACTAAGGGTTCGCATATCTGGCTAAAAAAATCATCGCTTAACATTGACACTCCAGCAGTTTTACAAACCAAGGATGGAAGAATAATTTTTGTCATGCCATATCCAGATAAAATTCTTGTTGGAACTACCGAAATTATTTTGCAAAGTGCTGATTTTAACATTCGCCCAACAAATGAAGAAATTGACTATATTTTAGACAACATTGCCGCTTATTTCCCCGACTTCGAGGCCAACCACTCCCAGATAATTTCTAGCTATGCAGGAATTCGTCCTTTAGTGCTAGAAAATAGTACCGGCGCTGCAAAGAATGCTCATAAGGTATCTCGCAATCACAAAGTGTTTACCATCGGTACAAATATTTCTGTAATTATCGGAGGCAAACTAACCACCTATCGCACCATGGGACAAAAACTCTCGGCCAAAATTGTTAAACAAAATGGCAGAAACTACGATGCTTCTAAATCCAAACAACCCCTAAGTTACCGCTCTAAAATCTTGCCATTTGAGCGTAAAAAAAATATCTCTCCAGAAGATATTTTTGATATTATTACTAATGAAAAAATTCGAACTTTTGAAGATTTGGTAAAACGAAGAATGGGAATATATACTCTTGCTCACTGGCACTACCAACAAGATTTCAAAGGTCTCTTCCTCTCAATCTTTGAAAAAATAAAAGATCGTATTAAAATATCAAAAGAAGAAATAGAATCATTTAACTAGTTGAGACATCTTAGATATGGATAAAAATAATACCAAGTACTACTTAAAAAATTTAGATCCCGACGAGGTAACTTCTTTTTTAGCAAAACTTAAACAGGCCCAAGTGGATATCTACATCTGGGAAAAAGAGTCCTCTCTGGTGGATACTTATCAGGTAGAACAATTTGACAAAAACATCAAAGATAAAATTTTCCTAACTCCCACCAAAATTAATTCGCAAGCTACTTTTGAACACGCCTTTACCAAAGATGTCTTAATAAAAACACAGCTGGATAAAACCCAATATTTTTCTAACACTACGCTGCACTTCACCGGTATTGATTATATCATTCGCCTGAATAATCCTATTTTCAAAGGCGTTCAGCGGGCAAATTGTCGACTTAGTGCAGATAATAAATTTTTAAAAGTTTCGGTTGAAATAGAAAAGAGCAAATTCCTAGGCAACGATATTTCTGCTGGCGGAGTTAGCTTCTGGGTTCCAGAAAATGAAGTTAACAACTTCAATGCGGGACAATTGTTACATAATTTCACTGTTCAATTTAACAATGCTAATTACCAAATTATTCTGGCCAAAATTGTCTGCAATAATAAGAGCGACTTTAAGGATGAAAGTGGAAAGCTTTGCAACAAAGTGGCCGTAGAATTCATAGACCTACCTCCGCATATCGATGAGCAGCTTTATCGTCAAATCAATAGCGAGATGCGCTCTCTGGCCATTCGTAACGGATTTTAGCACTGAAAAAAGCCTAGACTATTTTGGATAGTATTCCCAAAAAGTCTTGACTTTTTGGGAATACTATCCAAAATAGTCTAGTGAAAAGATATCTAGCAATTCCCATACTGAAAGATTTACCCAACAAAATAGTTCTACTCTCTGGCCCACGCCAATCAGGAAAAACGACTCTTTCAAAAATGCTCTTTACCAATTATGAGTATCTAAATTATGACCATGGACACCATCGTACTCGTATAGAAAAAAAAGATTGGGATCGAAAAACCCCACTCGTGATCCTTGATGAGCTACATAAAATGTCGCAATGGAAAAGATGGTTAAAGGGAATTTTTGACGTCGAAGGCATTCCTCCCTCTCTGCTGGTCACAGGTAGTGCTAAGCTTGATACCTATAGAAAAGTAGGGGATTCTCTGGCCGGACGATTTTTTGCTTTTCGCCTACATCCATTAGATTTGAAAGAACTTAAAAATTTTTCTCCGGATGATAACAAATTTGATCTGCAAAAATCTTTTGAAACTCTTTTGCAAATTGGTGGGTTCCCTGGGCCATATTTAGAAGGAAGTATGGCCTATTACAAACGCTGGAGGAATTCTCACTTGGACATTATTGTCCGGCAAGATCTTATAACTTTGGAGCGCGTTACCAATATCACGGGAATAGAAAACTTAATCAGACTCCTTCGAAATAGAGTTGGATCAACTATTTCTCACAATAATTTGGCCAATGACTTAGGTATTGATCCAAAAACAGTAAAAAACTGGCTAGATATTCTTGAACGCCTTTATGTTATTTTCAAGGTCACTCCTTTTTCAAAAAAAATAAAAGATTCTATTCTCAAGGCACCCAAATATTATTTTTACGACAACGGCCAAGTTGAAGGAGATAATGGCGTAAAATTAGAAAATTTAGTGGCCTGTGCCCTATTAAAAGAATTGCACTTTATTCATGACATCTATGGGGAAGATGTTGAATTGAATTTTTTACGCACTAAACGTGGTGAAGAGATAGATTTTCTTGTTTCCATAAACCGAAAACCAATGATGATGATAGAAGTTAAGTGGGCCGAAGACAGTATCAGTAAAGGTTTTTATCTCTTTGAAAAATTTATACCGAATATTCCCAAAATCCAATTGGTGGGAATGCTAAAGCGAGAAATATCTTTGGGCCCTTTAACTGAGATTAGGGCGGCGGCCAAGTGGCTGTCCAATATGTCCTTATGGGATGGCGGGCAACAGTTAAAGTAACCTCTGCTTGTTTGCACCAACAACAATCTCTATTGGTGTGGTGGTTCAGAAAAAGGAAAAAACTTTGAATTTTAGTCGATTAACAATTTATAAATCATAATTATAAATTACGCCAAAGGTGAATTTGTTCCTATTCTTCCACAAATTTTTTAATCGTAGTGCAAAAATCTTGTCTGGATTTTTCCCAGGTATAGAACATGTGTCCTCCATTGAAATTTTTAAGCGAAATCTTCTTTTTTTGTTCTGGAGTTAGTCGCATCTGACTTACTAGTCGCTTAGAGGCAAAATATGGGGTTACCATGTCGTGGTTTCCATGAACGATTATTATTTTCATGTGCGGATTAAGCGCCATTCCAAAACGAAGCTCATCGGTTGCCCCAACTTGTCGGTTAAAGGCATGAGTCTCTTCCATCTTCCAGGCATGATTTACCTCATGACTTAAAAGATGATATTCTCGTTCAGTGTCTAATTTTAAATAATGTCGGATATGAGCATTAATGCCAGAGGCAAATAGACGTTCAGGTCCTGCCAGTGATGGATCTGGATAGGGAAGGCCTTCGCGATCTGGGAAGGGATTTAGTGCTTTAACAGAAGAATCATAAAAGCCAATAACCATCTGTTCTTTTTTCAATAACATCTTGGCATAATGCCAAAAAGGAAGGCGGCCATTGGCAAGCTTAACTTCTTCATGGTCCAGACCTAAGTAATCTGCCATCTCTTCTAAAATAGTGCTTCGTTCTTTTTCAGGTATAGTATCACCTTGAGACAAGAGGCGCATCATTTTGTCTTGAGCAAAATTTTCGGCACTGGTCAATATTTCTGCAGTTGGAGTTTTTACACTAAATTTTTTCGACTTTCCATGCCAGTACGCAGTTAAGGCAAGAGTGGGAAAAAGATCTGTCCAAGGAGAGATATCGTAATCGAAAGGATCAAGTAGTACGAATTCAAGGGCAGGAGAGATAATGATTACCCCACTTAGTCCAACGCCATAGTTTTCCTGTAAACGTTTGGCAAGAGCGGCACACCTGAACCCACCATAGCTTTCTCCGGCAATATATACAGGTGATTCCCAGCGACTATGCTTGGAAAGAAACCGTTGAATAAATTCGCCAAAGGACTCTAGATCCCTATTTAAAAAACTTCAAGGACTTGTGGCCCATAAAAAAACCAAACTCTCCACCGAAGATTTATTAGATCAAATGTTAGATGAGGCCATCAAAAAAG
>MEQL01000044.1 GCA_001770205.1 Bdellovibrionales bacterium RIFOXYD12_FULL_39_22
GGATCAGGCATTGGCCACGGCATAGGTTCAGGTTGCGGCATTGGAGCTGGCATTGGCCGAGGCTGTGGTTGCGGATCAGGCATTGGCCACGGCATAGGTTCAGGTTGCGGCATTGGAGCTGGCATTGGACGCGGTTGTGGTTGCGGATCAGGCATTGGCCATGGCATAGGCTCAGGTTGTGGCATTGGAGCAGGCATTGGCCATGGCATAGGCTCAGGTTGTGGCATTGGAGCAGGCATTGGCCGAGGTTGTGGATGTGGATTTGGTTCTGGCCTTGGACGTGGTGCGGGCCGCCGATCTTCTACACATCGATCATATTCATAACTCCAGTGCCAACCAGGAGCACAAAGGCGTTCACGATTTTGACGAACACATCGTTCAAGGTAACGATCCCACTCATATCCGGGAGAGCAATGTTGATAATTGCGTACGCATCTATCAAATACAGGATCCCAGTGCTCATCGTATCCACATAATCTTTGGTTGCGAACACAGATACCTCTGGAGTAGTCCCAGTAATAACCGTAAGCGCAGGATCTGTAGTTTGCAACACAGCGCTGCAAATAATAGTCATAGTGATAACCATAGGAGCAAGTTGTTGACCAGATAGGGAGACATTCTTGACGATCCCAAGAATAGTACTCCCCAAATGAACAAGTATGTGGCATGCGCACACAACGATTTTCAAAAGCATCCCACTTATAATTTAGTGGGCATCGAGGATGAGAGTTTAAAACACATTGGCCCAAAAAGTGGTCAAAGTGGTAACCCGGGCGACAAATTATAGTTGGCGGTGGACTAGGATATTGAACACATTGATTAACAGAAGGTTCGTAGTAGGTTCCATCTGGACAACGAGAAGAACTATTTTGTACACAGTACCCTAAGTTTGTATCGTAATAGTAGCCACCTGGGCAATTCACAGTCTCCGTTTCTTCTGGTTTTACTACTGAAATTTGAAATTGTTTAAAAATTTCATTTCCAGTTAGCTCGTCACCAAGAGAAAGAATGAACATGTAAGTTCCAAGTTCTTCCAAACGAGGTTTTCCTACAATGCTGAAAGTTTTAAATTGCTCACTAACTAATATTGATAAATTTTCTGGAAGGCCGGAGGCGATAACACTTCCTCTAAAAGTGAAAGAGGGAATGTCTGTATCTACTAAAATATGATCGGTATAGTTTCGATTGATGACAGCATCGGACATATAGCGATCAGATTTAAAGCGAGGATGAGTTATGTTTTCATCATCTTCGGCCACAATACATAGCTCTCTTGAGGTAGTTACATTTTTTTCTGCAATTGATGCTCTAATTACAAAGCACCATGACTCGGTAAACTGCGGTGTACCAAAGATGAGTGCCTTGTCGGCAACGGTGTCTTCGAGCTCCATTCCCTGGGGAACAAAGCTTTCAGCATCTATTGACCAGGATACATTGGAACTAATAACACCATCGTTATCGTAGAGAGATAATTCAATTTCGCTGTAAACGCCATACTGGATTTGCAATTCGTTTTCGTTGACATTGATGGCCAAAGAGTTCTTTAGATCAGATGTCGGTTCAAAACTTGCAAATTCATCAGCGTGACTGGGTGCTGAATAGATGCACCCTAAAGACAAAAAGACGATCAGAAGATAGAGAAACTTTTTTTTCTTCATAAACCTCCCCCCGGGTTGTGTTGTTATAGTGGAGACATTTTGTATCCAGTATAGATGGTAATCCAACACCTCTAGGGCAATTAATGTGCCAATAAAACTAGAATTAAAACTAAAAAAACTTACATTTAATAAAATGAAAAAATGGGCAGGTAAAAAGAAAAATATTTGGCAAATCTTACTTTTTTATTAACGCATCGCACGGTGCATCGAGTAGTTCGTGATGTAGACAAGATGGCCAAGATGGCCCCTACCTGAGCGAGTTATTTTGCGCTTTATTACTTTAGGCCTAAAATTTTACGAGCAGTTTTTACATCGGCCACCGGACGATTGGCCTCCTTACTTAAGCGTGCCACTCGTTCTACAAATTGGGCATTGGATTTTGCAAATTCTCCTTTGCGATAATATACGTTATCTTCAATTCCTACTCGTACATGGCCATTCATCGCTATCGCACACATCGTCAGTGGTAGTTGGAAACGGCCAATGCCGGCCACCGACCAACTTTGCTCGGGATGAAGATTACTGGCCAGAGTAACTAGGTTGGAGATGGTTCCACTCATTCCGCCGGGAACTCCTAAAACAAAATCCATATGAAACTTGGCGGGGATAATTCCTTTGGCAAGATAACGCCAGGCAGTTTCCAGCATTCCAAAATCAAAAATTTCTAATTCAGGTAATACTCCGTTCTCAACGATAGACTTAGCAATGGACTTAATCGTCTGTTCAGAATTTTCAAAAATTCCATCGCCAAAATTCATTGTTCCCAGAGAGAGTGTGGCCATCTCGGGACGAAGCACAAGAGGTGCACAGCGCAGATCTACGGGTGTACCTGCCGCTCCTCCCGTGGAAAATTGAACAATGCAATCACAGCGTTCTTTAATTTTTTTTGAAACGAGAGCAAAGCGTTCGACACTTTGAGTCGGGAGATTATTATCATCGCGCACATGCAGATGAATTATGGAAGCACCGGCCGCTACGGCCGCTACTGCTGATTCTACTAATTCCTCAGGATTGCGAGGAATATGTGGATAAACGGCCTCAGAAACTTCCGCTCCAATTACCGCACACGAAATGATTAAATGATTTTCTGGATTATGGTTACTCATAGGCATTCCTTCAAATTATAAATTATAGAAAAAATCTATTAAATTAGTTTTTTTATATTGTGCAGCCCCTCTTCAATCATCTCGATGGTGTAATCTAAATCTTTATCACTATGGCGATAGGCAATATATCCGTGATGATAGGGTTGTAAAAAAACGCCACTACGAATTAGATGAGTGTAAAATGCCGGCCTTAACTTTTTATAAAGTTTTTTATCGTCCTGATTGAAGGTTATAAAAGGCATCCATGGGCCGCCGGAGAAATGGCAATCAATTTGGGAGTTAGTAATTATTTTTTCAACTTTCAAAGCAAAGCGCAATCCCTTCTCTTTTATGGCATCTAAAATTTTATCACGTTCTAAAATTTCCAAAGTTTTAAGCGCGGCCACTTGTTCTAAACTGTTAGGATAAAAAGTAGAGCTTAAAAACACTTTGCTCACTAACATATCCATGACCTCTGCTCGCCCGACGACGGCACTAATGGGGTAACCGTTGGCCAGTGCTTTGCCAAAGACGGAAAGATCTGGGGTTACCGAAAACTCTTTTTGTGCTCCTCCTAAATTTACTCTAAAACCACTGCGAATCTCATCAAAAATTAATAGAGATCCATTTTTATGCGCAAGTTCTTTTAAATTTTGCAAAAAATTATTTTTTGGCATTTCCACTTCGTGCGCCAAGGGATGTCCTACAGGGGTAACAATAATTGCCGCCACTTCTTTGCTGTGAAGCTTAATGAGCGACTCTACTTGAGCGAAATTATTATACTCAAACTCGAAAATATCTTCATAAAGTTTAGGGGGAATTCCACCTTTGACCTCCACGCACCAATCATGCCAACCATGGTATCCACAGCGTAAAATTTTTGTTCTCTCCGTAAAACCACGAGCTATACGAATGGCCACCGACGTGGCATCGGAACCCGTTTTTACAAAGGCAGCTTTTTCGCAAGAGGGAATGAGAGATTTTAACTTTGAGGCCAATTGGTTTTGAATCTCTTGCGTAAGTGACATGCAAAATCCATTATTTTGAATATGTGCAATGACCGCATCATCAATCTCTTTTTCTCGATGGCCTATGATGATTGGGCCGTAAGCGCAGAGCATGTCAATATACTCATTTCCATCCACATCAGTAACCCGACCTCCCTTAGCGCTTTTAAAAAAAATAGGATATTCTCCGGGAACAAAATTATAAGGGCGTCTTATTCCGGCAACGGCCCCCGGAACCAATGTCAAAGCTTCCTCGTATAGTTTTTCAGAGCGTTCTAATTTTAATTTTGCTTTTTCACTATTTTTATTTGTTAACATGGGAGACTCCTTTGCGTTCAATAAGGGTGGTAATTAGATAGGAAGCTACCATAGAAGGAAGTGTTCCTGGGCCAAATCCGGCATCATAACCCAATTCACAGGCCAGATCATTGGAGACTCGTGGCCCGCCGGCACAGATTAAAAAGCGTGAGCGCAATTGTTCGGCCTCTAATAGTTCTATGAATTCGGTAAAATTGCGGATGTGAGCATCTTTTTGAGTGACTGTTTGCGACACCAAAATAGCATCAGCTTTTACTTCTAACGCTTTTTTCAGGAGAGCTTCTGGAGTTACTTGGGAACCCATATTATAGGCATCTATCTCCGGATAGCGTTCAAGGCCATAATCTCCATCGTAGCCTTTCATATTCATAATAGCGTCAATACCAACGGTATGAGCATCAGTTCCAATAGTGGCCCCTACAACAATTAGCTTACGATTAAGTTTCATCTTTATCAGATTATTAATTTCATAAAAATTCATTTTTAAAACGCTAACTTCGGTGGCCTCTACGCTATTATAATCAAGAGAGGGGATGGCCTTCCCGTAGGCCACAAAAAAAGTAAAACCATCAGTTAGTTTCTCGGCAAAAGAGATTTGCACTTCGGTAAGATTGAGTTTTTCTAAATACAGTTCTGCCGCTTTTTTTGCCTTCGCGGAAAGCTCCACGGGCAGAGTAAAGGAGACTTGTATCACTCCGTCATTTAAAGTATCTCCATATGGTTTGATCAGGTTATTAGTGGTGACATTTTCGCTAACTTGTTTATCCATCGATCACCCCATCTTTTACAATGCGTTCCATAATCGGATTTGAATAGTTATTGCCTTTTTTAAATACTCCGTCTAGGCCTTTTCCTTGATCTGGCGAACGTCTAATATTGGCAAATTTACCTGCAGCAATGGCCTTCATTAGTCCAGAGTCGCTAATTTCTTCTAAAAATTTTTCAACTTCAGACAAAACCTGATTGGCCCTTTTTTCGATAATACCATCTTTTTTAAATTCAATTTCATCTCCGAGTGATTTCGCGGTATGAAAGACATAATTGATACTCTTAAGTGCTGAGAGACGATCTTGCATCAGCGGAGTGTGGATGGCCTCAGTCAAAATTCCTGCCAGATGAATTCCCTGATGAGTTGTAATAGAGCTTAAATTAAACATTGTATCCATTACGTGAGAAAAAAAGATATCAGTGCTTTTATACTTGGTGGGAGGCATATATTTCAAGGGAGCATTCGGAAAAAGTTCCTTGGCCAGTTGTGCATGCGCTAGTTCATATAAAAAACCATTTTCTACCTTAGGATTAATTTCGAAGGCATGGCCTAGTCCCAACTGGGCGTCAGTTAGTAATGCCAATTTTCCCATGGCCTCATTAATTAATTGTGAGGCAGTAACGGTATAAGCATTTTCCACGGCGTCTGAAGTAGTAAGATAATTATCTTCTCCCGTGTTGATAATAATTTTTGCGCGGGCGCAAATGAGGCGACTAAAATATTGATCGATAAAAGTTCGCTGACTATTGATGTCGCGAAATAGTATTCCGTACATGGAATCATTTAATAGCATATCCAAATGTTCGATGGCCGCACAACTGGCAATTTCAGACATACATAGTCCGGAAGAGTAGTTAACTAAGCGAACATAGCGCTTCATACGGGAACAGACATCATCCAATGCTTTACGCATGATTTTAAAATTTTCCTGAGTAGCAAAGGTTCCCCCAAAACCCTCAGTGGTTGCCCCATAGGGAACGTAATCAAGTAGCGACTGCGCAGTAGAACGGATAACTGCAATGATATCTGCCCCTGATTCTACCGCTGAAATTGCCTGAGTGCGGTCCTCGTAAATATTTCCAGTGGCCACAATTAGATATTTCCACGGAGATGGTGGATTTCCGAAAGTATTGCGCTTATCGTTTTTAACTAGACGGGTTTTGTCTAGTACACCAATTGCCTGTTCGCAAAGCTCGCTTTCTTTTTGTTTAATATCACCAGGAGATATTTTTTTCATTTGCTCAAGATCTAAAAGATTATCAGCAATGATTTTTGCTGTAGTTTGTGCATCACGGTTGGCCACCAGCATGGCGGCGGCAAATAGTGGAGAAATTCCGTTGTCTAGCATTTTTTTTGTCTTAAAAAAATCAACCACAACGTTTGGTAACGGGGTATTATCAGCATTAACACCATCTACCCCATAAAGCCGAAGAATGGAGCGCTCCACTGAAACAGAGGAATGTTTATCTATAAATTTTTGAATATCCTTAGCAATTTTAAATGAAAGTGCTTTGACCTGTTTAGTTTGTTTTGGATCAATTTTTAATCTGGCCATAAAAATATCTTCCCATTGCGCAGAGATGAGCATCTGCATGATGCCTGGAGTAATTTATATATTGAAATATTATCCACCGCTTTGGGCCAGTTCGTCAAAAAAATAAGAATCACAAAAGTTGCAACGGGAGTGTAATTATTAACTGTGCTTGATAATATTTTTTAGCTGTGCCCTAATATCTTCATCAAAGGGAAAGTGCAAGGCCATATAAATGGCCTTCTGATTTTCTAAGGTACTTTTCGTGCTATCAAAATTGGTAATTTTTGTAATGGTATAAGGCATTTTTTTTGTCAGATCAATGATGCCATCGAACTTAATTGAATCCAGTTTGTTTTCAATGTCATCAAAACTATGCTTAGAAAAGATATCGTCCATTTTATACAGATTATAAGCACTGTTTTTAAAAAGTTCCGGGTATTGAGAGGTGCAAAAAAAGATCAAGTTTTCACGGCTGAATTTATCTAGAAAGATTTTTGATAACTGGACGGCACTTATTGGATTAGTGGAGTTAAACATTTCATCAACAAAGATAAAAGATGAGGATAAATGTTTTTGGGCAAAAAAGGCCAACTCCTCTCCAAAAGAGGAGAGATGTTGCCTAAGGCTGCCAGAATTTTTTATATGGATGGCAATATTGGATGGAAAGTTTGTTTCCAATCTTTTGGCCGGAACAGGCAGACCTACTGAAGTGAGCATCAAATGAAAATAAAGGGCCTTAAGAGTAGTTGTTTTGCCAGACATATTGGGCCCATAGAGTAGATTACTCCCTTTTTCTAAATTGATGTTTAGAGGAACATGGCCGATGCCTTGAGTCGTAGTACAGTTGAGGCATGGGAGTTTTGCTTCGCAAATAGAAAGTTTTACTTCCTCGCAGATTGTTGGAAAAACCAAATCATTATTGGCCGCGGTAAAGAGGAGCAGGTAATTGTAAGTGATTTCTTTGCGATTGATGTAGATAGTTAGAAAGGCCTCATGGAATTGAAAAAGTGCTTCATTTAGCATGAACATTTTTTTTCTCATTGAGGACTCAAAATCTGCTTGGATGCTTTTTTTCTTTTCAAGGGCCTTATCTATTTTTGCTGGCAGTAGGTAATTAATTTTATAAAAATTAACAGAGAGTGATAGAGAGACTAGTGTGGATTTTTCAATTTTTTTTAGGCGGTGATCGTTTAAACTTATCTCTTTAGGAAAAGGGTAGGTCATTGACAAAGAAGTCTCTTTTAAAATGGCCTGCTCATATTCCACAAGTAGTTTTTCAATAAGCTTGTTTTGTTCGTTGAGATCATTTTTTATTTTTTCTTCAGATCGAGAGAGAGTAATTTTAGAAAAATCTCCAGTAGTATATTCTTTTAAAATTTTCAAAATGCGATTTAAAAGATGGCGATCGGATTGTGTTTTGGCAAAATGTATCTCTTCGCCAATAAGCTTGAGCGATTCTGAGATATATTGCCCTAAATGAAAAATTTGATATTGATCTATAGCGCGATTTTTCCAACTCACCAAAATGTCATCTAGGTTTGGTAAAAGCTTGCAAATACTTATAACGCTGTTTAGTTCGGAGCTTCTTTTTTTAGCAATTTCAAAAAGAGAGGAGAGTTCTTTAAAGTGTGCCTTAGCATGTTCAAGTTCCATGGCCTGTAAAACTTTAAAAGGAAGTGTTGGAATATTAGTAGAAAATAGATGTAGATATTCGGAAAAACCAAGCTCCTCGTATAATGCGCTATTAATTAGTTCCTGTCTAAATTCTAACTTCATTGCAATCCTCTTGAAATAGATTATACACGGGAATATTGGGAGGGATTTTTAAATTAATCATTTTGCTCTCTTGATTTAAAAAGATGGCCAGTACATTTACTGGATTATAGAGATAAAAACGCAGGGAAGATTCTTGTTGCTCGGAAGTGGAGATCATTTGGTATTGAGTAAAGTTATCAATAACAACATTAATCTGAGTGGCCTTTAGGTAGGAAAAGAGTGTTTTGGTAAAGGCACCATCTAAATACAAAAAAAGTTTTTCACTGGCGTTTTCTAATGCCATACTTCTTAATTCCTCATCTAAAAAAGGGGCCAATTTTCCAGCATGAAGAATATTTTGTCCATCAATTAGTAGTGATTTTAAGGACCCGTTATGCCGGCCGATTTCCTTGGCAATGATCTCTTTTGTATTTTCTGGGCAGGCAAGAAAAGTAAGGGGATCGAGTAAGTTTTGTGCTTTTTTTAATTGCGTCGTTCGTTCACTAATGAGCAGCGAAAAATAGATACCATCAGTAATTTTTGGATTGGCAATAAATTGTCGATCGATGGATCCATCTAAAAGAATTATCATTTTGTGATTGTATTGATGAAGCTCTTTTTTGATAAGCAAGATTTCAGAGGCCTCATTAGGGCCCTCCAGTACAATATTAAAAGAGGTAAGTGCCTTAGCAAAAATCCAATTTTTTTTAAAGCTTGGGCGGCCAAATATACCACAAGTGGCATATTTCCCAGGGTGGGAGGCCAAATGGTCGGCGGCAGTTACAAAAAAACTATCAGGGAAAATAGTGATCTGTGGTTTTTCAGATCCTTCGTAACTATCAACGCTCTCACCGTTAATTCCAATAGAGAGTAAACATAAGACATTAGCAGTTCGTTGATGTTGACGGTAAACATAGTTTAAAGCAGTGGTTTTTCCTGCATTTTTATCAGAGCCGATAAAAGCTAATGTCTTCATTACAAAAAGGCGCTACTTAAGCGTAAACTTTTTCAAATAGCTCACGTAGTTCTGGATGTCTATTGATAACTTCCAGCGCAATTTCATCATGGTTGGGAGCATAGCCATTGCCAACAATTAAAAGGGCGTCAGAACCAATTCCTTCCGCTCCCAATGCTGCTTTAGTGAAACTGGTGGCCATGGTGAAAAAGTAAACAGTGCTGTTAGCTAATTTTGCCGTCATGATGGATGACATCTCCGTATTCTCAACGGGTGCACAGTTGATAACAAGGTCGGCCATCTCACCACGGGTGACTTCTGAGACGGCCTTCATGCAGGCAACTGGATTGGTAGCATCCACTTGTAAAATCTCATCGCAATATCCCAGTGTACGGAGACGTTGACATCCTTTTTCGGATGGCTGAATAGCAATTAGTTTTCCACTGTGTTTCAGAATATCGCGAGCAACGGCGCAGCAGATACTTCCTGATTTTCCACCGGCGCCAATGATGACAACATTCATTCCTGGCCTAACTAATCGCAGTGCTTGTGCCGGTGCCCCGGCCACATCTAAGATTGCCAATGCAAGAGTCTCGGGATAGTTGGCGGGAATTTTTGCCAACACTCCTGATTCAAAAAAAACAGCATGTCCTTTAATTTTTACTTGATCACGCCCAGGAAAAACCTCAATGATTTTTTCGATTTTAAGTGGTGTCAAAGAGAGAGAGACCAGACTTGCAATTTTATCGCCGACTTTAAATTTGCGAGGGTTTGGGTGTTTATTGCCAATCTCTTTGATGGTTCCCAGGAGCATTCCACCCGAACCCGTCACTGGGTTTTGTTGTTTGCCTCGTTCGGAAACAATTCCTAAAATAGTTTTTTTAATTCCCTCAATGTCTCCTTTAACAGATTCTTTAATTTGGCGGAAGGAAGCTGCATCGATATTTAGAGTATCTACTTCTACTAGGATTTCGTTATCATAAATGGGAAGCGAATTATCAACTTTTTGTGCATTTTGCGGAAGGGCCCCGCTGGGGGAAATTACGCGGTGAGTTCCATATTTACATCCATTCGCTCTCATGAAAATACCTCCAGTAAAAATTTGTTAACTGTGAAATAACAGTAATAGAAAAAATTAAATTTAAAATTCGAGAAGTAAATCTATCATTTTTCGCTTCTAAAAGACAATTGATTAGCTGTGGCCGCCTTGAAGAGTTGGCAGAAAAAGTCAAATAAATAAAAAATAACTAGATTAAGGAGGTAGCGGAGGGTGATGATAACTTACTTAAAACAGGCAAGTGTCCAGGCCGTTTTATAATTTAGGCTAAAGGGAAAAATATCCGACAAGAATGCTATAGAATGTAAAGATGGGTGCGATGCGTGGTTCTGCATAGTAACTGTGGGCGCACTCATCTAGGAGTTATTATGAAAGCATCTGTCACCATTTTACTTTTTCTTTTTTTCTCTTTTACTCTTTTTTCCTGTGGTAGCGGAGTGGAGGAGGAATCGGCGGAAGTGCGTTTTTATACAGGAGATCTTGTTTCTGGGGATGTTAATGTGGTGCCACCGAACTACTACACTATGATTTTGTTTGCGGTTGATCGTCTTACGAATGAGCTGCGTTGGTCGGAATACATCTCCCTTCGAGGAATTTATCCCGCTGATGGAGGCAGTCCTCCTGATTACTTAGAGCGTAGTATGCCGGTTAATAGTTCGTGGATTTTTTATCTTATTTTATGGCCTAATACGGATGCGGGAAATCCGTATCAACCGGTTTATAACAGTGTTCCCAGCAGTGCCTACTGTGCAGTTGCGCTGTTGGAGGTATCTTCCGAGTTAAACAGCGTAGATTTTTTATTAAGCAAGTCCACTTGTTTGAATGATGCTAAATTTAAAGAAATATTTCCAGCAAAAATTGGTTCAACAGAATTAAAGCGCGCAAAGTTCACAAAGATGGCCGGGGTAGCGTTATACTCGGCACGCTTTATTGTAGGGGTTAATGCGGGGCCTCTTGTTTCGGATATTACCGCAATATCGGATCCTTTGATCGAAAATTATCTAGAACGCTTTCCTTGTGTCAGTCTGCAATCATATCCCACGACCGAGACTACGATGATATTGCCCCTGGATCATACTTTAGCGCCGATTCGGGTAATCGGATATGCAGGCGCAGAATGCGGTTTGCCGAGCATAGGGGAACTGAAGGCAGATCCAACGCCATTGCAAGCAGATTTGAATTTTACCGATTTTATTATCTATAATTAGATATCCGGTTTGACGACTTTATATATGGGGGCCTTATATGATAACTGAGAACAAAACAATAACACTTTCTTTTTCTTTGGTGGCGCTCTGCCTGTTTTTTTCAACTTCTTTTGCTGGCGAAGGGGTGGCAACTGCTATTATTGTCAAGGGTGAAGTGCGGGCACTGGATAAAAAGAATAACCAGATGTTTGTGGTGAAACCAAACGATGAATTAGAAATAGGTACAATGATTCAGACCAATGATAAAAGTTTTATCAAGTTGCTTTTTTTGGATAAGTCGCAGATGAGTTTAGGGCCTAACAGCAAAATGGCGATAACTGCTTTTTCTAAAAATGATCCGGGAATTATTACACTCATTAATGGGAAATTGCGCTCTCAGGTAACCAAAAACTATATGGAGATAGAGGAAAAAGATAAAAGTAAACTGTTTGTAAAAACTCCCAACGCGGCCATGGGAGTTCGAGGTACAGATTTTCAAGTGGATTATTTTGCAGAAACAAAAAAGACCGCTCTAATCACTTTCTCTGGTGCGGTTGCAATGGCCAAGTTGGAGGAGGGAAGAGGTGCGTCTGAGCGAAACAATTATTCTCAAAAGATCTTAGATAAAATTTTGGCCAGCAAAGAGGCGGTCGTTGTTCGACGAGGAGAATTTTCAGGAGTTGCTCCGGAAAGGTCTGCGGCCACTCCTCCAATTAAAATTTCTCCCGCACAGTTGGAACTTTTAAAAAATGATCAACAAATGATCAATGGAGAAGTTGGTAAAAAAGAGAGTAAAGAAACTAGCTCTTTTCGTGCGCCGATTCCTCCTGGATTAAACCGAAAGCAATTTGAAAATGAGACAACAGCAGTTGATAAAAAGATTGCTGAGGAGCGTTTGGCCGTAGCAACTTTTGACAAAAAAAACGAGCATAGTAGTGTTGCAGTACCAATTCCTTCCTCTGGAGGATTTGTAGATATGCGTTCAGGAGAATATATTCGCCCAGAGATTGTGAAAAATTCGCCTGATTTTTTTGCTAATGCTGCAACAAATTACATGGGCAGTAGTGGGCCTACCGCTGGTGAGCGAACTAATTTGATTGGAGATGTTCGTTTTCCCCGGCCCGCATCTGTTGGTGGAATTTATCCGGCGTTAATTCCCAACATTTATAGTACGACCTACGAGGTTCGGCCTCCTGGGGAGATCTATTATGATCCAGTAATATACCCAATAGTGGCGACAGAGACAATATATGATAGAACCCTTTTTGAAGGTGACACATATGATGGAATACTAGATTACCCTGTTGATGATGGAACTATCAACACTACACTTCCTCCGGCAGATGTCCCACCTCCCCTCATCGCACCTGTTCGCTTTCATTTCAAAATAGGTCAATAGTTCGGTAAATTTTTTTTGATATTCAAAAAGACATTTTCATCTTACCATCAACTATGTCTTTTTTTTTAGTGATCATATGGATGTGCTGGCCGATAATTGCGTCTGCGGAAGAGGCCAGTACTACTGCGACGACTGCCACTGCCTCTTCCGCAACAGATAAGACTGTTCTCGCCGTCGGTAGCGCCAAAGAGCGGTTGGAAGAAGCGCAACGACTATTTGCCAAAAAAGCATATGTTGAGGCCATCGAATTGGCGACGGAGATTGCAGACTCTTTGAGTGCAGACGGTAAAGTAGTTGCTGAAAAGTATTATCTTTTGGGCCTGGCCTATAGCAGAACCAATCAATATGATAAGGCAGCGGATGCTTTTTTGCAGGCATTAAAATTGAAATACCAAACGGAAGAGATTGCGTATGAGTACGGACAAGTTCTCTATGCGATCAATAAACTAAATGATGCCATTGAAGAATTTAAAAAATCAGCAGAGAGAAATTTTAAAGTCGATTCTTCGCTATATTATGTCGCGCATATTTATCAACTTTTAAATGACTATAAGAATGCCGGTTCATACTATTTAAAGCTGATTAAAAATGGCGGGAATGCTAATTTAATTGCGGTCTCTCATTTGCAGGTGGGCGAATTATATCTTCAATTGGGTGAACAAGAAAGAATTAGCAAAAAAGGAAAAAGGGTTCGATACAAAAAAGAGTTTGTCCAAAAAATTGTACAAACTAAAGTCTTGCCGGCGCTAGAGGAGGGATTGAAGATTGCCGATGATCCTCAAGTGAAAATAGATATAACTAAGAGATATAAAGAGATTAAAAAATTTTATGATTTGGCAAACAACATTTTGGCCAGTGGCCGAGAGCTGCCGGAGAGTCGTTGGGAGTTATCGTTAGGCCAGCTAATAAAATATGACACCAATGTTACGGCCGCTTCGGAAGATAGCAATGCTACCGCCACGAAGTATTCATCAATCATCTATGATACTTCTTTTGCTGGAAAATATCGCTTTCTTTTTGCTAAACGTTTATTAGTATATCCTGCGTTGGCCTTAACTTATACCAATCATGATAATCGAAAAAGTAGTGTTATAGTCAACGACGGGTATACGATTAGTCCAGGAATACAAACTAAACTTGAACATTCACTTTTTTCTAAACTCTCCTATCTATATTTAAATTTAGACTATATGTATGAGGCCCGAGACATTAATGCTCAGGAGAAATATGAGGAGGATAGTCAAAATCTTAAAATTTCCCTAGAGGAAGAGATCAATTATTTTAAACAAGGCAGCACAATCATAAAAAGTAACTACAAGTTTATCAATAAACACGATGATGGATATGATGGCCATGCGTTGGGATTGGGCCTCACACAAATTCAAAAAATGTCCGGAGTAAATTTAATGGTGTATGCACTGGCCTATGATGCTTATAGTTATGATAATGATTACTATGACTATGCTTACTATGTCTTGCGAGTGAACTATATGCTAAATGGCCTGCCGTGGGGATTTTCTATGAAAATAGGTGGAGCTGTATCGGCGCTAGATACACTCAAACAATCATCAGTGCGTGGATTAGAATTTAATATAAATCCATACTTTTCTATTTCACACACTATTTGGAAAAAGATAAGTGCCACGCTTAGCTATGATTATATTTCTAATATATCAAAGGATGAAGAAAGCTATACCTATTCCAAGCATGTGGTCGGACTACAGCTACAAGCAAGCTTTTGATTTCAAGGAGAGGATAAATTTATGATTTTAGATAAAGTAAGCAATCTTCGTAATTATTCTAACATCCCGGAGTTGGATAAAATTTTGGATTTTATAAAACAAAACGATTTAAAAACGATTTCGGTAGGTAAGCATATTATTGATGGAGATCGTCTTTATGCAATAGTGGAAGATTATTTTCCTCGGCCGCTTGAAGAGTGTAAATTTGAAGCTCATGAAATGTATGCAGATTTACAGTTGGCGATAGAAGGATTGGAGAATTGTCGTGTTGCTTTTATGGAAGATGTGGGAGAGCGACTAGATTCTCCGCGAATCGGAGATGTAAATTTTTATCTGCTCAAGCATAATTATTTTTCCGAAGTGGTTTTAAGAAGTGGCGAGTTCGTTTTTTTTCCTCCCAATTATATTCATATGCCTGGCCTGGGAAATATCAACTGCTTTAATAAAAAGATAAAAAAAATCGTTTTTAAAATTTTGATGTGAGTTGTACTTATTTGTGGATATCGGGAATAATTGCGGCCAGATCAGAACATGCCTTGGCATCTTCACCTTGGCGAGCAAGCTCAACAAAAGATCTGATGAGGTCAATGAATTTAAGACTAAGATCAATGGCCTTCGGCTCATCACCATTTTGGATTAGATCTTCCATTTTATGTAATGCCTCTGCTAGTTTTTTTAAATCAACTGCATGGGCACTGCCTTTCATCGAATGCAAAATGCGCTTATAGTTTTTTACATCTTCACTTTTTGCGGACTTTGATTCAAGATTCATTAATATTTTTTCGCATTCATCAAGTGAATCCTCTGCTTCGGCAAAAAACTCTTCTTTGAGCGTTTCTAAAAATTCTTGATCTTCGTTGTTCATTGTTTTGTATCCTTGCTATTGTTTGTATAAATAGGAAAGGTTAAGAAAAATTCTGTCTTGCCTGGTTCGCTTTGGCAGGAAATAGTGCCATTACACTCTTTTAGGTAGCTGCGAACCAAGCTCATTCCTAGGCCAGTGCCTTTATTGGGGGCCTTGGTTGTAAAAAAGGGATCATAGATTTTGTCCATAATCTCTTTAGGTATTCCGCGTCCACTGTCGCGAATGGTGGCCAAAATTTTTTGATTATCATCAATCAATTCCGTGGAAATATCTAAGGTTTTTACAGGAGAGGTTTCCATGGCATCAATAGCATTATTGATTAAATTGAGAAAAATTTGTTCGTATACAGTACGAAACCCAAATAACTTATAGTCTCCTGAAAAAAATTGTTCAGAAACGGTAATATTATTTGAAATAACAAGGCCGCCATAAAAGTCGCGTAAATCAGAAAGGAGTTGATTTATGTCTATGGTGGCACGTTCCGAATCAGAAATTTTTTCGTTGCGAGCAAAGGCCTTTAGGTGTTTTACAATGCTCATGATGCGGTTGACAGCATTATCTATACTGGTATTTATCTTATCAACACGCGTCTTATCAAATTCCTCTTTATCTAAGATGGCCTTTAGTCGACTATTGTAGGATTTAATGATTGTTAGCGGATTATTAATTTCATGGGCCATGCCGGCACCCATGGTTCCCAGTGATGCCATTTTAGATGCTTGCACTAAATCGGTCTGCATTTGTTGAAGCTGCGTATGTGTTTTACTTAGTTCTGCCAATTTGTGCTCTAAAATTTGATTTTTTTCTAACAGTTCGTTAAAAAGATTTTGATTTTCTTTTTCGATAAGAGATTGATACTCATAGAGCAAAATTAAATTCTGACAACGCAATTTTAGCTCTTCCTGGCGATATGGCTTATTTAAAAACTCACTGGCCCCTAGTTGTAATGATTTAAAAAAAATATTTTCATCCTCAATGGTAGTAAGCAAAATAAAGGGAATCTTTTTTAGTTTGTCATTGAGTTTTATGGCCTCTAGAAGCTGGATACCATCCCAGTTGGGCATCTGATAATCGGAAATGACCAGATGATAGCGCTCACTATTTTTTTGCAATTCTTCATACGCTAAAACGCCATCTTCCTTCCAAACTACGTTGTGGCCTAACTTTTGTAAAACATATTGCAACTTTTTTGCTTGAACAGGAATATCTTCAACTATTAGGATTGAATATTTGTCTAGCATATTCTACCTCGTGGACGGTTACTAAAAGAAAAAGGTGGCACCATACTTAAGTCCTTTGCGGACAACAGTGTTTTTGAGGCCATCTTTGGATAAATCAGTAGTCTCCTCAAACCATTTTCCATATAAGCGGATAAATCCAGACTCTATAAAAAGTCCCGCCTCCCAGGTAGATCCTTCTACTGAAAAATTCTTGGAGGAGGTATCTTGAAAAATAAGCTTGTAACCACCATCTACCCCCATAAAACCAATGAGGTATAGAGTAAGATTGCTATCTAGAAAATTATTTTTTGCTAAACCTAATTCTTGTTCACCACTAAACTCTTTAGACTGCATGCCATATTTAATTGTTAGGTTGGTCCCTTGTGCCGATCTTCCCAGTAAGCGTAGTGCGAGGGCCGCATCCCAATAGGTGAATTTTTCGTCTGCTTGAAGGTAGCTTCCTTCTAATCCCAGAATGGAAAAATACATACCAAAACGTCCTCCGCTCTGGGAAAATTCCTTTTTTTGAGTTTCGCTATCTAATTTATAATCATATTTTCCAAAAATTCCGCTGAGAAAAAATTCAAATTTAGTGGCCGAGCTATTAAGGGCAAGCCATTGATCCATTAAACGCATCTCTCGTTTGGTGGCCATCCAATCTGCTAGATTCCACCCTTTGTTTTTTTTTGCTTCCTGTTTTTTTTGAATAACTACGTAGACATCATCGGCCAGAGAAATTTGTCCAAGAAAGGTAAGTAGCGCAATAAAGGGGAGAATGTGTTTCATAAAATTTCCTAAGGATTTTCTGGTGTATAACTTTCAGTTTATGTTATTGTATTATATTCTCTCTTCACAAGGAAGTGTTGATTCCATGAAAAATAAGCATAGCAAAAGAATAGTTCGCAAAGGGATGTGTGAGGATGAAGCTCAAGATATTCCACTGATTATAAAAAATGATCCATACTTGGCACCACTTACTGATGCGATCAAGTATAAGATTGGCCACTGGAAAGAAACAGAGGCGCGCCTAACTGGTGGAGATAGTTTAATTGATTTTGCCAATGGCCATCGATACTTTGGATTACGCAAAAGCTTAAGTGAAGATGTCTGGTATTTGCGAGAGTGGGCACCTAATGCATATGCGATTTTTTTGATTGGTGATTTTAATGGCTGGCACGAAAGCATTGAGTATAAAATGCAGCGGATCAGTGATGGTGGCAATTGGGAGTTGAAAATTGGAGGCGATAAAATTAAACATCTCGATCGTTATCGCCTAAAGATTTATTGGGATGGCGGAATGGGGGAGCGTATTCCCACTTATGCCAACTACGTGACGCAAGATACGGCCACTAAGGGATTTAACGGAACGGTTTGGCATCCTGATTCTTCTTATCGATTTGTTAATCAATCACCTGTTTTTGAAGATGCCCCGGTGATTTATGAGTCACATGTGGGAATGAGTAGTACAGAATATAAAGTTTCCAGCTATAATGAGTTTGCCGCCAATATTTTGCCGCGCGTGGTGGAATCTGGTTACAATGTCCTACAGATTATGGCCATTCAAGAGCACCCTTACTATGGTTCTTTTGGGTATCAAGTTTCTAATTTTTTTGCCCCTTCTTCTCGCTTCGGTACCCCCGATGATTTGAAAGCACTTATTGATAAGGCCCATGGATATGGCCTTAAAGTTATCATGGATATCGTCCATTCTCATGCTGTAAAAAATGAAGTGGAAGGATTGGGCCGTTTTGATGGAACTACTCATCAATTTTTTCATGGTGGGGGAAAGGGAGATCATCCGGCCTGGGATACTAAATGCTTTGATTATGGTAAGGATGAGGTAATTCATTTTTTACTCTCAAATTGCAAATATTGGATGGAAGAGTTTCGCTTTGATGGTTTTCGCTTTGATGGTGTCACCAGCATGCTTTATCATCATCACGGATTAGGAAAGGCCTTTTTAAATTATCATGACTACTTTAATCATGAAGTGGATCTTCCGGCCGTGACTTATTTAACTCTGGCCAATCGTCTGATTCATCAGATTAAGCATGATGCAATTACGATTGCAGAAGATGTTAGTGGAATGCCTGGGATTGGAGTACTTCCCGAGCATGGCGGATTGGGGTTTGATTTTCGTCTGGGCATGGGATTGCCAGATTTTTGGATCTCTCTTTTAAAGGGAAGTTCTGATGATCAGTGGAATATGGACTCTTTATGGGGGGTATTAACTAATTTTCGGCAAGATGAAAAAACAGTTTTTTATACCGAGTCGCATGATCAAGCACTAGTAGGGGATAAAACCATAATTTTTTGGCTTTCCGATAAAGAGATGTATACCAATATGTCGATCTTTAATCGCAATTTGGCGGTAGATCGGGGAATTGCTTTGCATAAAATGATTCGACTTATTACCATTGCCGCTGGCCGCGGTGGATATTTGAATTTTATGGGGAATGAATTTGGCCATCCGGAGTGGATTGATTTTCCGCGAGAAGGCAATGGTTGGTCATACAAGTATGCCAGACGCCAGTGGCATTTAGTGGATGATGGGAATCTTTGCTATAAATTTTTAGGGCAATTTGATCGTGAGATGGTGAATTTTATTCGTGACTATCGCTTGTTAGATGCTGATCGTCCCGAGTTGTTACATTCACACTGTGATGATCATGTGATTGCTTTTACCCGAGGCAGTGGGGTGATTTTTGTTTTTAATTTCCATCCATCTAAAGCGTTATATGATTATAAGATTAAGGTGACAGAAGGAGAGTATATTCAGCTTTTCAATAGTGATAGTTTTCGCTTTGGAGGTTATGAAAATATTCGAGAAAATCAAATCCATCATACTCATAAAAATGGCAAGGCCCAAAAGGGAGATGCCGCCACCAATTATTTGTCCCTTTATCTTCCTCCTCGAACTGCGCAAGTACTTAAAAAATTGTGATTATTTGAAAAAACGCATAATGGCCGAACAAAAAGCTAAAGTTTTCTTAAAAACTGCCGTTAAGTTCTCTGCCAGAATACAAAGGAGAGTTCTATGAAGAAAAAGAACCTTTTGGCCTTTATGGTTTTACTGCTGTTAAATGTTTCCTGTTCAAGTTCTCAGCTTCAACAGAGGGATGTCGCGGCCACCAATGCTGCCTCAGACTCGGAGCAAACTCCGCAGCAAAAGTGGGACAGTTATTTGGAGAACAAGCACCGTCAACATCTTGAGTAAGTAAGCTCGCATGCGTAGTTTTGGCATCTGGCCTCCGGCCCGTTTAGGATAAAACTTAAAGCGGCCCGGAGGCCCTCTTATTTCAATTCAATTTTAGACTTGCCATCCAATCTGGTTGTCTGATCTAATAGTTCAACTAAAACTAAATGGAGGATAAAAATAATGAAAGTTTTGTTGAGCGTAATGTTTTTGTTTGTTATTTCATCAACTCTTTGGGCCGAAGAAAAGAAGCCCGCTGACGGCGAGAAAAAAGATACGACAGTAGCACTTCGGGGAGAAAAAATTCCGGCGGCAGGTTATAAGGTCTATTTTACTGAGGATAAAAAAGAGTATTTGCAATTTTCAGGCTATATGCGTCTGTATTATCATCCAGAGACTCGTAGTAAATTGACTATGCCATATTTCCGTTTTTTGGTTGATGGACGTACTTCAGATAACTGGTCTTTTCATTCACGAATGGATTATGCCCAAAAGAGTTTTATGAGTGTAGGAACCAAACATGCTGACTTGGATGAAGGAAAAGCAACTGGCCATCCGGGGGTTTATTGGGCGCGTGCATATGGAACTTATCATTATTCTGACAAAATAACTTTTGACTTTGGACGAGTTATTGACCAAGTCTATCGTTATGACTTATTAAAATTGCCGGCAGTAAATGTTGATTTAGGAGCAGGAGCAACTGCTAAAGTTGGAGATATTGGAATCCGAGCGGTGATGCTCTACAAGCAGCCAAATACTGTCTATACCAACAATAAAAAAGAAGACGTCGAAGAGTATTTGGCCAATGCTCGTGCCGGATATACTTATAAAATTTCAGAAAAAGTTTCTTTAGAGTTTGGTTTAGCGGCCGGAGCAAATAGTCCTCAACATGCAGCTAAGTTTTTTCAACTGATTCCAGATATTACTTTTACGGCCAATGATTTTTATCTTTTAGATCTTTGTCTATTAAAGCAAGATACGCCAATAACTGGGCCGGCCACTAATACTACTGAAAACTATATTGAGGCAGGTTATACCATAATTGAACCATTTACTGTCGATGCATATCTTCGTACTACCATTGTATCCTCCACGACAACTCATGATCCAGGAATTGATGTGGTTTATAAATGGGGGCCAGAAATTACTTTTGTCGGAAATGCTGAGCTATCTGATTTGGCAAATAAAGAGAAAAAGGATTTTTTTGATCGCATGAGCTATACTGCTTATGTCGAGTATATGTTTTAACTAAAATTCTCTTAAATTCTCTTAAATCGCACTTAACTACCTGCCCCATAATGCCGAGAGACTATTATGGGGCAGTTTTTTTTTCTTTGGGCCATTTTACTATTTTTTTCAGAAATACCAGTTGTCGGTGCGGACGACTATGTTGATTTTTTCACCAAATTAAAAGAGGAAAAGAGTGAAACTTTTGGCAGCGAAGCATTTATTATCATTGGACAGGGGGCCAAATATGAAAATGAACTGGCCCAAGGTAGTGGCCTGTCGTCCAGTGAAGTGATTTATTTAAAAAAAGAGCTAGTAAAGCTGCGCACAAGATATCTGCTTATACTGTTAAGTAAAAATGGGGCAATTCCTAAAAACTATGAGGAAGGTAAAATCCTTTCATCTGAACGCGCTTGGGAGATTCAAGAGGCCTCGGGATTACCGGCGGTAATGGCCATTTTAGTTCCTCCGGCAACTATGAAGTTACATGGATTCAGAGTGCAAAATAATGGTTCTGCCAAAATAAATCCAGGGGGATTATTGAAAGGCGCAGAGGCCTTTCGACAGTATGAGTTTCGAGTTGGCCTACCGGTAAAAAACAAACTCTACCTTACTGTTAGGGAGCAGCCTTTTGGAAAGACCTATGATTCTTCTCGGACGATGGAAAAGGAGATAACTTTTTTTCCAAAAGTACGTTTGCCAGGGGTGCGTGAAAGTAAAGAGGGTCAAGTAGAAGTTTTTTTACCAACGGGGGAGAGTGTCTTTTTTGATAAAAATTCTGGAGAAATTATTGAAGGGGCCTTGAGTGAGCTGCCCATGGATTACACTAGTGATCCTAAAAAGCGTCAATATCCAAGGGTAAAATATGAGGGATCTGGCCTGGTGATAGTAAGTGCCCAGCGTGGTGATAGTCCTCGTCATCAAGATTGTAAAATTAAAGGAGGAACGACGGAGATTTTATATCCCAGCAAGTATAAAAATCCTTGCTCAATCTCTCGTGCACAGTTATGGGATCAAAAAATCAATAGGGAAAGTAGGACGAAAGATGAATTTCCTTTTTTATTTGAGGATGAATTGAAATTTTATTCTTTTGTAGAAGAAAAGTGTGGATGGGATTTGCAAGAATTAAAAAGTATTTCGCAGTCTATGCCAGCAGTTGCGGAAAAAATATTGCAGACTGGCCCTGTTCTGCCCTCCCAGCAAGATGTGCAAAAGTCTACACCTGGGGATAAAAAAATAGAAAAAGTCATAACGCCGGAGACAGAGAATAATTGTCTAGATGTAGTTAAAGATTATTTTAGTGATAGCGCCAATAAAGATGAGATTGCTAAATATCTGCAAATTCAAGGCAAGATAACTTTGCATCGCCTGGCGTGGAGTTTTTTAAAAATGAGCGCAGAAAACAATAATAATCTAGAGGAAACGATCATTGGACTTTTAAAAAAGCGCAATCCAGCACTGCATCAGCAATTTATCGAGGCCCCATCCAAACGAGAAATTTTTCAGAATTCTATGGCCGTAATAATTACAGAAATGGCCCGTGAAAATAAAGAGCATTATCCAGAGGAGTCTAATGGCCCTTATCGTTTGAAATATAGTGACATGAAGATGCTAGAAATGCTCTCTTTTGCGCAAAATAAATTCGGCATAGATAAAAGTGGAGTGATGAATTTTTTTAGCATGATTGCTTCTTCCTATCGAGGGGAACGTTTGGGCAAGAAAAAAATAGCGGCCATGCATACCGCCAATATTATAAAGCAACTGGAAGAAAGCAAAGCAGAGGTGGAAAAAGAAATAGAAGCGGTTTTGCAAAAGAGTGGTTGCGCCAAAAAGATATCAGAAATTAGCTGTCAAAATCTGGAAATTGGTAGTAGCAATGCGAGTGTAGAGTCAAAAATTGCAGATAGTAAAAAGGCCGTAGGCTTAATTTTTCAGGATTTTTTTAGTCAAGAAGAAGAATTGAAAGAAACTTTCAAGTGGGGAGAAATTCTCCTTCATGTAGTGAAATAATAAAATAATAAGTTACATATCCATAAGTGGTGAGCGGAAAATAATTTCTGGCGCATTATCCAGTGCCCCGATAATTTCTAATCCAAATCCAGATGTTTGATTAACAATAATTTTTTTTCTTACTACTCCATTGTCATAAAAGCTGTGATAGTTAAGCGATAATGCAAAGGGGCCATATAATAACTTATTATATAAAACGGAATCTTCCGTTGCTAATGTGGAAAACACTTCTTGTTCATTAGTTACCACTACCTTAATGGAAAAACTTAAAAAGGTTGGCCTTGTGATTGGCCCGTCATCATCTTCATTTCTTTGAGGTATTTCTATGACACCGAGCTGTTTTTTTGGGCCATAAAAAGTATCTGCTGTCTCTATATTGATTCGGTCCATTTTTATATCAAAGAAAATGCATTTTGCTTCTTGAGCAGAAACTTGTAAAAAAGTGCGAAGAGTTTTCATTTTTTTTTCACTAAATAAGTCGCTGTTGTCAATTGGACTACAAGTCATCCACTGAAAGTCATGGGGGAGAAAGATTCCAATTTTGGCCTTATTGGCCTCTTCAGCGTTAACCTCTCCCATCACGGCATCCGGATATATTGTTTGCATCATCTCGAATACCGCGCGACTAACCCCGTTATTGGGCATATTAGCATTCATAATACTGCTGGGTTTTACATCATGAGTTACACCTAAAACATGGCCCCATTCATGTTTTAAGATACCTAAAAAGATTTTTTGATATTTCCAAATTATCTCTATCTTTTCATCTCCTTTAACGCGCATTTTGCCTGAGTCAGGAGAGAAGTATATAAAACCTTTTGCTCGTAGTTTTTTTTCATCGTATTGCGTTCTAACTGCCAGAGCAACCTTGTCTCGAGGATTAATCTCCATTTCTTGTAGTTTTCGTTGTTGATAGGTTTCGAGCACTCCAAATTGAAAGGCAATATCTAATTCCGGATCTGCACAATCTCGCCGAACTAGCTCTTCGGTGGCAATTTCAATAAGTGGGAAGTTGGTATGCTCATCACTTTTATAACGCTCGCTAGGATCTATATCTCGCCAGAAAAAGGCATGATGCGCGGCAAATTCATTTTTCCACGCTTGAAAGGAGAGTTTTATTAATAGTTCGGCAGTGGCCGGATCAGAAGAAAAAGTTTGCCGATCCATCTTTATGCAATACTTGATAGTGTTGTCTTCTGGATAGTTGCCGAATTTAAAAAACCATGGGTTATTGGAATTAGTATAGGTATCACCACCGGCCCCTACCCAGCCACCACCATCACTACTGCCGGAGGCATCATTACTGGCCAGGAGAGAGCTTCCGGAAATAAGAGTAAAAAATAAAAGCAGTAAAGGTAAAATGGAGGCATATGACATAGATCTCTCCTTGGGCAATTTAAAAATGAATGGATCTATTTACCATATTTAGGGATTGAGAAAGAGTTTTTTCTTATCTGTTTACATTTTTACATAGTTAATAAATAGATGGGGGGGGGGCGTCATTTCTCATTGAAGTCAGCATCAATATCAAATAGTAAAAAAGCTAGTTATCGATCTAATATTTTGAAGAAAAAGATCGATAACTAGCAACAATGGGCCTGCGTTTATTTACGCATTTTTATATTTTTGTATAACTATAGGCCAGATCAATTCGTACTTCTGGAATATCTCCTATTACGGCAATGGTCGATTTTAGAGAATAATGCAATTCTTCTCCGTTATCTGATAATTCCATTGATCCTTGTGCTTGCATCGAAGCATGTGTATTCGCTATGGAAGTAATACTGGCCATGGTGAATTGCAATTTATCTCCAGTAGCGTTGAAGGCATATACGCTGCTGGCGTCTATAGCAAAGTTGTCAACAAGTGAAGTGGTGCCCACACTATGAATGTTTCCAATGGTAAAATTACTAACATCGGATGCCAGCTGTTCTTCTCCCGCTAATGTCCAGGTTTTTAATGTTTTACAACCAACTTGTTCAATAACGATTATCTCGTTGCTGCCTGCTTCATTCTTTTTCCATTTTCCACTAAAATCGCGACATTTGTTAGGGGCCTTTGGGGTTGAAGCTTGGGCCTTGAGTGCCGGCAGAACACTCATTGGGGATAGGATTGATCCAGCGAAGATTTTTCCTGATAGTGCCACTAATACTCCACATGCTACTAATTCTTTTACAATACTCATAAAAATTCTCCTTCTATTTATTTTTGAACCTTGATTGGTTCGATGAAGGCATCTTCACATAAAAGTGGCGCTGTATATATAATATATAAATATAAAATTGCTCTTGAATATACTTAAAGTATATAATATATAGATATTATGAATATTTATAAATACTTAGATTATAGAAAGTTTTTGGCAGAATTTTTAAAAAAGCATAATTTTTCTCAGAGAAAAGTGGCCAATGCTACAAATATTCATGTCGCTTATTTTTCGCGAGTACTAAAAGGTGAAATGGGCGCCAATTTTTCGGAAGATCAGTTGTATGCCATTTGCCAGGAGATAAACTTAATCAAAGAGGAGGAGATGAGTTATCTTTTTTTACTGTTGCAGTATGAAAGAGGCGGAAATAATAAATACAAGCAGCACCTCAAAAAAAAGATAATTGAAATTCGTCAGGAAAAGCTTTCTATTAAGGGGCGTATTGATGGAGAAGAGTCCGCTGGGGAGAGAATTTTTGCCATTGATGAGAAGATTGAACTCAAATATAAATACTTTCAAAAATGGTACTATACAGAAATTTATCTTCTGCTTTCTATTGAGCTATATCGTAAAAATTTAAATCTCATTTCTTCCAAGCTGCATTTGCCAATGGAGCTTGTTATGGCCGTGATTGCTGATTTGGAGGAAATGGGCCTAGTTGAGCGTATGGGGAGTGAAATAAAGTATATTCAGAAAGTGATTCATATGGGTGAGCATCATTTTTTAGCGACCAATCATCATGTAAATTGGCGAATGCGTGCGCTTGATCATATTGCCAAAACCTCCGGGGTTGACACCTCTTTGGTGCCCAGCAGTGGTTGGCATTTTACGGTAGGAATTTCAACCAACAAAGAAACTATTTTAGAAATTGATAAGCGCTTTAAAGATTTTGTACATGAAATTTATCTCCTTACTCGCAATAGTAAGGAAAGTGAGGAGACTTACCATATTTGTATTGATCTGTTCTAAAGGAGATAAAAGCTTGGTGGAGAAAGAGAGTTAACCTTTTATTCCGCCGCTGGTAAGGCCTGAAATAATATATTTATGGATAGATAAAAAGAGGGCAGAGATAGGAATTGCTCCAACGATACAGGCAGCGGCAAATTGCCCCCATCGACTGGAAAAAGCTTCCGAAATAAAAATTTGAATTCCTACCGCCAGGGTAAACTTATCTTGAGACTTTAAAAGAATAGAAGGAAGAATAAAATCGGAAAAGGTTCCGATAAAGGCCAGTAGTCCCACTACGGCCAGAATAGGGGCGCTCAAGGGGAGAACAATGCGATAGAAGGCCTGAAAGCGACTGCAGCCATCCATAATGGCCGACTCTTCAATCGATTTTGGAATGGTATCAAAGTACCCCTTGATCAACCAAATATTGAAGGGGGTTCCTCCCAGGTAGACTAAAATTAGGCCCCAATGAGTGTCTGTCCCTAAAAAAGGAAGATAGTCGCCGATAAAATTAAGCATTAAATAGAATGCCACCATTCCCATGATACTGGGAAACATTTGAGTAACCATCAGTACGAGCAAAGAAGTTTTTCTTCCCTGAAAGGAAAAGCGGGAGAGAGCATAGGCACTGGTGGTAGAGAGCAGTAGAATTAAAAAAGCAGTTATCAGTGAAACTTTTATGCTGTTAAAAAGCCAACGCATAATAGGGAAGCTGGAAACAATAATTTCTCCAGTGCTGGAATCTTTATAGGGAATACCTAAAATATATTTCCAGTGGTCTAGTGAAAAGTGGGAGGGAATAAGAGGACTACCGATTCCACCGGTCGGGTTGAGTGAAATGGAGATTATGTATAAAACAGGAAATAAAATTATAAGCAGTAGTGCAATTAGAAAAAGGTGTCGTGCTAATATCTCAATCTGTTTTTTATCAAAAACTTTTTTTTCCATACTACCTCAGCGCTATCTGCGCTCTTCTTTAAAAATTCCCGAGGCCTTAAAATTGGCCAGTGTAACGGCCGTGATAATGAAAAAAATCATTATCGCAATGCTACTGGCCATACCAAAATGTTGGCCCATGCCACCTTCGAAGGCCAATTTATAGGTGTAGGAAATTAATATATCCGTTTCTCCGGCCGCGGTAGTTGCGCCGGCAATGGGTGGCCCGCCACCGGTTAGTAGATATATGCCAACAAAATTATTAAAGTTGAAGGCAAAAGAACCAACCAAAAAAGGGGCGATGGCAGAAAAAATCATAGGAAGAGTAATTGATTTAAAAGTTGCAAAACGGCCAGCACCGTCCATCTTGGCCGCTTCATAAACACTTTCGGGAACAGATTGTAAAATTCCCGTGGTAACCAAAAACATATAAGGAAAACCTAGCCACAAATTAACCATCAGACAGCTTACTTTTGCCCAAAGGGGATCTCCCAACCAATTTATCTTATCTGTGATACCAGCAAAGGCCAGCATTTCATTGATGATTCCAAAATCTTTATTCAACATTCCCTTAAAAACCAACATGGAGATAAAAAAGGGAATAGAGTAGGGAATGATGAGCAATACGCGATAGACTGCCCGCAAGGCCAGTTTTTTGCTGTTAACAACAAGTGCCAGTAACATGCCCAGGCAGAAGGAGGTAAAAACACTTAATAAGGCCCAGAGGAAGGTCCAAATAAAAATTTGAATAAAAGGGCCGCGTAATCCTTGATCATTTAGTAAATTTTTGAAGTTACTAATGCCAACAGAGACATAAAATCCGGGAACTAAGTGTTCTTTGTTATCAGAGGTATAAAATCCTGTTTGATAGTTAGGAGTATATACTTTATTGGTAATAAGATCTTTCAAGGCCTCGCTATTTTCCATGGGAGCATAACGATAAATAAGTGGTGCCAAGAGATTGGTGCGAAAATATTTAACGATGGATCCGCTTGGTAAAATAAAATCAATCAAGGCCAGCTCATTTCGTAAATTGTAAATATCTCCTCGAGAAAGTGGCGTTTTGTTGGCGGCAATGGCCTGGTTGGCCACTGTTTCAGCGAGGTTAATATTTTGCGCCTTGCCAGTTAATACAAAGGCGGTACTCCATTTACCTTCTATTTCTAGAAGATAGCTTTCGGTAGAACTATCTTTGGCAAGAGTATATTGAAAAGTAGAGGGGGTATTTTCGCTGGAGGGAGGAACATATACTTCGTTAGTCAAAATTTCGTACACCTGTTTTTGGGAGAGAAAGTGGCCGGTGCTTAGATTGGTAAATCCGATATAGACTGTAAAAATGATGGGAATTACCATGAATAAAGAAAAAGTTAAAAGGCCAGGGTACATAAATCGGAAAGGGTAGGCCTTGGGATTTATAAAAATAATTCCAGTTAAAACGATGACTACTAGTGAGATCACTCCGATTAATAAGTGTCCGCCATTGAAAAACATTGTGCAAAGATAAATACCTGCGAAATAGAGAATGGATAAAATAGACCAAAGGATTGCTTTAACCATTAGGATTTTTTCTCCCACAATCGAGGGTAATATGTCTGAAGGTATTCAGATCGTCCTGTTTTAGCATATCCCATGTGAAACGCCAAAGCCAGTTGTTCTCAGGAGTGCCGGGACGATTGAAGCGTGCTTCGCTGCCTAGTCCCATAATATCTTGGATGGGGGTTATGGAAGTATCGGCACGAGAGTACATGGCCAGACGAATTAGATCCCAGTTGATCCAGTGGAGAGTGTTAGTTTGTAGATAAGCGTGCGTGAAGCTTTTTTCCAGAGTGTTTGGTAGTCCCCAAAAATATCCCACAGAGGTATCGTTATCATGAGTGGCAGTATATATTACACAATTTTCTCGAATATTGTGTGGAAGATGGGCATTTTGATCCCCAGAGCCAAAGGCCATTTGTAATACGGCCATACCGGGAAGATTAAAGCGATCACGCAGGTGACGAACTTCTGGAGTAATTGTTCCTAAATCCTCCACAATAATGGGGAGATCTCCCATGCGATGAAAGAGTGTTTCAAAAAGATGGTGGCCGGGAGTATATGACCACCAACCGTGAATAGCGTTGGGCGCGGCACTATGCACTTCCCAAATTGCTTCAAAGCCACGAAAATGGTCCAGGCGAATAATATCACAATATTTTAGCATAAATTCGATGCGAGAGATCCACCATGAAAAGCCATCGAATTCCATAATGTGCCAGTTGTAGTTGGGATTTCCCCATTTTTGTCCAACGGCACTGAAAATATCTGGGGCCGCCCCCACTTCAATATCATAGTTGCCATTGATATCAATTTTAAACCACTGGGGGTTTTTCCAAATGTCCATGCTATGGTGGGCCAAAAAGATGGGAATATCCCCTACAATTTTAATCCCATTTTGATTGGCGTATTGTTTTAATTCATTCCATTGGCGAAAAAAGAGAAATTGTAAAAATTTATAAAAGCGAATTTGATCACCATATTTATTTTCAAAGAGCTCTAATGCAAAGGAGTTGCGATTTTTTAAAGTCTCAGGCCACTTAGTCCAGTTAGTTTTATAAAATTTAGAAATAACTTGAAACAAGGCCAGATCATGTAGCCATTTTTTTTCTTCAACTTCAAAGCGAGAAAATTCCTGATTGAGCTTGGTATTTTTCTTAAAACGCAAGTAGGCCCGCTTTAATAAAGAGATTTTATATTTTTCCGTTGCCACGAAATCGACTTTGTGAGGATTGAAGTTAGGAACTTGAGCGATATCTTCTTGGGCCAAAAGGCCCATCTCAAATAATTTATCAGGGGCAATTAAAAGGTGATATCCGCCAAATGCCGAAATTCCAGAGTAGGGGCATCCATTGGGATCGGCCACTCCGAAAGGTAAAATTTGCCAATAGGTTTGATGATTATTTTTTAGAGTATCGATAAATTTATAAGCGTTATTCCCCATATCTCCAATACCGTATTGAGAGGGGAGGGCCGTGATATGTACTAAAACTCCTGATCTTCTTGGAAATTTCATTGCAATTTTTATCCTGTTTGATTCCGAATGAAGGACGTTTATTCTTTTGAAACGAGAGTATACTTGAAATCACGTAGATTAAAAAGAAATTTATATTTTCCCTTAGATAAATTGACTCGAACGTTGGCCATTCCTGGTTGGTAAGAGAGTTGGCCGGATGAAGATGTTTTCTGTTGATTAATCAAGTTGGCGCTTGCCTGGCCAATTTCTATTTGCCAATCTGCCGATGCTAGCTTGAACTCATAATCGCCGGCCGATGATACTTCGAAATCTACCGAATACAACTCTCCACGCGAGGAACTAGTCTGTAGACGGAATTCTTCTTGTGTCTGCCAGTTGTTAAAAGTGCCACGCAAGTAAAGAGGGGTATTAATAGTGCCATCTCGCGATTTAACAAAAATCGAAATTGAGGGGCCTTTGCTTCTTATTTGATTATTTTTGCCACTCTCATAACTAATTATATTGGTGAATTGGTTGCTTGCTCCTCCGTAAATCATGGATGAAGAGTTGATTAATTCGGTCCACCATCCATTTATTGAAGGAAAGTTAATCCAAACCCCACATTGATCATATCCAAAGTTGGCCACTACAAAGTAGTCACGATCGCCAGAAGTTAGTTGATAAGTTAGGATAGAGTTATAGTGAATTGCGGAGTTGAAGGCATTTGCTTTATTAATTTCAGGGTTTTCAATGCGAAAGCGAATCATCTGTTTAAAGAAGTTGTAATATCCCGCAAATAGCGCCTGTTCTTCTGCCGTCAAAAAAGATAGACGCTGATCACTACTTGGGTTGAGAAATTCCCAAGGCATTTTATGTGATCCCACGTAGCGGTTGATGTCGACATTTTTGCTTGGGAAAGCGTTACCCTGCTTAGCATCGACATATTGCCATTCATTTTCAATATTGATGTCGTTGGCCATTTCTTCACCCTGAAAAAAAAGAATGGCCCCAGGTTTGGTAAAGAGCACCCCATAGGCCAATTTTCCTAGGGCATGAGTAAAGTCATTATGAACGGCACGAAAGTTTACGGTAGTATTGGAAGGGTCTTCTAAAGGGCGAACTCGTAAAAAAGAGTTATTACCGTCCCATTCGTAGGCACTATAGTCTGAGACAATACGAACAATGGGATTTTTATTTCCAATAAAATCATGACTGCCCAAATAGTTTACCGTAGTAATCGGCAGACCGAAGTTAAGTTCGTGGCCATTCTCCCAATGATTGCTATAGCCGATTATTGAACTGGCCAGCGGGGTCAAATTTACGCTGCGATTTTTTTGGCGATAAGAAGATAGTTCAAATTCAAAAAAGTTTTTAAATTTATCGTTCCATTGCGAATCAAATCCCATCCCCCCCTTGCCTAGCGCAGTGGTGGCCCAAATGTTATTTGGAAGTTCTTCCGCAGAAAGATAAATGGAAGGATGTACCACTTTAAGAAGGTAATTTAGTTCTTGTAAAAAGCGATAGGCATTCTCATCATTACGATAGATATACTTGATCATATCAAAACGGAGGCCATCAAGGTGGTAGTCGGCCACCTGTGAGATTATAGAATCTGCTATCCATTTACGTACCATTATCATTTCATAGCGCGGGCGAGGCCCCCAGTCTGTGTTGCCATCAAAAAATTTAGAACGTGCCACGGTTTGGGAGAGTGGATCACGAATTAATGCGTTATTGATATGATTGATCACGATATCAAAAATTATGCGAAGTCCGCGCGCATGAGCATTATCAACAAGATTTTTTAATTCATCTTCGCTACCGTAATTGGGTTGGGTTAGGGTTAATGAATCAAGCGCATAGCCCCAGGAGGCATAGAAACGATTTTCATTAAGAGGAAGAAATTCGATGGCCGTTACACCCAGATCATCGAGGTAATCCAATCTAGTATTTACATCATTGTAGGTTCCGGGAAGATATGAATTATTTTTCTTCTGTGGATTGAAAGTGAGCGTCCATAGTTGATAGATGATCCAATTATTATAGTCAGATAAATTGGGGGGCAGCATTACATAGTCATAATTCCATCGGTAGTTTGAATTTATAGAGACGATGGCCCGCGGATTGATGTAACCGTTGTGTTGTCCACCTTTGGCATCGTATTCGATTTTACGGGCCATTGGATCAATCTTTGTTGGGCTTACGATATTTCCGTTGGCAACTTCAATTTGCTCATACTTTCCGTTTTTTACAAATTGATAGTGATAGCGGTGACCTAATTGAGAGTTGGGGACATAAAGCGAGTGCAGACGGCGAGGATTGTTTAGTTCGGCATTGGCGGCCAAAAGGAGAGGATTTTCTGAAGAATTATGCAAAAAAAGATGCACCTCTTGGGCATATGGCTCCCATATCTTATAGTAGACTCCACCGTTAATTACGGCCGTTGCCCCCATTGGCCCTAAGTGAATCCATTTGCTGTCGTCCATCGTGCGCAATAGACGATTAAAGGGTACGAGTGAGTTTTCAACTTCAGTAAAAAAGTAAGGCCCATTTCCACTATAGTCGTCAAAGCGGATAACGTATTTTATATCGGCGGCATTATTTAAATCCAATCCCTCTGCGCGAGCACCAAACCAGCAGTAATCTTCTAGGGGGAGGCCATATAAAATTCCCCATTCTGTCGATAGATTTTTGGTAGATAATCGAGTAAAGGTGAAATTTTTTCCACTAGCAGTTACAATAGTGGCCTCTTTGATGGAATTACAAACAGATTTATGTAGCCTAAAGCGTTGAACAAAACCATCGTCAATCAATTTTAAATAGTAACTGGAATCGTCAGTGTAAAAGGCAGTTTTCCAATCAACTTCGGCAGTGGCGAAATTTAAAATTGCAGAAAAAATAAACAATGCGGTAAGTGTAATAACTCGACGGATGGTGGGGAGTAAGATTTTTTGTTGGCCCATTCAACTTTCCTACAGCACACAAGATAAGAACAAATGTAATGAAAAAAATGCCACCGATATTATCCATTGGACTTTTTATAGATGTCATCAAAATATTATACTCATTTAATCTTTTAATGAAGATGTTAGAAGATGTAAGAAAGCGAGGGCAGTTTATGGATGTTTTTTTTCTTATTGCGCCTTGGCCACTGCGCTATAAATCTGCTGGCGTGCAACTTTTAACGCTTCTTCTGGGGTAGATTGGCCACTTACAATCAGATTTAGTGCAGATCCCATTGATCCCCACACCGCACCCATTTGCGGAACATTCGGCATGGGGATACCGTTTTCTGCACTCTTCATGAAATTTAATAGATCAGGATCATCTTTGGAGAGTTGAGCAATGGCATCACTGCGACTAGGGCCGCGAGGATCATTTTTATATAAACTGACAATTCCTTCAAAAGAGACCAGATAGTTTTCAATGAATTCTTTGGCCAATTCGCGATTAGCACTAGATCTTCGCACTATAAAACCATGCGAGCCAACAAAGGGGCGGGCCACCATGCCGTTGAGTGACGGAATCGGAGCGATACCGTATTTGATATTGCTTTTTCGCATGTCAGAAAGAGACCAGGGGCCATCTATAGTGGCCGCCAATGATCCGGCCTTCATTTTATCAAAAGCTATGCTGCGATCAGTGGAAGGAGGAATGATTCCCTCTTTAACCAGATAGCTAATAAATTTTGCTCCGGCCAAGGTGCCGGGGTTGTCTAGACCGATATCGGTAACATCTAAAGAACCGGATCGATCCTTAAAGATGTATCCACCATTGGAGGCCAAAATGGGAAAGGAAAAGAAAAAATTATTTAAGTCATAAAGGAATCCATATTGATTTTTTCCGTTGTTGTTAATCTCTTTTGCTAGTTTGGCCAGTGCTTCTAAGGAAGTAGGAACATTGGGGAGTAGCGCTTTATTATAAATTAAGGCCACCGCCTCTAAATCGTAGGGGTAGCCAAAGAGTTTACCATTATAGGTGAACGCATTTAGGGCAACAGGTAGAAATTGGTTTTTTAAAGAGGGAGGCAGAGTAATTGGTTCAATTAGCCCTGATTCTGCCAGCTCCCCTATTACGTCATGGGCCCAACAAAGAATGTCCGGCCCTTTGCTTGTTAGTGCCGCAGTTTTGAATTGTGTGGTTAGATCCTTGTTTAAAACATTAACTTCTACTTTTGTCTGATACTCTTTTTCAAACTGCGCGGCCATGGATAGGATGGCCTTCTTTACGTTTTCGTTAGAGGTCCAGATCGATAGTGTTTTTTCCAAAGCGCAAAGAGGTGTTACGTAAAGCATCACCGCTGGTAAAATGAGGGATAGTAGCTTTTTCATTGGTTACTCCAGATTTTTAGTTAAAAGTAAAATGGCCGCGCCAATGACTCCGGCGGAGTCTCCTAGCTTATGCTGATAAATAAGAGGTTTCGATTGAGGAAGAAAGGTGGAATCCCATAACCTTTTTTGTCCTTCATTATAAAGTAGTGGTTGATTGCTAACGCCACCTCCCAATACAAAGTAGTCAGGATCAAAAATGGAGGTCAGGTTACGTAAAAAAATTGCCAGATTGTTGAGGTAAAAATCACGAACTTCCTGAGCGACAGTTGAAACATTGTCGGAAAAAATTTCTGCGGATTTGGCCTTGATATTGGATCTTTCAAAATAGATGGCCTCCATGGCCGGGCCAGAAAGATATTGTTCCGCACAGCCAAAGTTTCCACAATAACATTTTTGGCCGCCAGGAACAAGCGTAGTGTGTCCAACTTCACCACCACCCCCAAAGCGTCCGGAGAGAATTTTTCCATCAACGATAATTCCTCCGCCAACTCCTGTACCTAAAATAATACCAATGCCAACTTGCTGAGAAATTTTTAGGCCAGAATGGGCGTAAAAATCATGGCCTACTCCACACATCACTTCAGAAAGCGCAAAACAGGAAGCATCATTTTCTAAGTGAATACGGGGAGTGCTTGCAAGAAGCTGACAGAGATCATAGGTAAAATTTTGATTAATAAAAATTTGAGAGTTGCCATTTAACATGATCTGTTTTTCTGGGTCAATAGTACCAGGCATGCCGGCGCCAATTCCGAGTAAATCATCTATTTGTAGAGAAGTTTGCTCGCAAAGCGACTTGATAAGGCCTGCAATATCTTTCATTACCGGCATATATCCGCGATCGCGTTCGGTGGGGATGCGTTTTCTGATGATAATTTCTCCCCATAGCTTGTCGTTAGTCTTTAAAAATTCGGAAGGGATAGGGAAATAAGACCGGCCATGAGAAGAGAGGGTATTTTTTGTGTCAGAGGATATTTTAATGATTACCCCTTCTACTTTTGTTCCACCAATATCTAATCCCAATAAAAATTTTTCTTGCCCTTTTTTCATGAAACAACCCTCGGATGGCCTTATTTTGTGATTGCAAAATTGCTGACTATTTAAACAGGTTAATGGGTGGTTGCCAATATCAAAGTTGCAAGATATTCTTTTTTTGAAAAAGTAAATGCCACAGTAGAAAGTTGGCCCACAAGAACTAATCTGATGGATTTGCGACTAGTTGCATATAATGTGAAGTGAATATTTTAGGGAGAGGACAAAATGAAAATTTATTGGTGGGTGATAATGATGTTTTTCGTGACGACACTGTCGTTTAGTTTTTATGGCGCTGAAGGGGGAGAAAAAAAAGAGAGTAGTTCAGTAGTCGGCAACTATTATCTGAAATTTTCTTCAGGATATGCGGTTACCTCGTGGGAAAATTCGCCTATAACGGTGGATCAAAAATATTTGGCTCCCCCCATATTTCGACTAGATCTAGGTGGGGTGGCCGAGATTTATGAGTTTCGCTACAGCGCTGGATATGTGCGTGGAATGGGCGCTATTATCTCCAGCGATCAGATGCTTCATATGAATTTAAAGATCGTTACCCTTGCTGCTGGGGGGGAAATAGTTTGGCCTACCGCTAGTGATGAAAGTAAGCTTAAAGATACTCAATATTATCGTGGTTCTTTGGGGTTTGTGGGGAGAGTCACTGTTGATTTATTGCTGGCAGATATTTATGCGGAGTATCGCCAGCGCACTCTTTCTGATACGCCACTAATTAAAATTGAAGGAATTGAAACAAGTATTGGCCACGAGTATGATCGCTTCACCAAATTGGGAGCAACTTTCTCGTTACTGGGTTTAAAAGCGTTGGGAGAGGTTACTTGGATTAAATTGGGCAATACCGCCATTTTATCTAAGGAGTTTTCAACAACATTGCCAGAAGATGATATCTTTCGCATCACTTTAGGGGGAGGGTTATCTATTGGCAGAATAGAATTATTAATTAAATATCAGCGACTGTTGGATATTGAAGATGAAGTGGCATATTTATATCAATCCACGCATCTATCTCCAGATTATCTTATGTCTAAAAATACTATTTTTGTGGAGGCAGTATGGAAATTTTAAAAAAAGCTAGCAAGGCCCTGTTTTTTGCACTAATCCCACTACTTTTTACCACTTGTGGAGAAGAGACCATTGAGGTGGTGATAAAAATTAGAGTGGATACTTTTATTAGTTCGGATTCGACGGCCAATCATGCATCTTTGAATTATTTGAGTGTGGATAAAACTGCAGAGCGAGAAGATCGGATTATTTTAAAATTGCCAACCACGGAAGAGGACTTTGATGAAGATAGTGAGTTAGATAAATGTTTTGAAGAGTTAAATGATAATCCGCTTGAGGTCACTTTTTCCATGTTCTGTGCAATTTATTTTATGCCATTGAAGGTTTTAACGGAGGTTCTAACCACCTGCGATTCGGCGATCTTGCAACCAGAAAATCTCTCTTCTGCAATATTAGTCTTAAATACGACGGATAGTAGTGCGGTGGCCTCCGGGGCGCTATCGATTAACTTATTATCAAGGCCTTGGTTTCATACCACTAATTGGACCTATGCCCATCCCTTTTCTGCCAAAGGAAGGTGGACTTCCGCTGGTGGCGATATTGATACCACTATTACTTTTGAGAATAACTGCACTGGTTTAAGTACGGGGTCTTGTGCGGCCGGAGAGATTAAATTTGAGGTAACTGATTATTTTAAAACCTTGATCCAAGATGATGAAAGCTTGCATTTTGGAATGTTGATTAAATCAACCGGGGATCAGAATTTGGCGAATATTCATTCCGCACAAACTTCGACAGAGTTAGGCCCACGGATTGTGGCCCAGTATACGGGTGATTGCTCGGATGGAAAAAAATCATTGCCGAAGGTTTACTATTTGGGCACACCGATCAGAAACCTTGAACAAGGCCGTAGTCAAAAGTAGGATACCACTTATGTTAGATTTTGATTCAATTTGGTCTTATGTTTTTCGCCGCAAGGAGAGCGAGGATAGTCAGGCACTGCGTGTTTTGGGGAGGGCCCTGGTTTTTGATGATCTATCTCGTTCTGATTTAAAAAAAATATATCGCATTATTCATAAACGGGTTTATAAAAATGGTGAGATTGTTTTTACTGCTGGTGATCCGGGAGTGGGGATGTATGTTGTTTGGGAAGGTAATGTGGCGGTGGTGGTAACGGATGTTGATTCTGGTAGTGAGCAAGTTGTGGCACATCTGGGAGCAGGACAATCCTTTGGCGATGTTGCACTTTTTAGTAATTCACAGCGCACGGCCACGATTAAGGCCATGTCGCCTACAATTTTGTTGGGATTTTGTCGGCCGGATTTAATGAATTTTATAAATAGTAATCCCATTTTGGGTAATAAAATATTAATTAGATTGCTTACATTGGCCGGCAGTCGTTTGGACATTACTAATCAACAATTAAGCGAGGCCAAGAAAAAATTGACAGAGCAAAAGGCCCTGCTGGCATCACACGGCAGAGCAAAGGAAGAGTCTGGTGTATAGCAGTGGCCTACCTTCTAATTTTTGGATTAAGTTGATTTTTTACTCTTTAATCTTTTTGATTATTTCCTTTGTTGTTTATGCTCTGAATATTTTAGTTATACCCATTACCATTGGTTTCTTATTGGCCTTTTTATTAGGGCCTTTGGTGGGCCGTTTGGAAAGTTATGAGATTTCTCGTAGTGCTAGTATATCGTTAGTATTTGGAATAATTTTTTCCGTGTTAGGCGCATTAGTGGTGATTTTTTCACCGCTGGCCATTGAGGAAATACAGGATTTTAAGGCCAATCAAGAAAAATATAAAGAGATTGTGGTAAAAAAATATGGAGAACTAAAATTGCGTGCAGAGGCCTCTTTTCCTAACTTGATGCCTTGGAGTAAGTTGGAAGATTATCTGGCCGAACAATCGATGGAGTCTTCAGCTGGACACTTTGCGGAAGTTGCTAAGGTAGTGGCCGCTTCGGCAGAAACGGCGCTTAGTTTTATTATTATTATTCCGTTGGTAGCAATATTCTCTTTGAAAGATGGACATCTGTTTAAAAAGTGGTTAATCGGTTTTGTTCCTAATCGCTATTTTGAATTAACTAATGAGATAATTCATAATATCAACTATCAAACTGGGGCCTTTATTCGAGGACAAATTCTCGATTCCATTATAAATTCGGTAGTAGTTTCGGCACTGCTTTTTATTGTGGGCCTGCCTTATTACATTTTCATTGGAGTCTTTGCAGGCATTGCTAATGCTATTCCGTTTGTGGGGCCCATCACTGCCGGTATTATTGGTGTACTGATTTCCATTATTACGGGTGCCTCGACACCATGGATTGTCGCACTTGTTTTTTTAGGTGCTCATCTTTTAGATGTGATGGTAATTTATCCCAAAACAGTGGGCCATAGCCTTAAGCTTCACGAGTTAGTGGTTATTTTGGGAATAATTTTAGGTGGCCATTTGGGAGGAATAGTTGGAATGTTGATTATTATCCCCATAATTGGCATTCTTTTTAGCACTACTGCCATAATGTTTAGATTGCTTAAGGGATACAATATTATTTAAATTCCATCTTCTTCTAAGAGTTCATCCAGGTGAAAATATTTTTTTCCACTTTTGCTGTGAACAAGTTCATATTCTCCCTTTTCGGTACTTACTACACCTGTTTCGGTATCGCGCAGGCCTCCGTTATCATCTTTGCTATTGTTGAAAAATTTGTACTTAACTTTGTTAATTCCTGTGACGTAAAAATTAATATACAACTTATACTCTTTTGGACTGTTTTCGATTTTTCCCGCAATACTGGGGTGAACTTTTACCACTAATTCTTGAATATCTGGGTTAAGAGAACCAAAGGGGCTGGGTGTTTGGTAGTATTCTAAATAAGGAAAATGAAAACCATTGTAGGTGTAAGGTGGACGGGCATCTTCTAATGAAAAGCCAAAGCCCTTGCCAATTTTTATTAAAAAGCCTCTATGCGTGGTGTTGTAGGGTAAATCAAATATTCCCTTGATTTCCAAACGATAGTGCTCTTTTTTTATAAGCTCGCTTAGATCCTTTAGTATTTTTTCTTTTGCCGCAAAATCGGCACTGGCCTTGAAGTTTTGAAGTTTTAAGGGAGTATTATAGCGATCTTCTAAATTGTAGGCACCAACGACATCAAGTCCTAGATATTTGTAAAGATCCAAGGCGTTGCCTGTGCGTATATTTTTTACTAAAACATCGTATTTTTTAAAATCATCTTTTGCCGCTTGGATTTTTGCTAGCTCTTCAGGTGTTTTGGCAATATTTCGGGCCGCTTTGAAATTGAGTTTTGCAGTTAGTTCTTCGATTTTATTTTGGCGTTGGCAGTATGCTAGATTTCGCACCACTTTGTCGTAGTTGAGGGCCTCTTTAGAAAAATTGCGCACAAAAGTATCTGCCTCTTTTTCAAAATTATAACAGTCTGTCAGAAGCGGTTGAAGTTTTTCAATCCAAAATTTTGCAGGATCCTCTTTTAGTATATTCTCTATTTCCAGATTTTTATCTTCTACCTCTTTTTTGGCAGCAGCTATTTCCAAATCTTTGGCAGCTAGCGCATTGTTTATTGCGTTGACTTGTTCCTTCATTTTTTCATTTTCAGTGTCACAATTTCCTTTTTCTGCTTTTAGAATCAGTAATTTTGCTTGAGCAGATTGCAGCTCTTTTTTTAGCTCTTTTGGATCATCACAGCCACTAAGGAACATAAAAAAAATAATCGAGATGGTAGTAAGTAAGGTTACTTTTGATGTTGTCATATTTGTTTCCTATAAAAAAATTTGTCCTATTTTTTCCGCCAGAGTATCAATATGAAATGGCTTGGCCATATAGGTATTTGCTCCCGCATTAATGGCCTTGGAGATGTTGCCCTTTTCTACTTCGGCAGTGACCATGATGAAAGGAATTTTTTCAAAACGCTCATCAATACGCAATTTCATCAATAGTTTAAAACCACTCATGCCAAACATATTCCAATCCGAGATAATAAGACCGAAAGGCCGTTTATTTTCTAGAGCACTAACAATTTTATTGAAAGCCTCTTTTCCATCCTGGGCCTCTTCAATATCTGAAAAGCCGAAGATGGTTAGAAAGTTGCGTATAATTCTGCGCATAGTGAGAGTGTCATCGACTACAATAATTTTTAAATTTTTATCCACATGCGCAGTTAGCGAAATGGCCTTCTCATAATTTTCCAATTATATTATCCTTTGTCGAAAATATTTTATTGCATGCTAGAATTTTAACATAGGCCATTGCATAATACAGAGGGAATTTTTGCTTTTAAAGGAATTTAACCAAAGTGGTCGGCCATTTGCTTGAGGATGTTGCTATGAAAAAATTGAGTTCTTATGAGATTCGCGAAAAGTTTTTGGAATTTTTTCAGGAGATGGATCATTTAAAGATTTCTTCTTCTTCCATAATTCCCAAAAATGATAATACTTTACTTTTTATAAATTCCGGGATGGCCCCACTAAAGCGTTATTTTTTGGGACAAGAGACTCCTCCGAAACCTCGTCTTTGTAATGTTCAGCCATGTATTCGCACCAAAGATATTGATGACGTGGGAGATCGTCATCACCTTACTATTTTTGAGATGCTGGGAAGTTGGTCTATTGGAGATTATTACAAAGAAAAGGCCGTGGCCTTGGCCTATGATTTATTGGTTAATCGCTTGGGGTTTGATTCCAATCGTCTTTATGCCTCGGTCTATCGTGGTAATCCCAAACTTAATTTGCCGGCCGATGAGGTATCTGCCAAGGCCTGGGAGAAGGCCGGTATAAAAAAAGAGCACATTGTTCGTTTGGGTGAGGATAATTTCTGGGGTCCGGCAGGAGATAGTGGGCCGTGCGGGCCTTGCACGGAAGTTTTTTATGATACAGGCGAGCAATTCGGCCCGGCCTATTTGCCAGGTGGAGAATTTGATACGACTAAGCGCTACATTGAGATATGGAACGCTGGGGTTTTTATGGAATTTAATAAAAGCAAGGAAGGGGAGTTTACTTCGTTGCCTTTAAAAAGTGTTGACACGGGAGCAGGATTGGAACGCTTGGCCATGATCATAAATGGGCATGAGTCAGTTTATGAAACAGATCTTTTGGCCCCTATCTTGAAGATTGTGCAAGAGCGTTATGGCGTAGAAATTCGCAAGGCCCGCATGATTACAGATCACATGCGGGCGGCAGTATTTATTTTGGCGGAGGGAGTAAATTGTAGTAATGAAGGGCAAGGATATATTCCTAGACGACTTATTCGCAAGGTAGTGTCAGCACTAGTTAGTAGTAAAGTTTCTGATTTAAATTTGGGCCCGGTGGTAGATAAAATCATTGAAATTTTATCGCCAGTTTATCTGCATCTTAAAAACAAGCTGGATTTGGTTAAATATAATATTGGCCAAGAGGTGAAAGATTTTTATCCTGTAATTACTAATGGACTAGAGAGAATTGAAAAAGAGGTTGGACAGTTGGCCGGGAAGAAGTTTTTTTCTGGGAAAGTGGTTTGTGATTTGATGACGACCCATGGACTTCCTTTTGATGTTATTCAAAGTGATTTGAAGTATCGTGATATTGAAATTAATATGGACGAATTTGATCACGCCTACGAAGAACACAAAAAAATTTCTCGGGTTATAAAACGTGGGGATTCCAATTTGGGAGGATCTTCGTTGGATAATTTGCTAAAAGACCTTCCGCCCACGGATTTTGCTGGATATGAACAAGATCAACTTAAAGGTAAGATTACTCAAATTATTGTGGATGGAGCTTTTGTCTCTACCGTCGGGCCAGAAACTCCGGCCATTATCATTACCGATAAAACTTCTTTTTATGGAGAGTCGGGCGGCCAGGTGGGAGACTGTGGAGTTATTTCTTCTAACGGTGCTCAGTTTCTAGTGGAGGATACGGGCAAGGAAAGAAATATATATCTGCATTATGGGAAGATGAAGGCCGGGAAGATGAGTGTCGGCCACAGTTGTGAATTAGCGGTAGACGTAAAAAATAGAAATGCGATTAAGCGCAACCATTCGGCCACTCATCTTTTGCATGCGGCCTTGCATAAAGTAGTGGGTATTCATGCCTTGCAAAAAGGTTCACATGTAACTGCTGATCGTTTGCGTTTTGATTTTAGTAACAATACTCAAGTCAGTTATGAGCAACTAAAAGAGATTGAGCGACAAGTGAATGGTTTGATTTGTGCTAATATAAAACGCACTACCAATGTCATGGATTATGATAAGGCAGTGGCCTCTGGTGCCATGGCATTGTTCGGAGAAAATTACACACAGAAAGTTCGAGTGGTTGCCCTCGGTGATAGTTCCATAGAGCTTTGCGGTGGAACACATGTTGATTACAGTGGAGAGATTGGGACTTTTTTAATTACTCAAGAAACTAGCGTTGCCAAAGGAGTTCGGCGTATTGAGGCCGTTACCGGTAGTGCGGCCATTGCATATCTGCAAGAGCAGCAATTGATGTTAAAAAACAGCGCAGATTTTTTGAAGGTGGGAGTGGATAAAGTTTTTGAGCAAGTTCAGATTTTAAAAAAACGATTAAGTGAGCAAACGAAACAAAATAACGACAGACGGAGTTTGACGTTAGAGGTAAGGCGAGAAGAGTTAGTTAAAATAAAAAATTTATTCTTTAAATTGGTTGAAGGGAAAATAGAGGAAGGAGTTTCCCTAAAAGAAATTGGTGATCAGATGATGGATAAAAAAGATGCCGATTTGCTTTGTTTACTTACGACAGATGATAAGGCGCTAAAAGTTTTTGTTTGGTCTGGGCAAAACAGTGTTGCTAAAGTTTTTGCTAATGAATTATTAGTTGAAATGTTAAGGCCGGTGGGTGGTAAGGGGGGCGGCCGGGCATCTTTTGCGCAGGGAGGAACATCTCAAGAGACGACAGAGAGCACAAATTTAATTTTTAAATTGGCCAAGACGGAAATTGCGACATGGATTGAGCGAAAGCTGTAAATTACCTACAAATTATGTTAGTTCTTTCCAGAAAAAGATGTAATCAAGCGCGTGTTTAAATGCTAACTGTTTCAGATTGGCATGTCCAGCATGTCCGCCATCAATGTTTTCATAATAATAAAATTGGTGGTGAAGCTCTTCAAGTTTTGCCGCAAATTTTCTAGCATGTCCCGGATGTACGCGATCATCTTTGGTAGAAGTATTTAAAAATATAGTTGGATATTTTTTGTTCGGAGGCAGATCCTTTTCAACACAGTGATAGGGGGAGATCTTGCGAATATACTCTCCATCTTTTTCATCATCAGGATTTCCATATTCAGCAATCCAGCTATGTCCGGCCAACAGTTTATGATAACGTCGCATATCGAGCAGGGGCACTGCACAGTTTATTGCGGCAAATAAGTCCGGGCGTTGAGTGTAGCAAACGCCCATGAGAAGGCCACCATTGCTTCCTCCCCATGCTCCGAGGTGACGGGGCGATGTGATTTTTTTTGCAAACAAGTCTTGAGCTATCGCAAAAAAATCTTCGTAGGTTTTATAACGATTTTCTTTAAGGGCACACTGATGCCATGTTGGGCCATATTCTCCACCTCCGCGAATATTGGCCAGAACATAAACTCCACCTTTTTCTAACCAGGCAATGCCTTCAACATTTGAAAATTCAGGACACAAAGATACTTCAAAACCGCCGTAGCCATAGAGGATCGTGGGAGTATTACCATTAAAGACTAACCCTTTCTTGTGAACTAGAAAATATGGAATGGCAGTGTCATCAAAGCTTTTGACAAAATATTGGTGGACTTCAATGTTCTTGTAATCAAAAAATGCAGGCTGGATTTTTACAACTGAAAAAGTTTCTACACCTGTCCCGAAATAATAGGAGGGCGGTGTATTAAAGGATGAATACATCACAAAAAAATTATCATTAGTGGCATCTGTGGTGAGTGCTTCGAGACTACCTTCGGAAGGAAGTTTAAGGTGGTGGCTTTGCCACGCAGATGAACTTTTTGTATAAAAATATAGATTCCCTTTGATATTTTCATTGATAATTACAAAAATCCCATTTTTGCTAATGGCCGTTGTGTGAATCGAGCTGTTTTTTGCTGGCCGCAAAATTAATTCAATTGTTTTAGTTTGAAAGTCGTAGTGCAATAAATCACCTTGACAGAATTCTCTCCAGTTTTCTTTGATTGTTACAAATAATGATGTGAGTGTGTGGCCTAAGTAGTCACACATTTGGGGTAAATCAATTTGTTCTGTTTTTGATGTCTCCTCGTTAAAGAGGAAAAATTCTGAATGATAAAAGTCTATATTTCGCATCAAAATTATTTTATGCTCGGGGTTATTTGGTAAATAGAAGCTTCTTTGGAAAGCGAAGGTATCATTTTTTGAAATTTCAAAGACTGTTTTAGCGGAGGATAGTGTGCTGTTGCGCTTCCAGCGGCGGATAGTGCGAGGATATCCAGAAGCGGTTAAGGTTCCTTCTCCAAAATCGCGAGAGATAAGTATTGTATCATCATCTAACCAGACGGCCGAACCTTTGGATTTTGGTAAAACAAGGCCATCCGGCACAAATTGCAATTTAGTAAGATCAAATTCGCGTATTATATTTGCGTCGCAACCACCTGGAGACATGTAAATCAGAGCACGTTTTTGATTTGGGGAAATAGTAAAACCTTTTGGCACCCATTTGATTTTTTCGATGTTGGAAAGTTGATCAAAGTCAATTACTGTTTCCCAGTTTGAATTATTTTTTTTGTATTCTTCGAGAGTAGTTCGTCGGAGAAGTCCCTGAGTATGCTCATCATCATACCAGGTGTTATATAAATATTCTCCATTCATATAGACGTAAGGAATTTTCTCCTTGGACTCTAGAATTTTAAGAATATCGCTCTCTAATTTTGCAAATTCAGGGTGAGAGGTTAGTGGTTTTAGTGTGGTTTGATTTTTTTCTTTTACCCATGATATTGAGTCCTCAGATAAAACTTCTTCGAGCCAAAGATATTTATCATCTTGTTTTTTGATTACATTCATAATTTGCTCCACGGCCTTTTGGGTATTAAGATGATCCACCGTGGCCATTGGGGATTTTACCGTTTTTTTGTAGTTTAAGTCGTAATAATTAACCATCATATCATCTAAAAATTTTTGATATTCGCCGTTATCAATGAATGCGTAAAGCATATTAGTTCGGGCAGGGCCTAGGCGTTTGGCGATATAGGAAATTTGTTCTCGTACTTGCGCAGTTGCCTCTTGGTTTTTGAAATACTCCTTTTCTAGGCGGGCCAGACGCAATGCCAGTGGACATTCGAGAAGAATGTGATGCTCTTCTTCGAGTGCATCGAAAATAGCGGGGGGGATGGAAAATTTTCCAATGCGCTTGCTCTCTTTTTCTGAGAGAAAAACTGGCAGACGATCTTTGAATGGTAAAATTTGCAGAAAAAGATTGGTTTCAAACATCTGTTGATTGATGGGCATGGCGATCCCTTTTAGTTTAAAGCGAACTTCGCCAAAAACGGAGGAGGCGTGGCCAGCGGCACGTTCAATATGCAAAACGGGAAAAGTTGGATGGTTCTCTTCTAAGTATTCTAGAATTTCAGACTTGCCACAACCAGTTTTTCCGGAAAGAGAGATGATCTTAAATTTTGTCTCGTACATGTAGTGGTGTACAAGGCGACGAAACTCTTTTTGTCCTCCGGCAAGTTGGATAGCGTCAAAATTATTTTTTTGCAAAAGGTTAGTTGAATAGCGACTTCTTCCGCCACCTCGCCAACAAAAAACGATGATTTTCTTTTTACCATTATCAGAGCTTCGCGCGACTTGTTTTAAAAAATCAGATTCTTTTAGAGTGGCCAGGTGATAGGCGTAGTTGATCGCTTTTGCTTTTGATACTTTGCTATAGATCAGTCCAACATCATGGCGTTCTTTATCGGTTAGAATGGGAATATTAATTGCGTATGGAATTGGGGTCTCGCTAAACTCGCGCTGGGATCGGACATCAATGATCACATAGTTGTTGGCACCATTTTTAACTATATCGAGAAAGGGGAGTAAATCTATTTGAGGGACTTTAGGGGCAATTTCTTTTAGCGAAACAGTTGAGAGGCATAACTGCTCAAGGAGAGCAGCAAGGTTAGCAACTTCTTGTGATTGATCATTTATCTTTTTCATTAGGTGATAATTTGTATCATAGTTAAGGGGAAGACGGCCATAATTGAGAACAGATAGCTGGAACAATGTTAAGAGGGCCAAAGCTAGAGGCCCTAGCAAAGAAAAACGTCAGTCTAGGAAAGCAGAAATTATTTTCCTGTAAAAATTTCAAAAATATAGCTTCGATTGAAATTTTTGGTTATCATTCAAGTAGTAATTAACCGGGCCCGGCACACTCAAGTGATGAATACACTCAATAGTTCTGGGCCGATATCACTGATTGTATCGAGTTTTGAGACGATATTGTCAGTATAAAAAAAGGGAGGGGGGGGGGATGAAGCTTATTATTATTTTAAATTTTTTTGTTATTACGTTGCTGGGCTCAATTTTTAGTTTTGCGGCCCTAGGGGCCGATTCGGTCATTTGCAGAAACGATGATGCTGAAGAACATGGAGATAATGCGTGTGATTACTACATGATTTCTGGAAGAACAGATGATTTTAGCGGTCTACAGCTATCAACTTACAATCAGACTGCCGGCCGTACCTGCTGGTTAGTAAATCTTTTTAGCGACGCAACAGTAGTTGATCTAAAGGATGATGTGATTAAGTTGGAAGGGGTTTCTTCTAGCTCGAATGGTTGGAATAGGTCTACATATACTTATGCTGATCTCAAGTTGGACATGACTACCGGCGAAGGGATATTGTTGACTAAGGAAGGTAAAAGGCCAGAGGTACTTATGATGTCTTGGAAAGAAGAGCGTTTGTCAAATTGTCGACGAGAATAGATATTTTGCTTAATTAATTGATGTTGGGTGGTCGGATCCTAATTTAATTGTTCCGGTTTCGATGGATCCTTTTCTTAAATAATTACACTAAAAAAAACAGAGCCTTGGTGGGTATTTAAACATCTCATTAAATACCCATTAAATACCCATTATTTTGTTTGACGCTGCCAAAATCAACATATTATCATTACCGGTATTCTTTTTTACTAACCGTAATAACTCTTACAAAAGGAAGGTTCTATGGCCGGTTCATTTAATCCGTTCGAAATGGCGCAGAAGCAATTTGATAAAGTTGCCAAGCAAATTGAAATTGATGATGCGACAAAAGATCTACTTCGCAATCCGATGCGTGAGTACCACTTCAACATTCCCGTAAAAATGGATGATGGTACAGTTAAAGTTTTTAGAGGATTTCGCGTTCAACATAATGACGCTCGAGGCCCAGGTAAGGGAGGAATTCGTTTTCATCCAGACGAAACCGTAGATACCGTGAGAGCACTATCTATGTGGATGACTTGGAAATGTTCACTTTTAGATCTTCCACTCGGAGGAAGTAAAGGTGGGGTTATTTGTGATCCACATAATCTTTCCAATCGTGAGCAAGAAAATATTTGCCGAGGATGGGTTCGACAAGTGGCGCGCAATATTGGGCCACTACAAGATGTTCCTGCTCCGGATATTATGACAAACGGTGCTCATATGTTGTGGATGCTAGATGAGTATGAAACGATTATGGGCGGAAAATTTCCAGGACTCATTACTGGTAAACCTGTAGGCATGGGTGGATCTTTGGGAAGAACTGAGGCCACTGGATACGGCGTAGTTTACGTTGTGCGGGAAGCACTAAAAGAGTTAGGAATACAGGCCAATAAAACACAAGCTGCCTTCCAAGGTTTTGGAAATGTTTCTCAATATGCTATTAGAAAATATCAGGAATTAGGTGGTAAAGCTATTTGTGTTTCTTCTTGGTCACAAGCTGATCAGAAGGCGTTTACGATTAAAAATAATGCCGGTATTGATGTTGATTCACTTCTATCTATCACTGATAGATTTGGTGGAATCAATCCACAAAAGGCCAAAGAACTTGGAAATGAGGTTCTTCCAGGAGATGCTTGGATTGAGCAAGATGTCGACATACTTTTCCCATGTGCCTTGGAAAATCAGATCACTGAAAAAAATGTTACCAAGATTAAATCGCGGGTACGTTTAATTGCAGAAGGTGCCAATGGCCCAACTACTCCAGAGGCCGATAAAGTAATTCATGAGAGAGGAATTTATTTGCTTCCAGATTTTCTGGCCAATGCTGGTGGAGTGACCTGCAGTTATTTTGAGCAAGTTCAATCTAATATGAATTATTATTGGACTAAGGAAGAAGTTTTGGAAAAATTAGACCAGAAGATGACTCATGCTTATCATGAAGTGCATAAATTAGCACAAAAGCGTAAAGTCTATATGCGTGATGCTGCCTATATGATTGCTATTAATCGCGTAGCACAAGCATCGAAAGAGCGTGGCTGGGTTTAGTTAATTGCGAAGTCGTTGAGGGGAGGGGGAGGATACTCCTTCCTCCCATTTTGTATTAAGGAACTCTTATCTGCTAAATGGTGAAAAGATTTTGTTCCAGTGGTCTAGCTGGTAGATGCAGTTATCCATCACTTCTTTTAGTATTTTTGCATCAAATGGTTTTAGCAATAGAAAGCGAGCGTCATCGTAGTAGGCCGAAGAGGCCAAAGAGAAAGATTTATCTCCTGTCGCAAAAATTAAAAACGGTTTTTTATCTTTAATTTCAAAATATTTGATCAGAGTATCTCCTGATTTTTTTGGCATATGGATATCGGTAATTAAAACACTAATATCTTTTTCAGAAAAAATTTTGGCCGCTTGATCGGGGTCTTGGTAGCTATGGATAGTGATTACTTCTTTAGGAAAAAGGTGTTCAAGTATTTGAGTCGTAGAATCTAAGACTATTTCGTCGTCATCAATTAGCACAATGTTATAGGGGCGATGATTCATGCGAAGACTCCTTGTCACGGTAGTGTTAATTATATAGCGGTAAAGAAAATCTAATCAATAGGAAAAAAGAAGAATATATATTAACGAAATAAATCGGGTATAAAAAATTGCATATATTTAATTTGCATTTGTTTAATAAGGAATTATGATTGTCTTGTTATGACACACTCTTCTCACAGTGATATCCCAAAATTTTCGGATAATTTTTTTAATTCGCAGGAGTTATTTTGTCGTATTGGACAGGGAGCGATTGGTGGGAAGGCCGCCGGCCTTTTCAATGTAAAGAGCTCCTTTGTAGAACGCGCCAGTGGATATAAAAACTCAACAGTTTCTTTGCATTTCCCGAAGACGGCAGTAATAACAACTGACTTTTTTGATCTTTTTTTAAAAGAAAACAATTTGTACAAGGTGGCATATTCAAATACCTCAGATAGCTATATTGCTCATGAATTTCAAAGGGCCGGTTTGCATCCGAAGTTGGTGGAGGCCCTAAAATCGATAGTTAGACAGACCAGCGTACCACTGGCAATTCGCTCTTCATCGATCAGTGAAGATGCGACGGATCGTCCATTCGCGGGCGTCTTTAATACTAAGATGATTCCGAATAATCCTAAGGATGATGAGCGATTTAAAAAGTTATTAGAGGCCATCAAATTTGTCTATGCTTCAACTTTTTTTAAAAGGGCCAAGGATTATTATCAAGCACTAAAACGAGAAGCTAGTGATGAAAAAATGGCGGTGATTATTCAACCTTGTGTTGGTAATAGTTATGGCGATTATTTTTATCCAGAAATTTCAGGAGTGGTGCGCTCGAGTAATTTTTATCCCACGGGAAGTCTACGGCCATCAGACGGGGTGGCAAATTTGGCCTTTGGATTGGGCAAAACTATTGTTGATGGTGGAATCGCTTGGATCTATTCTCCGCAAATTCCTTCCGCCCCGGCACCCTTTAATTCTACAAAGGAGTTGCTAGATAACACCCAGACAAAATTTTGGGCCATAAATTTATTTCAGCATCAAGAATATAATCCTAGTTCGGAGACGGAGTTTATTGTCAATGAAGATATTATTGATGCAGGAGACAATGATCTCTTTCCTATTTTGGCCTCGACTTATGACACTATGTCGGACAGAGTGGTGATGGGGACTCCTATCGATGGGCCTCGAGTGATTGATTTTGCTCCTATTTTAAAATTAGAAATGGTGCGACTAAATGAAGCGATTAAAGCAGTTATGGGAATTTGCGAAGAGCGACTTAATTCGTCGGTGGAGATTGAGTTTGCTGTAGAGTTTGATAAAAACAAAAAAAATCATGCTCGTTTTTATCTGTTACAGGTGCGCCAAATGTCTCTTTCTTTTGAGACGATAGCAGTGGAAGAGAGTGAGTTATATGATGGAAATAATCTGGTGGCCTCGCGTACGGTGCATGGCAATGGACTTATAAGTGATATTTGTGATGTGGTCTACGTGCGGCCAGACAAGTTTGATCTCAAATATACTCAACAAATTGCCAAAGAATTAGAGTCGATAAATAGTGATTTTATTAAAGAGAGGAAAAAATATCTTTTGATTGGACTGGGACGTTGGGGAAGTTCTGATCCATTACTGGGAATTCCGGTTAAGTGGGCGCAGATTTCGCAGGCCCGAGCTATTGTTGAAACTACTCAGCCTGGTATGTTTGTAGAGATGAGTCAGGGGACACATTTTTTTCATAATATAACAAGTTCTCACGTTTTTTATTTTTCGGTGGAGTATTTTGATAAGTATAAAATCGATTGGGATTGGCTGGATCATCGAGTGGAGATTACTGAAACTCAATTTGTCAAACATGTGTCACTAGATAGGCCGCTGTATATTAAAGTTGATGGCCGGACCCAACGAGGAGTAATACAGAAATTTTTCATTGATAGGACTATTAAAGAAAAAGATGAGATCTCTCAAAAAGAACGGCGCAAGGAATTAAAGTGTATTTATGAAGTAGAAAAGCTTTTAGGGCCAAGCTCAAAATCGATGGATGAGGTGTTGGCCAAAGTGGCAGAGGCGATGCGCAGTGGTTGGATGTATCCAGAAGAGTGTGTTGTCCAAATTAATTATCAGAATATGCAAATAGGGAGTAGCAATTTTTGCAGTACTTCTTGGTGTTTACAAAATGAACTAGTGGCCTCAGGGCGTAAAGTTGGAGAGATAAAAGTTTGTTATCTAAAAGAACTTCCGGCCACCGATGTTGGGCCGTTTTTAAATGAGGAAGTTAAGCTACTAGAAAATATTGGCAATTTATTGGCCGCCTATTTAGATAAATATGAAGGCGTTGCGGGTGATGATAAACAGAAAAAAGGGGCAAAAACGGCCAATTGGAAAATGGCCTTGGAGATGATTTCAAAAAGTGACGCAAAGTTATTGATGCTAGTAACCAAAAAGATGCTCTATCAGCTTTGTCTTAGTAATAATGCCAAGGCACAGGCCTTGCTAGAACAATTTGATAAAGATGCCGAAGAGAAAAGTAATGAAAGTTTTGGAGATGCTAATGTTCCACTGAAAAAAAAGGGCCATTTTGATGTAATAGATTTACGCGATGAGATCTTTGAAATTGCCACCAGTTTTTTTTCGGATCATGAAATTTTTTCCTTCTTAGATGCTTGGAGTCAGCAGCATAATGCTAATTTTTTAGTGGATATTTTAAGTAACCAACAGTCTTCAATGTCTGATATTATTAACGCCATTTCTCGCTATTTGCATATTTATCAAAATACCAAAAATCTTCCCGGGCCTACTAAAAGACAATTGCTTGTTTCTCTGATTGGCCGATTTATTACCACTAGTCCGGAATATATTCGAGTGGCCAAAAACTTTTTTGAAATTGAAGATTTTTTAGAGATACTTCATTTTGTAATAACTCCTACTCGTGGACATGGAACTATTGGCGGTAAAGGTGCTGGTATGTTCTTGGCCTATAAAATTTTAAGTAAAGAGAGTAGTGGTGATTTTGGGACGCTAAAAATTCCAAAAACTTGGTATCTTTCTACGGATGCTTTTGACAATTTTATTCACCACAATAATTTAGGTGATCTCTTTGAGCAAAAATATCGCCCAATTGATCAGATCAGACAGGAACATCCGCATATTGTTCAACTCTTTAAAAGTTCACCTTTTTCTAGCGATATTATCAAAGGATTGACAAAGGCCTTAGAAGATTTAGGCGACCTTCCTCTTGTTGTTAGGAGTTCTTCTATTTTAGAAGATAGTTTTACCGCCTCCTTTGCCGGAAAATATAAGAGTCTTTTTTTGGCCAATCAGGGAAGTCGAGACCAGCGCCTGTCAGCACTGATGGATGCTATTGCAGAGATCTATGCTTCAACATTTGCACCAGATCCAATCTCTTATCGCAGCGAACGCAATCTCTTAGATGTAAAAGAGTCGATGGGAATTATGATTCAAGCGGTGGTCGGCCAGAAAGTACATGATTATTACTTCCCCTCTTTGGCCGGAGTAATGTTTTCGAATAATGAATTTCGTTGGTCTAAGCGCATCAAAAGAGATGATGGCCTATTGCGAATTGTACCAGGCCTTGGTACTAGGGCCGTAGATCGGGTTAGCGATGATTATCCAATCCTCATAGCTCCTGGACAACCAGGGTTACGCGTTAATATTTCGGTGGAAGAGGTGGCGCGTTATTCTCCTAAAAAGATTGATTTGATTAATCTAAAAAAGGGGACCTTTGAGACGCATGATGTTTATAAAATTTTAAAAGAACTAGGTTATGACTATCCTAAACTTAAACAAATTGTCTCAATCTACGATCGAACTCGCATCTATCGTCCGGCGGGAGTAGATTTGGATATTGAAAATAGAGAGATGGTGGTAACTTTTGAAGGACTGTTTTCAGATACCAACTTTATTGCGCAAATGAAGCAATATATTAATCAGTTAAAAGAAGTTTTTGAGTTTCCAGTGGATGTTGAATTTGCTCATGATGGGAATGATTTTTATCTGTTGCAATGTCGGCCACAAATAAATGGCCAAGACAGTAGGTCGATCCCCATTCCTAAAAATATTTCAAAGGAGCGCACACTATTTTCCGCCAATAAATTTATCTCTAACGGAGCGATTCCAGATATAACTCATATCGTCTATGTTGATCCGCAGTCCTATTCCAAAGTGGCCAGCATTGATGATTTAATTCGGGTAGGAGAGGCGATTGGACTATTAAATAAAATTTTGCCGAAGCGCCGATTTATACTAATGGGGCCTGGGCGCTGGGGAAGTCGAGGTGATATTAAGTTGGGAGTACGTACTTCTTATTCTGATCTTAACAATACGGCCGTGCTTATTGAGATCGCCAGGAAGAAAGGAAATTATACTCCAGAGTTATCTTTTGGAACGCACTTTTTTCAGGATTTGGTCGAGTCCTCCATTCGCTATATTCCTCTTTATCCGGATGATGAAGAAGTTGATTTTAATAATGATTTTTTTCAAAATGCCACCAACCTTTTGGCCGATTTGGCCCCCAATTATCAGGATCTGAGTGCAGTTGTTAGAGTTATTGATGTTGGCCAAAACAGCGAAGGAAAAATTTTACGAATAGTAATGAGTTCAGAAGAAGATAGGGCCTTAGGTTTTTTAACTTACGCAGATGATTTAACCGGACACATGGAGGAAGCACCTCCTTCTCCTGCGGGGCCGCCGATATCTGCCAGTAATTTCTCCACCTCCACGGTTTTTAACGTGGCCAAGGGTAATATTTATGAGCGTAGCAGATGGAATTGGCGCATGTATATGGCCTTGGAGCTTTCTAAGCAATTAGATCGAGAACGTTTTGGAGTAGTTGATCTATATCTAATTGGAAGTGTGAAAACGGAAACGTTTGATGCGGAAAGCGATATTGATTTATTAGTTCATTTTGCGGGAGATGAACATCAACTTTGCTCACTATCTCATTGGTTGGAGGGATGGAGTCGTTGTCTGGGAGTGATGAATTATCTCTATTCTGGATATCGCCGTGAAGAGCTTTTAGATGTCAAGATTGTGACCGATGCTAATATTGAAGAGAAGTATAAATATGCAGTTAAAATTGGGGCGGCAACTGATTCGGCCTTAAAGTTAGGGGGTAAATAGCTTACGGTTGTTTGATAAATCTACTTAATCTGGCGTTGTATAATTTACAAAATTATTCTATTTAGTTGCATTGAGTCTAAAGTTTTAGTACTTTTCACTTCACAAAATTAACCACCGAAGGAGGATGGCATTATGAAATCATTATTTTTAATTTTTGGACTTATGATTTTTTCTTTTTCTCTTTTTGCAGAAGGCGAACTAAGTAGTAGTCAGAGTATCTATGAGGCCTTGGATGTGGAAGCGATTCAAGTTAATCCGGGGATTAATGGTGTCTATCGTTTAGAAAAGGGAGTGGGTGGACTTTATTGCGCAAAATCTAAAGTGGTTTCTCCGAATGCTGAGGATGAATATTTTTGTGATTTATTGGTGGAAGAAATGGATGCAGAAGCAATTTATAATGCTCTTTTAGTAGAAGAGGTGGCCGATGAACCGATGAGGTTCGGGGCCATGAGATTTTTTAAATCAGTGGGCGAATTGGTTTGTCTTAAATCAAAGATTGTCTATCCTGGGTCCAAATTTGAATATAGCTGTACTTTATAATATAATGCAATAAATGGCAGCAAGTGTAGTAAGTAAGAAGGGTAACAGGGAAAACTCCCTGTTACTTAGTTAACACTTCTTTTACTCTTTCTTCAATGCGCTCCGAATCAGAGAGCGCATTTTTTTCTCCGGATGTATTTGATTGTTGGCGAGTGGCATTCAAAATTGCCTTGATGGTGCCTTCATCACATTCTTTGATCATTTCGCAAACAGATCCCATTCCCTTGGCCACCTTGCCGTTAACGAAGGTGTCAAGAACCGAACCTTTAAGTTCGCCGGATAGGCGTTGCTCCAAAATTAGTTGCGCCATTTCTCCTTGAGTTTTAAATTGATCCATTTTTAGAAGTAAAAATTCACCATCATCATATTTATTGTGCGCCTTTTCTATTGCCTCTGTTACTTCTTTATCTTTTGATTCAAGATAGATCACAGATGCTACCACTTTTTTTTCTTCCTCCGTTAATTCATCAACTTTTCCGGAGGTCTCGGCGAGCTTATTCTTTTTTTCTGAGAAGTTATTTAGACGATATCCTTCCATTTTTTTGTTAGCAATGTATTGGTCAATTTTTCGTTGAACATCAGGAGGTAGCTTTTTAAGTGCCTCTTCGGCGGAGGCAATGGCGGCATTACGCGCAATTACGGAAGAAGAAATTTTAGCTTCTAGCTCCCCCTGGACCTTTGTATATTTTTTTTGGTTTTCTTTAATTTTTTCTGTCCGATCTACAAACTGTTGTTTTAATTTTTTGACTTCCTCGGCATCAAGGTGTTTTGTTAATTGGCTCCAGTTGGGTTCAACTCCACTGGCAATGTCTTCGCGAGCAACTTTTGCGGCCTCAATTTTTTCAGGAGTTTTTTTCTCTAGTTTTTCATTCTTTTGCAGTTTCTCATTGACCTCGACAATGGCGTCAAGGGAGGCCATGGATTGTTGTCGTAATTTTTTTTCTTCATTTATGGCAACATCTGTGGCCTGGGCCTGGGCATCGATTGCTGCCTCAAGATCGGCAATTGTTTGGTTTTGAGTATCACGCACAGATTTTAATTCAAAAAAGAGCTTTCTAATCTTTGCATCTTGTATCAAAGTTGGATTGGCCTCCAAATGTCTTAATAATCCTTTTTCCAATTTGGCGTTATATTCTTCTTCATCTTTTTCATTGCAGAAAATGCAAGATGGTGAGGAGTCGCCAAGTTCTGTATCCCATGGACAGCTAAATACATTGGCACAAGTTTCATAACCTTCATCGGTATCAGAGGTAGATTTCTTACAACTGGTTGGATCTTTTTTGTATTCACAGATATCACTGAAGTGTTTTTTTACGCTGTAGGCGCTGACGGAAAAAGCAAATGCCGAAGAGATGGTTAGGGTTGCTAGTAAAATGGTGATCAATACTTTTTTCATCAAACTCCTCCAGTTAATCTTTAATGTAATTCACACAGTGAGCTTATCGAGTATTTATAAAAAAACTTAAGAGCTGGCCGCAGCGAGGGAGTTTTTTGGTCAACTATCGTCGTCTTCTATTTTTATTTCGATGGAAGTTGTTCTGTTTTGGTGGATTGCTGGTGTTATTTGTTAACACCGCAGGCCCGGTGGGAGGAGGCGTTTTTGGTTGTGGGGGGAGGGGAGTGGTAGTAATAGTGGATGGCGTTTTTTCTTCAGGAGCATTTTCATCCTCAAGAGATTCTCCACTGTTTGTTGCTTGGAGCATGGCCAAATCAATTTTGCTGCCGATAAGCGTCTTTGTCTCATTCATAATATGTTCAAAACGCTCCGGAAATTTCCAATCAGTAGGCAGTGGTAGTTTTATATCGTATTGAGAGAGAGCATAGCGACGTAAATTCCCTTTGTCGGTTAGCATTTCAAACTCTTCTCGCAGGACGTGTAGTTTTGTAACTTTTCCTATATCTCCGTTGGCAACTTTGATAAAACTTCCCTCTCTTGGGAGAAAGTTTCGCTTATGTGTGTAGACTTCATTTTCAAAACGAATGCAGCATTTAACTTGGCCGCAGACCCCATTTATTTTGGTGGGCACAATGGCCAGATTTTGATTTTTGGCCATCTTAATATTTACCGTTCCATAATTTTTTAAAAATGAAGAGCAACAATTTTGTCGGCCGCAAGGGCCGATAGAACCCAGTGCCGCGCTTCGATCTCGTACCGATATTTGACGCAATTCAATGCGCATTTTAAGTTCGGCCACCAAATCTTTTACTAAATTTCTAAAATCCACACGATCAGGAGCATTAAAATAGAAGACGGCCTTTTTGCCAAACTGAATAAATTCTACGTGGGTTAAAACCATATCCAAATTATATTTTTCAATGAGGCCTAAGCAAATATTTTCCGCTCTCTTTTCCTGGTGCAAAAGTTCCTGTTTTTTGGCGATATCCTCTTCGGTAGCAATTTTAGAGATGGTGTGAACAGGAAGCATTCCCTTATGGAACTTGGCCTCATAAGGGAATGAATTTATATAACCAATATCCATCCCTCGATCACTCATGGCCATTACTTTTTGCCCATAAGAGAAAATTTGATTACCAATTAAAAAAGGGAATGCACGAGCGTTTCCTGGGAAGCGTACTTTTACAAAGCGCAATAGTTGGCCATCTTGGAATTTATGTTCCTCATCTTCTTTGCCATCATTTGTCGTTTTTTCGTTATTTGCATTAAGATCATTAGAAAAATCAGGAGAAGGTGTTGTTGGTTGCTCTGTGACTTCCGAATCAGTAGCGGGAGTGCTCAGAGCAAGAGGTTCATCATTAGATACTAAATCGTTATTGGCCATATTGGATATCCATTATAGTCATAACCGAAAAGGAGTGTCATCATTTAGTTACAAAGGTATTGGCCAGTAAACTAAACATTCGTTCATTGGCCATATTGTTAAAAAATTGAGAGCGATAAAACCAGTTAAGTTCAAGTAGTAGGCCATTTTTGCTTTGGTAGTCAGAGATACGGCCGATTTCATAATCACAAAGAAGTTCAAGGATTAGTTGTTGTATTTCTGCTTTCTCTTTTACCGCCTCCAAAAGAGGGGCCATTTTTTTATAGTTTTTTAGATAATCCAAAAGAGGGGCCCGAACTTTTTCTGAAAGGAGTTTATATTTTGGAAGGGATAATAATTTTTCTATTTGTGTTGCTGGATTTTCTACTTGAAGGGAAGGAAGCGCCATTTTTTCTTTTGAAAGCTGGCCGGGAATTAATAATTTGATGGCCCTACTTTCGATTGTTGGCAGCAGGGGGCGCATAGTAGGATTTATAAAAAAAATAGAAGACATCTCGCCCGGCCTTTCTAGCACCTTCAACAATTTATTCGCGATAGATTTATTTATCAAATGAGCATCAAAAAGGATGATGAAGCGATAATTTAATTCGGTAGGGCGAAAATTTTGGAATTTGAATATTTCTCCAAAGCTGTAATCGTTTTGGTTATATTCTTTGTCCTCGGAATTTTTTTTAAACATCAAAATATCTTGATGGCCAGCGGCCAGAAGGTTGGAGGCGGCCTGCGATGAGATTTTTTTATTTTCCGCAATAATGCTGGTAAGGAGATTATTAATCCATTGATCAAGTACGGTGGCGATATTTTCGCCATATTGTTGCATAGAATTTAAAATATAAAAATTGGCCAATCTCTTGGAATAGTATTTTTGCACTATTATTTCGTAGATATTTGGTTTCATAATTTATGAGGCCAGTTAATATGTTGCAGATGTTTAATTATTTGTCCAAATACCAAAGAAACCTCTTGTTCTCCATCAATTGTTTTGATTCTTTGGGGGAAAAGTTGGGCCGCCTGCTCATACCCTTCAATTATCTTTTTATAAAAATCTACCTTCTCGGCCTCGAAGTAATCTTTTTTGCTATTACGTAGTTCCTGACGTCGAAAGGATGTTTCTAAATTTATTTTTACATAGAAAGTAAAATGGGGAAGAACATTCAAGGGCGGATATTTATGGATATCCAAAATGGTGGCAACTCCCAAATTTCTGGCCACTCCCTGATAGGATATGGAGCTATCTATGAAACGGTCACAGATTACAATCTGTCGATCTTGCGACAAGAGGGGAAGAATTTTTTCCGCCAGAAGTTGAGCGCGAGAAGAGGCAAATAAATAGGCCTCGGCAATAGGGGGAATAGGAAATTGAGAAGATAAAATTGCCTGACGCAGTTGTTCTCCAAAAATAGTTCCCCCAGGTTCGCGAACAATGGTTACGGCAAATCCTTTTTTTAAAAAGTAATCCTTAAGGCCGGTGATGTGAGTAGATTTTCCGCAGGCCTCAATTCCTTCTAGGGAGATAAAATGGGATGTGGGGTTTTTGGTTTCTGTAAAATGTTGCAAAATTTCCATACTACTTTTTAGCACAGATAATTTAGGATGGGCAATCAAAGATCAGAGGCCCTCTTCTTCTTCATCAAAAAGATCTTGTTCGGTAGAAGTTGGGTCGTCTAAATTGATGGGTTCTGGCCGCAATAACTTGGCGTTAGGATCATCGCTGTTTTCCTCCGGAGCACTTTCACTTTCACTGGGTTCTTCACTGTAGTTGTTGATTGGTTGAAGCTCTTCAGCGGGCATGCCATTATCTGCTAGGTCTGGCCCCTCAGGCATGGCCGGGTCATCAACCATTCCGGCCTCACCAACATCTTTAGAATGGTTGGTGGGATCATCACGAAGTTTTTTGCTTGAGCGGTAGGCCTTAGATTTGCTAAATGGAGTTTGACCGCGTGTTGGCCGACGAGTCACCACTTTTCGAGCACGGCCATTGGATTTTGTTGGTAGAGGAGAAACTTGATTGCTGCTAGGAGATTCTAAGGCCTCAACATTTGAATTCATGGAGTCATTGGCCTCTTGATTAGGACGATAGACGTTACCACTGTTGCTAGATTTTCTGGTTGAGAGGACATCTTTTTTAGGTGCTTGCGTCGCATAAATGGCCAGTAAAATAAAGGAGCCTAAAATTACCAGCGAAAGCGCTAAATATGAAGAGAACTCTTTTTTAGGAGAGATTATGGGCCCTAAGCTAGTTTCTTCTTCAGTAACTTTATGATTTGTGCGCTCTTCACTTTTTTGAGGAGTGCTTTTTCTTGTCACTTCATCTTTGCTGCTTTTATTCCCAAGAACTACGAGTCCAGCAATGGCATCGCTAGTATCATCGATGCGATGCATGGCCTGGGTGTCTTCATCGTATTGTGTGTCCGTTGAGGTTGATTGCGGAATGGAGGGAAGTTCATTGGCACTTTCTCCTCCGCGACGATCCAATTCTTTAATTTGAAAAATTTTAACCCATTTATTGGAGTCGTTTACGCTAATGAGATCGGTATATAGTAACTTTTGAGCTTGCAGGCGGTCTAAAATATCGTAGTAATTAAATGGCCCCTTTTTTTGGCCATGTTCGAGTAAGTAGAAATTGGCCTTGGACATTGTAGTGCTTGGCAGTTCGATAGTCGCCGAAAAAGTCATGGATTGTTTTTTCTTTAACGCTGCGTTAGAGGCCAAGGCCCCCCACTCTGTTGATCCATAAGTTCGCATAAGAACTTGTGTTGGTATGGTATGACTAATTCGATAATCTAGGATGTCATCAAGTAAAAATAACCCTAAACTTTTTCCCTCGTGTTGGAGCTCCACAATATCTTTGCGGCCAGCAAGCTCTTGAGGGTTGACATTTTTTAGAGCAATATCTTTTAGATCCATAGGTCAACTTCAGAGGTTAAAGGGTTAACTTTTAATACTCAATCTCTTGTTTATGTCTCTCTTTCGGTTAAAGTTAAAAAATTTATTAATCAAAATTACACAGTTAGCAAGAAAAGAAAAAAAATTCCGCAACAATTGACCAACAAGGTTTGTTAGTTATTCATCATTGGCAGAAGAAAAATAGCGAACCATTTTAGTGAAAAAACTCTCTTTTTCATTGGCGCGTATTCTATCTAATCCAATGATTTTTCCATTCCGTCCATGTTGCGTACGTGCTTTTTTATTTCTTGGCCGTATGGGCCCGTTGATTTTTGAAGAAGAAAGTTCCTCCTTTTTTTGAGTGGAAGGAGAAGAGGAGGCCATCTCTTGGCCTAAATTGGCACTGTCGTTGAGCAAAGAGGTGGAAATGGTGTAGTCCGGGGATTGTAGTTTAAGGACCGGGACAATGATAACTTTTACGTCATTTAAATTTTCAATTTGCAGTAGATTGTCACGTAAATCATTTAGGATGAAGGAGGCAACTTCGATGGGGGCCTCTACGCGAATAACTTCTTCATCGCGAGCAGTGGCCTTTTGGGCCACGACTCGTAAAATTGAGATTGCTAGTGATTCCAGATCGCGAATATATCCCTGTCCATTACAGCGAGGACAGGTGGTGTGACTGGATTCGGCGAGAGAAGTTCCCAATCTTTGTCGAGAAATTTCCATTAGTCCAAAAGGAGATATGTTGGAAATTTGAATACGAGCACGATCATCTTTAGATAAATCTCGAATAAGCTGCTGAACTTTGCGATTATGATTGCCATCTTGCATGTCGATAAAATCAATTACAATCAGGCCTCCGATATCGCGAATTTTTATTTGACGAATAATTTCATAGCCGGCCTCGAGATTGGTTTTTAGGGCCGTATCTTCAATATTCCTACCTTGGTGAGAATGTTTCGAGTTTATATCAATGGTGGTCATTGCTTCGGTATGATCGATGACAATGGCGCCACCAGACTTGAGAGCGACTTCACGCTTAAAGGCAGATTCGATCTGCTCTTCGATTTTGTAGACGGTAAAAATTCCTTCGTTGTCTTCGTAGAGTTTAATTTTATCCACATAGTGAGGCATGGTGCTTTTTACAAAATGGCGCGCTTCATGAAAAGTTTGCTTGTTATCTACGAGGACGGCATCTATGTCATCTTGCAAATAATCTCGTAATGCTCTAATTACCACATTGCTTTCTTTAAAAATTAATTTTGGCCGATTAGTTGCCTCTATTTGTTCTTGAATAGTTGACCAAAGATTTTTTAGATAAGTTAGATCATTTTTTAAAATATCTAAATTGCGATCAATGCAAGAGGTGCGGACGATTAACCCACTACCTTCTGGAACATCTAACTGTTCGGTTATCTCTTTTAGACGACTTCGCTCTTCTCCTTGAATTTTTCGAGAGATGCCAATTTTATTATTGGAGATGGGCATGAAGACCAAATATTTTCCTGGTAATCCGATATTGGTAGTCAGATAAGCACCTTTGGTGCCGCGTTCATCTTTTTGTATTTGAATAACCAATTTCTGATGTGGCCTAACTTTTTCATTTGGATAGATGCGGCGAATATCATCAAGAGGTATGAAACCGCGCTTATCTTTGCCGTAGTCAACGAAGGCAGCATTAAGAGCATGGGCAATATTTTCAATTATTCCGATATAAATGTTAGACTTGTTATCTTCGTTGTATCGTGACTCCATCTGAAAATCTACAAGATAGTTGTCGTTGACCATGGCCACTCGAATCTCTTCTTGCTGAGTGGCATTTATTAAAATATGCTTCATAATTTTCCCGTTATCGTACTAATCTATTATCCTACTATTTTGTTTCTGCGTGGGATTTATCTCTTTTTTGTAGTACTCAGACCTTACCAGAATTGCCTTCATTTTACAAACAACCTTTATGAAGTTACATTATTATTAATATGCAAAACAAAAATAAACAAAAAAATAAAGATAGATCCATTTTTGAAATTGTAGGTAAGCGTGAACGAGATATTCGCCAAACAATTGTTAATGCGGAGGCGATGAAGGATTTTGGAGATGTTTTTGGAAAAAAAATTTTAATTGTAGATGATGATCAAGCTTTCACTGATTTTGTCGTTCATAGTTTAAAAAGTTTTGGCCTTTTTGAAGTCAAGAGCGCCTCCGATGCGGGATGGGGAATTAAGAAATTTATTGATGAAGTCCCAGATCTTTTAATTATCGATATTTTTTTACCACAGACAGATGGACTAAAGTTGGCCAAGGCCATGTTGGCCCTTTATGAGAGAGAGTTTCCTATTTTATTTGTCTCGGCCAATAAAAGTTTTGGGCGAGAAATTGAAGAAAGTGGTTTTGCTGCTAAGTATAAGTTTTTGGCAAAACCAATTAATAAAGAGTTATTGAAAGAATATGTTACCGAACTCCTAAGATAGTGAGTGTCTGATGTCGATTAAAGGCCGTGATATTTTAATGATAGATGATGATCCCTCTATCACCGCGCTTGTTGGAAAAGTGTTAGAAAATGTCGGTCTGCTTTTTCGAATTGCCACTGGATTAGAGCAAGCGTTCTATTCGCTCAGAGTACAGATCCCACATTTGATAATTTTAGATTTAATGTTAGGCAATGAAGAGAGTGGACTAACTTTTTTAGAAAGACGAAGATTAGATCCTCAATTAAATGCTATTCCAGTTATAATTTTGAGTGCAGTGAAAGAAAAAAAAGTGGTTAATCGGGCACTATCTTATGAAGGGGTCGATTATTTACTAAAACCTCTGAATGCAAAGTTATTGCTACAACGAGTTCGTAAAAATTTATTAGGGGTGGCCGCCAAGCGAGTTGTTTTTGCTGATGAAGATCGGCCAGCGGTCTTGGCCCAAATTGATGGACAAGTTGAATCAATCAATGAAGTATCTTGTACGGTATTGGCCGGTATGAAAATGCAAGTGGACGCACCAGTTAAGATTAAATCTAGTTTTTTTGAAAACTTTTTTGGTGATAATGTACAATTTATCACAATGGGGCAGAGTGAATTTGTTGAAGATGGGCAGTTTCGGGCCAGAATATTATTTCGTGGAATTACTGAAGAACAGGCGAGGAAAATAAGGTTAGCAAAGTGGAAGAAGTAAAGAGTGAAAAAATATTTATTATCTCCATTGATGATGATGTCGATTTTAATTTGTTATTATCAAATAGGTTAAAAAATCATGGGATTAAAATTATAACCACTTCTACGGCCATCGAATTTGCTGATACCTTAAAAAGTAATCCCACTCCTGATCTTTGTATTGTGGATTTGAATTTAACGGAAAGGCCTGGCGCTGGATTAACCTTGATAGAAGCTATGACGATAAAATATCCACAGTTGCCCATTTTTGTCATGTCTCGCCGACGTGATGGAGCAGATATTATTGCCGCCTTAGAGGCCGGGGCATTAGATTATCTTTCAAAGCCGTTGGATGTTGATTTACTGCTTTCTAAAATTGAGCACAATCTTAAAACAAAAGTGGAAAATTTTGTTCAATTACCGCTGTTAAAAATTGCCAATTTTGCCTCTAATTGTACTTTGTTTGCCAATTTTAAAATTAGAGAAATTAATGAGTTTGGAATAATCTTGGATTGTGTGAACTTTATGGCCAAAGGGGCGATGGTAAAACTATTTGGAGAAATAATCTCTGAAATTTTTCAAGAAGAGTCAGTGCTGCTGCGAGTGCATGATGTTACTCTCCAGCGTGAAACTGGCCGTTTTTATAGTTTTTTAGAGTTTGCTTCCGAAGATCAGCGTTTAAATCAAAGCGTGCGGAATTGGTTGGATGACCAACTCGGATCAGGTATTTTGCAAAAATCTTAAATAGTTTTTAGTAAAAATTTCCGGTGGATATTTTTTCTAGTGCAATAAAAGGCATGTCATAGCGATATTTCTTTATCCAATTTTCTGAAAGGCAGGCATGTCCTCCCTTGCCCCAACCAATGCCCCAGCTATTGGCGGTAATCAAGCAGAATGTTCCTTCGCTACTATGTAGCTTGGGAGGCAGTTTCATATACCCCACAAGTAGCAGAGCATGTCCCTCAGCATGACTATCTAGTGTTGCCGATTTCCCTTCTGGATTATTTATAAAGACGTAACCATTATTATTGTAAAAGCTCTCTGATAATTTAAAACCTGCAATTACTGGAGTATTGTTTTTTAGGGCGCTAATAATTTCTGCGGAAGATCTAATCTCTGAAAAGTTAACCACTTTGGCATAACCACGTTGACACGATTCAGAAAGTGGCGTCAGGGTAACATTGTTGCTATTGCCACTCGCGTTGTATGGACAGTCAGAAGACTTGGGAATATCTGGGCGAGAGGATTTTTTACTTTGCTGAAACTCTGCTAGAACCCATGATCCTTGTTGTGGACAAGGCGAACTTTGACATTTTGGCTTGCTGGCCCAAAAAAAGTATTGCTCCGAAAGTCTATTTTTATCTTGCTGTCTGGCCAATAAAATTTCGATGGCCCGCACACCAGCAAAAGAGGCACAGGTGGGCCGTTTTCCCTGATCTTTAGTCTCCGCAAAAAAGGCACTATCTATAACGTGGTAATCTTCAAAGACCGGCATCTTTATCTCTTGTACGATGGCAGTAGGCAGCGGAGTAGCAGTGCTAATAGGGGGAGGCGTTGGAGTGTTTTTTGTGGAAGGCGTGAGTGGGGAAGGCGTGGGGGCCGTGACTACTGGAGCAACTTCTTCTTTAGGAATGGGAGGTAGATTTTTTTTGTATTCAGGAATTCTTTTTATATACTTACCTTTTTCTTCAAGCCATTTTGCTAGTAGCTTTTTTTTCTCTTCCTGCCATACTTCAATCTCTTTTTTCTTTTCTTCTTCCCATTTATCAATTTCTGCTAGCTTGGAGTCCATCCAATCTTCGTTATTTTCAGCAGAAGAGGAACGTTTTGACATCATTGCATTCATCTGATTTTTTTTATCATTGGCCTGACGTTCTTTGAGTCTCTGTCTATTTTGTTCCAGCATGGCCTGAATTTTTGATTGGCCAGCACTAGGAGTGGGGGCCTTGGTAGGTTCTTTGTTAGCAATTAAAGGTTTCTTTATGGGAGTAGGTGTTACAGGGCCAGAACGGTTACCATTTTTGTCATCTAAAGGAGGTAGATCTTTTTTTTCTGGTTCAATAACAACCTTCTTTATACTTCCTTCTAGTTTGAAATCCTTTTCAATGGCATTTTGAATCTCTTCTAAAATAACCAATTTCTTTTTTTCTTCGAAGGAGCTATCAGAGGCGTAGGTGTTAGCAGTTAGAACAAAGACGAGGACGCAGAAGATAGTTTTTAAACTCAAGCAAAATCTCCGGTTGAAGCAATTCTAATTTAAATCAAGAAAGGATAAAGCAAAGAGTTTGATTTTAAAAGAAGATATAAGTTGATTAAAATAATACGATAATGGCATGTTTTGCGATTATTGATTTGTAATTTATAAAGAGATCGACTAGCATTGTTCAAAATATCCCCAACATTTTACCAACCGATGAGGTAGTAATTGAAAAAAATTAGTGTGCTTGTTGCGTTTTTATTTGGGTTTTTCGGCGATACAGTTTTTGCAGAGTCGATAGATATCGCTAAAGCAATTTTTGTAAAAGGGCGTGTCTACTTTCTCTGTACCTCAAATCCAACAGACAAAGAGCAGCGACTGAAAAAAGATATGGCACTCCAGGATGGATGCAGCATTGTTGTTAAAGCGTCTAAAGATAATTCTGGCCTGGCCATTATCGGCTTCGGAGAAAATTTTAGTTCAAAGATGAAAATAACTGAAGAGTCTAAAGTGACAATTAGTCGAAAAACGCATGGTACAGTAGGGGCCGCAGATTACCGTAAAATTGACAGTATGGTGGTGGGAGCGGGAAATTTACTAATAAACTATGTTAATTCCGATAAGGAAAAAAATAAACTAGAAGTAAAAACAGCGAAGGCATCTTTGGGGGTAAGAGGGACGGAGTTTTTTACCTATGTAGATAAAAATGGCAACACCTCCATGACGGTTGATTCGGGAGTAGTGTCGGTGGCCGGAACGGAGGCCTCTGCCTCTGGAGAGAGCGGCATTATGGTGGAAAAAGGCAAAGGAACAATTGTGGCAGAAGATGGAACCGTACCAATGGCCAAAGAACTTGCCTGGAGTAAAGAAGTTAATTGGAAGGTCGATCCACAAGAAGGAGAGTTAAAACATAGCACTTCTCTTTTTGCTTCCATCGAAGAGCAATACAAAGAGTGGAACAAAGAAATTGAAGCACAAAAAAAACGGTACCAAGAGGATATTGATGCGCAGAAAAAAAATATAGAGGATGATTTAGAAGAACAAAAGAAGGCACTTTGGGGGGATGGCTGAGTAATGCCATCTACTTCTTGCCGTGAGTCAACAATGACAAAGGAGAATTTATGCAAAAGTTGTTATCATTGGTTTTAGTTTTAGGAATGGTGGCGGCCATCAATGTTGGATGTTCATCCAAAGGTAAGGATGGAGAAGAGAGAGAACTGTTAAAGCAATACACCGTGGTGGACGCGGAGTATGCGGCGCTTCCTGGTTGGATTGCTGAGCCTCAGGCCTGGGCAGAAAGAGAAGATAGTGATGATTATAAGACATATAGATATTTTGTCTCCACTTCGGAAATGGCAGCGAGCAAAAGACTATGTCAGAAATCTAGTGAGGCACAAGCTGCGGCCAAAATTGCAGGAGAGATTACTCAGTTTATTAAAAACAGTTATGCGCAATCACTACAGGGTGCGCAAGATGAAGAGGTTACTTCATATATGGAAGATACTTTGGCGCAAGAAATTCAGAGTTTTCTAGTGGGAGTTGTTCAGCACCGAACATATTGGGAAGAGCGTAAGTATACCAAAGAGTTGGGCGCTTCCGAAAATAAAGGTGGATTTGTTTGTTCAGCACTTCTAAAAGTTAAAAAAGAGACTATCGAAAAATCAATTGAGCGAGCGATGAAAAAACTTTTCTCTAGTGTAACCACCAATCCAGATTCCAAAACAAAAGCAGTGGAAGCATTAAAGGATGTTGAGAAGAAGTTTTAACAAATTACCTATTTTATATATACAAAGAAATAGGTGTGGAGAGTTACTGTGAAAACACTACTATTGTTAGTAATGGCCTGGATGGGTTCTTTTGCCTTTGCGGAAGAACCTGGTTGGGTAAAGGCACCCGATAAGAATTGTAAAAGCAGTCAACTGTGCGCAGTTGGAGTCGGCGATGGACGTAGTTTGGCCGAGGCGGATGCCAGAAGTGGGATAGCTAAAATTTTTGAAACAAAAATCAAGGCCACTTTTACCCAAAACACTTCTTCAAATAACAACGATGTATCCACCAATATGTCGGAAGAGATTATGGAAGAGGTAAATCAAAGCATTGAGGGAATTGAAATTAAGGATACCTACGAGAGTAAAACGGAGTTTTTTGCTTTGGCCATTTTGGATAAAAACAAGGCCTCTTTAGGTTTTCGCACCAAGATTAAAGAACTTGATGATAAGATAAAAACTTTCATTGCGGATAACTCGGCCAAATCGATTCGTTTGGCCGGAAAACATTTGCAAACAAGAGAGCAGTTAAATTATCGTTTGCAGTTTCTTTCGGGAAGTGGCATCCCCGCTCCAGTTAGTTATGATGAAATTTTCAAAAAGAAAAAAGCATCAACTGCCGGAGTTATTTTGGCGATAAAGATAGAGGCCCCGGAACCAAATGAGATCGAGGCCCTAGTAACTACACTGTTGTCAGAGATGGGCTACAAAGTTGTAAAAAGTGAGGGAGAGACGGCCACTCATACCGTTTCAGGAAAATTTACCTCAGAGAAGCAATTTTTAAATGTAGAGGGTTTTGAAAAGCATAAATTTGTTTTGCATATTATTGCAGCAAATAAGAAAGGTGAAAAAAGTGGAAGCATTGATTACAGCTTAGTGCGCACTGGCCGTGATTATGTACAGGCCTTGGAGAATTCACTGCCGCTTTTTAGAGACTATTTGAATGAGAATCTTGCAGGTTTGAATATTGAATAAACAAAAGGAGAAGTTCGATGAAAAAGGGATTAGCGTTATTAGTGTTGGTGAGTTTTTTGCTGGGGCTACAAGGATGCGGGAGTAATTTCAAGGCCCAACGAGTGTCAGCCGATGAGTCAGATGAAAAGGCCTTAGAGATTACCGATAAATGGATTCAGCGTGATACTGAAAATGCTATTAAAGATGTATTACAAAAATTTTCCGCCCATAAGGGGCTACAGCGCTATTTAGGAAAATTGGGACGGCAACCTAAGCTTTTTATTAGCAGCGTGCAAAATGAGACTTCCGAAGCATATTTCCCAATTGATGATATGAACGATAAATTATTAGATGAGTTTTCTAGCTCTGGGGATTACATTTTAATTGATGCTGCGGCCCGCGATAAAATTTTGGCAGAGATTACTTATCAAAATGATGGGATGGTTGATCCAGCGCAGGCCAAGATGATTGGTAAGCAATCTGGGGCGGATATTTTAATTTTTGGTGCAGTTCGTATGAAGCCAGAGGCAAGAGATGGAAAAACTCTCAAGCAGTACTCGGTAAATTTGCGTATGACCAATTTAGAGACGGCAGAAGAAGTTTGCCGTGTTAGGTTTGAGGCCAGCAAATATTCTGAGCAAAAAGGTTCTGGCTGGTAGAATTTAGATAATAGCATAGTTATTTTTATCTAAAGGCCAGCAGAAAGTGCTGGCCTTTTTTTATTGGAGTTTATGTGATTAACATATTGGTTAAATATACTGCTGGCCTAATGTTTGCCTCGTTTTTTCTCGGACTTTTTGGTTGTGCTAGTACCTCGCAAAAAACCGTTTTAGAAGTTAAGTCGTTGGTTCGTGAACGACAATTTGAAAAGGCACTTGCCATTATTGAAAGCGATAATTTTTATCCAGAAGAGAGATCTAAATTGCTAAAACTTCTAGAGGATGGCACTGTTCGCTATTTTGCGGGCCACTACTATCAGGCCTCTAAATTGTTTTATGAGGCACAGGAGTTGAGTAACAAATTATATACGGTTAGTATCAGCAAAAAAGCGCTAACCGGTCTGGCCAATGATAGTGCGGATAACTATTATGGCGAACTCTATGAACGTTCATTGATTCGTTTCTACTTTTCACTTTCTAATTTTATGCTTTATCAAACGGCAACATATGAGGCACATAGTGAAAAGATAGCAGGGCCAGATGGTAAGCTAATTGAAGGCAAACTTATTCCCGAAAAAAAATTAAGCGAGGGAGAACGCAGGGTTCATCTGTTTGCTGCTAAAGCGGCCATCGTAGAGTGGGATTCTCTTTTAGAAAACTACAAAAGCGAGCATGCCGGAAAATCGGCGTATAAAGTGGATTTGACAGCAAAAATATATGGGGCCTTTATTCATGAGCAGTTTAATTCCAATACTGATAATCAGATAGCGTTGCAATTATACAAAGATGCCAAAGAGGTATTATTCAAAAATTATAATACCTATGGAACCTTTAATAGTTCTGAGGAAGCATTTCGCGAAAATTTTTCTAAATTTCCCACCATGGAGCGTGCGGAAGTTGAGAAAAATTTTGTTCGACCGACTATTCACGCTAAGGATTTGTTAGACTTTATTGACGGAAGAATCGCCAGACTATCCTCTAAAGAGCAAAATGCGGAAGTGGCAGTGTTGATTCAAAATGATTCGCTTACCGATAAAAGTGAATCAGAAGTTAAGTTACCCATTGATTTAGGCGTCAATATGGGAGCAGATGCAAAAAGTTTCGGCCAATTTGTCTCTATGGTTTTTTCTTCAGGCCGAGGAGGCATTTTAGATATTGCTTTTAAATTACCAAATGTTGCAAAAAAAATAACGACCGAAAGGATGGAGTTAGTGGCCAAGGAGAAAAGTGGTAAAGAGTACAAGGTTGCTCTGGCCATTGTTAATCCACTGTCTGATTTGGCCTACGAGGCCTTCAAAAATAGTATTGGGGCCATTACCGCCAAAACTACTGCTAGAATTGCCGCCAAATATGTCGCTGCCTTAATGATTGCCTATAATACTTACAAGCATGATCAAGCGGCCGGATTAGGGGCGGGTATTTTGGCCAGGATGTCGATTAATGCTTCGGAAGGGGCCGATTTGCGTTATTGGTCAACGCTGCCGCATGATTTGCGTTTTGCAATAATGGATCTTCCGCCTGGGGAGTATGAATTTTTTGTAAATCATATCTCCAATCAAAATAAGATTTCTACAACCTTGTTGGGGAAACAGAGTATAAATGAGCGCAAGAGTGATCTTTTTATTCCAGCAAAAGTTAATTGAGGCAAAAGTAGTGGCCCAAGTTTTTTAAAAGGCAAATCCAATTTTTAGTTCTGCGCCGCCTGATAAGATAGTTGTTTTGGCATCTTCCACTCGTCCAGAGTCGGGATCAAAACCAAGTCCATAGGCGGCCATCTCGCCAGAGAGATATCCGGCCAGCAGTAATCCGCTTTGATAACGATAGACTCCGCCCAAGTATCCACTGGCCGCATAAATGGCCGTGGGTTTATAGGTAGCGCTGCCGGCCATGGTGTATCGATAGAGTGCTAAAAAATCAAAGTAGAATGGATTTTGGTAGTTAATATGGGCGTGTATGCCAGCGTCAGCGTTGGTAATGGATAAATCATCGACCACCACAGTGATAAGATTTTTTGGATACATTATAGGAATAGTAGACATATCTGCCCCTAAAACGAGCGAGAAGTCAAAAAGTTGGCCAAAAAGATGAGTGTTAGAGAATGCTTCGGGAGAGATGGTGATAAGTCCCAAGATATTGGAAATGGTATAGCTCTTTTCTCCGATTAGTGTCTGCGTTTCTTCTAGTGCAGGATAGGTTCCTCCCACTTGAAAATAAGCAAACTCTAATCCTATTAGGCGAGTAATAGGGAGGTGCGCATTTACGGCGATATCTGGAATTCCCACATTATTATATCCAATATCTGCACCACCTAAGGTGGAGGAAAAAGTTAAGAGTGCTACGTTGATTCCTCCACCCAAGAGGAGCTCATATTTTTTTGCTCCGGACTGTTTTGTGTTTTGATCTGGTGTGCTGGGGGCCGCAATTGGTTGTGAACGGGATGTAGGTAAAGGCCCGTCAGCAAGGGTGTGGGATATTTTGATACTATTGTCTGTGGATACCGCCACTTGAATTTTATAGGTGGAAGTAACTTTATCTTTTTGAAGGCGCAGCATGAATAGATAGTTGCCGGGATTTAGATAAGCATAAATCTTAAACTCGCCGTTGCTATCACTAATTTGTCTGTTTTCTTTTTTTACAAAAAATTGAGCAGGGCCCAAAGCTTGCTTGCCTGTGCCAGAAGAAAAAATTACTTTGCTTCCTTGGGTGAGTTGCGCTCCGGGGGTTGTTTTTCCGACTAATCTGGCAATGAATTTTCCCTTAGACATGACCCCTTTAGGTCCGGACCATTGCAAGGGGAGAGATTGTTGCCCATACGCGCACATCTGAAAAAAAAGCACAACTGCTAGTAGAAAAAAAATATGCGTGCGAATGAAATATCGCAATTAATCACCGATCCTATTGATGACAGTCGTTGCATTTTACTGGTGCTGCCTCATTGCCGGATGCTTTGTGGCAAGTGATACAAATGCGATGCGCCTCGGTGCGCAAAGAGATTACATCATCAAAGCGCTTTTGGAAAAGTTGCTCATTGCTTCCTGTCGGATTGGTGCTAAGTGAATTGTTGTGACAACTCGTGCACACGCCATTAGAAAGGTATGAAGTGGCCGCAATATGCATTTCGTGGTTAAAGTGCACTTCACCTTTGGTGTTATTGAAAACAAAATACTCCGGGTAATCGGCCTGAGAACCAGGGAATGATTTGTTTTTTATTTCATCAATATTTTTCTTCCCATCGTTGTCAGAGTCTAATTGCTCCAGTGATTTTAGATTGATTTCACCATTAACCTTTTTATCGCGCATCATCAGTCCGTAGGTATTTAAAAAATCTTTAACTACCGGCATATGGCAAGTGGTACAAGAATTAAGTTTTGTGTTTTTTAGAAAAGGGTATTCTGCGATCATATAGGTATTTAAACTAGGAGTCGCAAACAAAATAGAAGTAGTAAGTAGGCCAGTGACTAAAATAATATTTTTCATAGGGATCATTCTCCTTTTGCTATGTAATTATTGGTGACAGCCGCCACATTGTACTGGAGCGTTGGCACTTCCTGATTCTCGATGACATCTCCAGCAAAGACGGTGGCCTTCGGAGCGTAAAGAAATATTGTCATCAAAGCGTTTTAAAAATAGATCAGTTGCTTTATTGTTAGGAGCATCGTGGCAGTTATCGCAATTTCCACTTGACAGATAAGAGGGGGCGGCAACATGCATTTCGTGATTGAAATCAATATTTCCCTTCTTGTTGGTAAAGATGAAATATTCAGGATAGGTTGCATGAGAGCCGGGGAAGGCCTTATCATTAAGCTCATCAATATTCTTTTTGGTATCTAGGTCTGAGTCAGCATCTTCAACGGCCTTAAAATCCATTTTGCTGGCGCGCAAAGAGAGTCCGTAGGAGTTAAGAGAATCTTTTACAACCGGCATATGGCAGGTGGTACAGGCATGCAGTTTACTATTTCGCAGAAAGGGATACTCGGCGATAAAAAGGGTTGTTAAGCTGGGGGTAGCAAATAATAAGGTGATGGTAAAAAGCTGAGAGAGTAAAATGATTATATATTTCATACGATTCCTCCTTCGTTCTACTTACTAAAAATATAATACGGACGAAATGGTAATGGCCACTGTTTTCTCTATACTTTTTACGCTATAATCAATGCCATGTTTTTGGACAATAGAGTAATTTTTTATATCATCATTTTGCATTCCTTGTTGCTGGGCAACGAGGCCTTGGGTGCCGATAAGCTTAAAAGTGCTAGCACTGATTTTTCTATCGAAAGTAGTGATAGTGTTGATTTTTTAGCAAATGAGTTAGAGTTAGAAGAGCGTATGCCAACCCCGATACCAGGAAAGGAGCGATTGCCGAAGAAGATTGTCCCTGTTAGGCCAAAGAGCAGCGGAACGGCCATTGCTAGTGTAGCTGCTTTGAAACCAACGGTAAGCACAATAATAGTTGCCACCCCACGCCCACTTGCTACTGCTACCTCCACGCCGCCGCCTCTTTTGACTGCTACTCCTGCACCGACAACTGGGCCGTGGTGGAATAAAATGGTTGATAATTACAAAAAAGTAAAAGGTGCGGCGTTAGAAGTTACCCATGAAGTTACTGATTTTATAAAGCAAAAGCTTGGACGCTAAAAATGGAGGCAGCAGTGAACGCTAAACGAATGATAAACTCTTTGCTTTATCTAATGATTGCCGTACTGGTGGTTAGAAATGGATTGATTTTTTTTGGTAATAGTGAACTAGAAGGCCAGCGATTAGAGGATCTGATTTTAAATCAAGTTGGTGGCGAAGGAATGGGAAGGAGGTTATATAGCTTTAAACCTCCTATCGCTATTTTTTTTTGGAGCTTATCTTGTCCGCCTTGTCTGTTTGAGTTAGGACGAATTCAAAGTGCAATTAACAACGAAGAGGTCAATCCGCAGAGTATTCTAGCTGTTAATGTCTCCGATTCTCCAGAGACAATCGCTTTGCAAATGGCCAAGCGCAAATGGAATTTTCCTGTCTTTATAGATTCGTCCAACGGCCTTTCAAAGCAGCTAAAAGTGCAAGCAACTCCTACGGTGGCATATATTGATAGCGAGTTTAAAGTTTCCACCGTTAATACGGGAGTTAGTCCTTTGCTAATTAATCGATTGTCTAAGATGAAGTAAGTGGATCATTATAAAAGTTCAAATCCTCTCATGAAGGCAAGGTATTCTTTGACGATTGTAGTAGGGCGAGGATTTTCGGAAGTTTTTAAGTGGCAACTGCCGCCTTGAGGGCCATCTCCCCAAAACTTCTTTTTGCAAACAACGGTGGCATTACACCCTCGAAAGTCGCATTCTAAGGCGTTGCCGGGAATTTGTTTGTAGATAAAATCTTCGCGTGTCACTGCTGATTTGATTCCTTCTACGCATTGGGTAAAATAACTATCTTCTGCACCAGTGGAGCATAGCCAATCAAAGACAACGCGCTCAAAATCTTCGCGGTTTGGCCGCTCTTCTAACGCAACGACCGAAGAAAAGGAGAGAAGGGATGTGGCCATCGATTTTTCACAGGAATCATCTTTATCATCAAAGTTACAGAAAAATTTATAAAAACTAAGGCCTCCTTCTCGAAAGGTTCCCCAGTATGCCGAATAGTGATTGCGAGATGGCTTCATACGCCAACAGAGGCCTAGGGCACAATCTTCGGGACTTAAAAAAGATCCCATATTAGTTGAAGTGCGCAAGCTTGGACGAAGATCGCCTTCTTTGTACCACATACCATCAGATTGATATCTTTCAAAAAGAGAGCTGCTTAGAGCTCCGGCCACTGGAATTTCCCAAATAGCAGAAAGTAGCGGGGCAATATTAAATCCAGAATTACAGCTACTGATGGTGGCATAGGCCCCTTTCATTAGGTTAGGTTTTATTTCGGAAAGGAGTCCTTTTGCCGTGGGATCAAGATTGGCATCCATTTTTCCCAATTTAAAAACCCATGGGGAGGCGTGGCCAAAAAAATCAATACTAGCAATTTGGGAAAAAAGTTTTAATTCGCTAATAAAAAGTCTATCAGTAAAAGTTTTATCTTTATAGCTTACTACGCGGACGGAGGAAAAAGCGGCAAAGACTGTCTCATCATCAGTTTTTCTTACTTCCGGGGAACTCATTATAATAACCTGATGATCAGGCCAAAGTTCGCTGTAGCGTTGAGCTCGTGCTAGTCCTGATTGGAAAAATTGATCGGAGTCTTTATCTAGCGCAGAACCAATGACAATAACGTGAGTAATCTTGGAGGTATCAAGGATCAAAGATTTAAAGAGGCCCATGCGGTATTCTCCGCTATATAATATAGATTTATTATTTGGGTCGACCTCATATTCTTGGTCAAAAAATTCTTGGGCAAAACTTGAAGAAGAGATACTAAGAAGAAGGATCATTAGAAGAAGTTGTTTCATAAGATAACTCCATTTTTTTTCAGGCCGCTAGCAATAATTTGGACGCAGGTTGTTTTAGCAAAATGGCCTTTTTTTTCAACTAAATATCAGTGGACATGTAAAGATTTCACCATGTACTCTGGTATCGTATTTGCATTTTTACAATAAGATGATGGGCAGGAGTTGTTTTTTTATGAAAGATTTGACCGTTGGTAGTGAGATGAAATCTATCTTCTTTTTTGCTCTGCCTATGTTGATAGGTAATATCTTCCAACAGCTTTATAGCGTCGTAGATAGCATAATTGTTGGAAATTTTTTGGGAACATCAGCTCTGGCGGCCGTTGGAGTGAGTTTTCCTATTTTTTTCTTACTAATTGCTCTGGCCAATGGATTGACTATGGGATCTTCCATTTTGGTGGCAAAAAGCTATGGAGCGAAGGACCTTGTACTGGTTCGAAAAACAGCAGATACCGCGTATATCGTTTTGTTTTTAGCGGCCATCATTATGTCTACGTTAGGACTTGTAATATCAGGGTGGGCCTTGAAATTTATGCATACTCCAATAGAGGTTTTTGAACAGGCAAAAATTTTTCTAGATATTGCGTTGGGTGGATTAATTTTTACCTTCGGATTTAATGGAGTGGCGGCAATTTTAAGAGGTGTTGGTAATTCAAAAACGCCACTTTATTTTTTAGTGATAGGAAGTTTAATCAATATTGCTTTGGTGGCCCTTTTTGTTTTAGTTTTTCATTGGGGAGTGGCCGGATCTTCCCTTGCTTCGGTGATCGCGCAGGCCATCTCTCTTGCCGTAGGACTTATTTATCTTCACCAACGCAATGAACATTTACGTTTGCGACTTTCAGGAATTATTTTTGACTGGAAAATTTTTAAAGAGATGTTGAAACTGGGTATTCCTTCGGGAGTGCAGATGATGTTAGTGGCGCTGGGAATGTTGGCCATAAATAAATTAGTTAACAGTTATGGTACCAATACGGTAGCGGCATTCACTATTGGTAATCGCATTGATATGTTTTCATTGCTTCCGGCCATGAATTTATCTATGGCAATCTCTGTTTTCGTTGGACAAAACATTGGAGCAAAAAAACTCGAGCGGGTAAAAAAGGGATATCTTTCCACCGTGGGGATGTCTGTTCTTGTCTCTTTTTTTATAACGTTTGTTATTTGGCTCGGAGGTAAACATTTACTGGCACTTTTTACTGATGATGTAGCTGTTATTCAAACGGGGTATCAATATCTAGCAACCATCAGCCTTTTTTATTGGGCCTTTTCCATTATGTTTATTACCAGTGGAGTTATTCGAGGAGCGGGAGATGCTATGGTGCCCATGATTATTACGGTACTTTCTCTTTGGGGGGTTCGAGTTCCAATGGCACATTTTTTATCTGCCCACTACGGAGAAAATGGAATATGGTGGAGTTCTCCTGTTGCTTGGCTTGTTGGAATGGCCCTTTCCTTGTTGTATTTTTATAGTGGGAGATGGAAGCGGGCCCACACGCAAGCGCTTGCGGAGATTGATGCCATCACAGATTAAGTTCGTAGCGAATGAGTTTACTCAATGATTCGGCCAATTCGTAATAAAAAACAGTCTGAGGATAGATTTCATCGCTAAAAAGAGTATTAAATCCTAATTGTTTTTGCACAATCTCATGAAAATCTGCCATCAAAAGTCCTCTTCGTTGGGCAACTTTTTTTTCGATTAGATTAAAAACATAACTGCTTCTGCTGCTGTCACAATCAAAAGCAGATGCACGGGCCAGTAGTGGCCGTGCGGTAGCTTTTTCTCCCATTTTTAACTTGGCCAATCCATCCAAATAAAATTGGGTAGCGTTAGCGAAGCATAATTTAGAGGTCTGGGACAAAATTGCTAGAGCATCTTTGATCCTATTTTCTTCGATGGCCAAGGACGCATCATTGTGCTGCTTGGCAATATAGCTATTGGTGGAGTTTGAACAATTCTTTTTTGGGGCCATCTCTAAATTAATCGGTGGAGTAACAATGATTAGTTTGGATTTTTTTTGCTTAACTAATTCGGCCAGTTCTTCTAATTCATGTTCAAAAAAAAGATGGCCTACTTCAAAAATTTTTTGCTGAAGGGCCGCGGGATAAGGAGTTTGATTTTGCACAATCTCCTGTGATGAAAGAGAAATGTAAGAGGTTTGAAAGTAAAATAATTTTGCCAAGACAGGATAGAGTAGTAGTAATGTTGAGAGGTAGTCATTTTTATAAAGACGAAGATTCCAACTAATAGAATTATACTCATCAATATAAAATTTACGCTCGTAGAACTCTTCACTGGCACCCATGTAAATAGTGAGAGGAGGTAGCCGATCGAGGGATTTTATTTTTGCCAGGGTTCGGTGTAGGCCTTCATGCTCAGCGGAAAGATTGTAAATAGAGAGAGGTTTTTTGAGATTAATGGAGGACTTTTCGTTTAGTAGTTTTAGGTAGGAATTGAAACGCACCCCCATACGATCACCAATAATAAGTAGGTCAGAATTTTTGATGGCATCGTTATCTAAAGCATAAGGTGTTATAAAGTAAGTATAGGGAACAGTCATTGAAGGAATAGAGATGGCCCGATAGATCAAAATGCCCACAATGATGGCCGAAATAATTTTTCCTACTTGATAGGTTATTTTTTTATTACTTTTTTTCATATACACTCGGGCCTGGATTCACATCGAGATATACTTATTGTATACCGATTAGAAATAAATCGGTATAGGAAAGCAGAGAATATTTTATGGAACTATTGGCCCCGGGGGGAAGTTTAGAAAAACTAAAGACAGCTGTTTTGTATGGTGCAAATGCTGTTTATGTTGGTGGTGAACGCTTTGGCCTCCGAGCGGCCGCCGATAATTTTTCAGAGATTGAACTAAAAGATGGAGTGGATTTTGCGCATAAGCATGGTGCCTTAGTTTATTTAACTCTTAATAGTTTTTTATATGGAGAAGAGATTCAGCAATTGCGAGATTATTTACCAACCTTAGAAAACATAGGCGTTGATGGAGCAATTGTCTCGGATATTGGAGTATTTGAGGTGGTGGCCTCCTTATCTTCTCTGCCCATTCATGTATCAACCCAGGCCTCTACTATAAATTTGCCACATGTTGAATTTTGGAAGCGTCAGGGTGCTCGGCGAGTGATTTTGGGGAGAGAGGTTTCCATGGCCGCCGCAATTGAGATGAGAAAAGAGGCCAAGATTGAGATTGAGCTTTTTATTCACGGTTCCATGTGCATTGCTTATTCCGGAAATTGTATTATCTCCAATTTTACTTCTGGCCGTGATAGTAATCGCGGCGGTTGTGCACACAGTTGTCGTTTTTTATATGAGCTATCTTTTCCAGAAAATGGAAAAAAAGAGAAAAGTTATTTTATGAGTTCCAAAGATTTATGGGGGATTGCGCAGGTCAAGGCGGCCATAGAAGGAGGAATTGATTCTTTAAAAATTGAGGGGCGGATGAAGAGCAATCTCTATGTGGCCTCTACAACCAAACTTTATTCCCAATTAGTTAAGGACATTTTGTCCGGTAAGCTTGAGGGCGATGATATCCTGATAAAATATCAAAACGAGTTTTTGAAAATTCCCAATCGTCATTATTGCGATGGAAATCTTTCACAATATGCTGGAATGGATTCAATTTATAACGATCGCGAAAATGAAATTAAAGAGTACGATTTTGTAGGTGTAGTGCTAGAAGCAGATCAGAGCGATTTTATGTTAGTCGAAGTTAGGAGAACTTTTTACGAGGGAGATATGCTTGAGCTTATAACGTTTGAAGGGGAAGATATTACGTTTAAGGCCCTCCATATTCTAGATGTTCGTGGCAATCGACAGCTAAAAAGTCGGCCAGGGACACTTATAAAAATGCAAAAAATTTCACAGGCGGCCAAGTGGAATTTGTTACGGGCAAAAATTTAAGCATAAAAAGATCCCTATTGTTTTTGCCCAGATCTTAATATACCATGCAAAAATAAACTGCTTTAATAATGGAGCAAAAAAAATGAGTGAATTTATTTTTTATGCTCTATCTGTGATGGATATTGAAAAAAACTTATCGCAAACAGGCCATCACTCTCTGACAATTATCCTTCCACATGCACAACTAACTCCTCATTTGGCACTAGAAAATGATCAATTTGAGAAATTGGCCATCTTTGCTTGGGCACGCGGCCTTCGGGTTGCTGTTGATTTAGATTTAATACCCGATGATGATCAATTAGAAAAAATTATGCGAGTGGTGGCAGAAATTTTAACAAAGTGGCCAAAGACAATTTTTCGCGTAAAAAATTATGGATTGGCATCTTTATTAGTCTCTTACTATCCCAACATTTTGCTGCATTTGAATGTTGAGTTTGGCCATCACAACAAAGAATCCTTGTTAAAATTGGCACACATTTTTGAAAAAAATTTGCAAAGATTTATTTTATCAATAGAGTTGCCGCAAAATGATATCGCCGCCATAGTAGCTGCTTTGCCCTCTTCTTTGGAGATCGAGATCTTACTTCATGGGCCAATTTTTTTATTTTACTCTCCTCGTAAACTTTTGGGCCGGGATGAAAAAAACGAGGCCCGATGGCCTTCGTCCCATCTTTTTGCCTTGGCAGATAGTGAGGAGAATGCGCATAAAAATTTTCGTGTTTATCAAAATAGTCATGGAACTATTTTATATCATCACAAATATTTGTCGTTGTTAGAGGAATGGGAAAAATTAGCGCAATTGGGAGTAACCCACTTCCGATTGGATTGGAGAGAGATTAAAGACAGAAGCGCTTTATATGATAGTTGGCAAAAAAAAGAATATCTGCAGGTGGCCACGCATACTCCCTTTAAAACCATACGCGGTTTTCATCAAAACAATAAGAGTGATTCTATTTTTGTAAAATTAAAAAATCAAAATCTTCGGCGACAAGGCCCGCAAGAGAATGGACGCACTTATCTCGGAACAGTTATGGATGTTCAGCGGGGTGGCCATCTGGCCATTTTAAATTTAAATAGCACTAACCAACTATGTGTAGGAGAACAAATTGTTATAACTACTCCAGAAGGAAAAGAGATTACAGTTAAAGTCGCTTCACTTTTTAATTCCCGTTGGCAATCAATAGAGCGTTTAGCATATGAGGAAATTGGTTTCATCAATTATGTCAAAGGAGTGACTACCAAGTCCAAAGTTGAGAAGGTATAGCGTATGGATAATGTTAGGCAGATTTTGCAACTAATTTGCTACCGAAGGATAGTGGGGTAGAATTTGGTTATGAAAAATAGATTAATTTGTAGTTTGCTACTGTTTAGCTTACTGGCCGCGAGTCAAGTATATGCTTTTGCCGAAATTAGGTGGGAGAGTCCGGCAAAATTTAAAAAAAATGGTAATCTCTATACAATGGTGGCCATTGGCCAGACCAATGAATCAGTGGAAGTATCTGTTAGCGATAAAGTAAAAGTTGTCGCTAATGGACAAGCATCAAAAACTTCTTTTGTGGCACCAACGGAAGTGGTAAAAAATAGTTCTTACCCCATAAAAAGCACCAGCGCACACGCCTTTGCCCTAAAGTTTCTACTTAAAGATAATCATGCCTATGTCTTAAAAGTTATTATTCAAAATAAAATGGGGAAGAGTAAGGAGTATGTGTTGCAGCTTAATGCAAAAAATGGGGCGGCCAACTACAAGGCCAAATTTTTACGTGATGGAGTAATTAGTAAAAAAAGTGGGCCGATGCCATCTAAAAATGTTGCACTCGATGATCCAAAACTAAAAACGACATACGTTGCAGGAGTACATGGAGGCCTTAATTTTCACAGTTATGGCATGCCGGTGACAGACATTGATTCGGAGGTCTATTATAGCTCCTTTGGTTTTCCGACCTATGGCGCCACTTTGGAGATTATGCCCAAATCGTTTTATTCTCACCGTTATGAGTTATTGCTGGCCCCGGGGAGTTTGGATGGCATTGAAGATGTCGAAATTAGTGGTTCTAATCCCTATTCCTTGATGAAAATAGGAGGAGATTTTATTTGGCATCCAGAGTTTTTGCAAGATTTTCGACTGGCATTTGACCGTTTAGATTTAGTGTTATCGGTGGGTGTTGATTATTGGTCATTGCCTTTTATTACGCCTTATCTGCGCAAAACATTGTTATCTGAAAGTTTGGCATCTATTTTTATATCCACAGGGGTTGGTTTTTATTATTACATTGGAAAAGAGTATATTTTAGATGGTATGTTGCGCTACCTAATGCGAGTTTCTGGTGGGTTTGGTGTGGCCTCATCAAAAACCTTGGCCGGTGATGGAGATTTGGGCCTGCGCTATATCATTAATCCTACCTGGTCTTTAGGCCTTTATGGGACAATGGTTTTTTTACAAGAGAGTGTGGATTTTAACTCCCAACTTGCTGCTGATCCGGTGAATGGTTCTCTTTTGTTTTATTCGACTACACTTTCTTTAAAATTACTGATGACTTTTTAATCCAAAAAAAAGGAGAGAGGGATGCGTTTTACACTTACCATCGCGACAATACTTTTTTTTATAGCAACTTCTTCGGGAAGGGCCGCACTGTCTACTTCTAATACTTTTTCCTCTAAATGGTCAGTTCTTGGAGGAGTGGGAGAGGTAAATGATGCGGATGCGCTCTATTTGAATCCGGCGAGACTAGGGGAAGGGGCCAAATCGGAAATGGCCGCACATTTTGCTGCTAAGTTCATAAACAGTAGTGGGCCGCTTATTACTAATAACAATTATGAGGGAGAGAGTGTGACTACCACTGATCTGGCGTTGTTGTGGAAAATGAAATTAGGCAATCGCTGGGGAATTGGCCTGGGACATTATCCGGTGGCCATTTGGGAGAGCTCTTATCCTCAAGTTGATATGAGTGTGGTGGAAACTTCCATCTATCCATGGAAGGCCTATCAACCATCTTTACACTCTTATTTCGATATTGATGAACTTGCATTGGGTGCGAGCTATCGTTATTCGGGAAACATTTTGCTGGGAGTAGCTTTTCGTGCAACTATAGCGGAAGCAGATTATTCTTACCTTGAATATGATCAACCGACTGATCCCAATAATATGGTGGCCGTGAGTTTAAAAGAGATGAGCGGTAGTAATTGGGGGGGATTTTCTTTGGGTGCAAGCTATCGGCCGGATAGTATGCGTTGGGGCGCAGGAATGCTTATTCGCACTCCCATTCAATTAACATTACAAGGCCTATCTTCTGCAGTAGAACAAAGTGCGCTAGTGGAAACAAATGCACAATGGGAGTATGGGCCGCAAAATGCCACTATGAAAATGGAGCTTCCACTTTCTATTTCGTTGGGAGGACAATACTACCTCGCAGGCGGACGCGAAATTATTTTTGGTACATATAATTTTATTAATTATGCCCAGGCCTCTAAATTTTCTTTGGAGGGAGAATCATTATTGGTGTTTGGTAGCACACGGGAAGTAATAAAAGGCCAGGAAGTGCTACTACATTGGAATGATTTTCATCAAATAAAACTAGGGTATCAAATCGAAAAAGAAGGTTATGAGTTGATGGGCGGATACGCCATCACCTGGCCGGTGGCCACCGACGATGGAGGCAATTCGCAGATGGCCGCCCCTGGATTTGAACATGCGCTCTCTGGTGGGGCAAGCTTTCCGTGGAGTAGTGGCGCTGGAAGTTTGGAGTTATCTACAGAGTATAGTTGGATTGAGGGACAAAATAAGAAGACACCTTCGGCAGCAGAAAATTTTCAACGCACTATGCTTGAGGGCGATTTTTCTACGGAAGTAATTGCCTTTTATTTGGGAGCAAGATGGCGCTGGTAGTCTAATCTAAATACTAATTCCTAGTGCAAAAATAATATCGGTGTAATCAAGCAGCAAACTTTTACTAGGATTGCGGACACTATCGACATTATAAAACATCTTAATTAAATCGATGTTAAGATTTACCATTTCAGTTACATAAAAACGCAACTCTCCCTTGAAAAGATAACCAATTTTATTTTCGGGAGTGTAAGTATTATTTTTATCTTGAGCATTAAAGGAGATCATATTAGTTTCTCCTTCCATCTGCGTGACTCCTAGTCCAAAGCTCAAATCATAATAAAAGATCTGATTAAAAGTGTTAATTTTTCCATAAAATGGGGCAAAAATCAGTGCGCCCCCGTAGTAACCTTTTAGTCGCCGAACAAAGGGGACGGCCGCAATATTGGTACTGATATTTTCCATGGTCTGACTATCTTTGTTGCTGACAGTAGAATAAAGCAGTTCAATACCCCATTCTTCCGCCCAGTAGAATCCTGTTTTTCCTTGTAGCGTTTTTGCATCCTGAAAATCAACATCAGTACTAAAGCCATAACCCACGTTTAGATACCAAGTAAATTTTTTTTCAAAAGCTTTATTTTGTAAAACATAGACCACCTTATCAGGATCAAGCCATTCAAAATTGTAGGTATCATTTTCCCCAGAGCTGGCAGATCTTGGTGAGATACATAAGAAAATTAGTAAACACAGTGCTACAATACTAAATTTCATAGTTCACTATCCTTATTGGGAGTGGAAATGCCTAAAATATCGCAGGCCGCTGCAATTAGTTTTTGATTGGTGAATGGTTTTACTAAAATGTGCTTTATACCATAACGGGTCGCACTGATGACATCTTCTGCTTTCAAAACACCCGAGATTAAGATAATTCTGGTTTTTTGATAATTAGCGTTACGAGAGTAGTTGTTGATATAATCAACAAGATCAAGTCCTCCGCGTTTGGGTAAAATATTATCAATGATTATTAGGTCAAATTTTTGATTACTCAACTTTTGCTTGGCCACTATCACGTCATTGGCAGTGACGACGTTTTCAAATAGTCCTGAAAAGGTAAGAAAAATTTTAACCATATCACAGATTTGTTGCTCATCATCAACAACTAGGGCACTAAATTTGTTTTCTAAGCGTAAAAATTTCACAACTATTTCTTCTTTGCCTCTTTAAATACTCCGTCAATAATTGTCGTAACATCTTCTTTGCTGAATGGTTTTAAAATTAATCCTGCGATATTATATTTTTGACGATCCTCTTGAAAGTGATTCAGAAACTGAGAGGAAGTTAGATAGATTAAAGGAATTGAGTTGCTTTTTTTTCGGACATTTTTTGCAAAGTCATGGCCGTTCATGCGCGGCATGTTGTAATCGGTAATAATTAGATCCATTTCTAACTTATCCATCATCTCTAAGGCCTCAGAAGGATCAGTTGAGCCAATCATCGTGTGGCCGACTTCCTCCAAAAAGGTACTAAGGATGTTTAAAATCTTCTCTTCATCATCCACGACTAAGATTTTTTTTCTACTAGCATCGTTAGAGGCATTCAGCGCATTGACTGAGGCAACATAACTGCTCACTTCGATTAAGGGAAGTTGTACGGTAAAAATAGATCCTTCATTACTGGATTTGGTAAGTTGTAGTTTTCCATGATGGCCTTCAACAATTTTACTGCTGACGGATAGTCCCAGGCCCGTGCCTTCAGAGATTTCTTTCGTAGTAAAAAAAGGAGAAAAAATTTCACCCTGAATTTTTTCAGGAATTCCTGGCCCATTGTCGATAACTAAAATCTCTAGACATTCATCTTGTTTGTTTTTCTTGAGTTTAATTTCTACAATTCCGTGAATGTGAGCTGCTGAGATTGTACTTTGTTCCCGGAGAGCATCTAGAGCATTTTTTAGCAAATTAACTATAACCTGCTCCATTTCTATTCTATTAACCAGAGTGATAAATTTATCTACAGGGCGCTCAAATTTTAGGTCTATACCGGCAGCACGGAAGGGGGTATCTACAAGCATCATGGATTTATCAATTATGGAGATTAAATCATGATATTGCTTTTTTTCCTCACTTTTATGAGCAAAGCTTTTCATATTCATGACAATGGTTTTTATTCTTTGCAGCGCCTCGGAAATATTCTTGTAAGCGTTATCGACAAGTTCTCTTTCTTGGATAGTTTCATTTTCTAACACGCGTTCTAAAATTTCGCCATGGCCCATGGCGATGGCCAAAGGATTATTGATTTCATGCGCAATACTGGCCGATAGTTCGCCAAGCGTTGCTAATTTATCGGCCTGGATAATTTGTCCATGGGCGCGTTTTAGTTCTTCTAATTTTTCGCGATATTTGCGGTGTAATCCTTTTTCTACACTTAAAACATTAAAGCATAAAATATAACGAGTAGTACTAAGAGGAATGACTTTCATTGAGGCGTGCACTTGACGATCAGGTGCCAAATTTTCTTCTGAGGCATCGGAGGCCAATTTTATTTCCATCTCTTGACTGAGCGCCACTTGATTATTGGCCGAGGCCGTAGCAAGTAGTGTTTGTAAAATTTTTTCTTCAACGTTTATAATTTTAAATATAGTTTGCGCGTTTCGGATAATCCTCGGAGATGCTTTGGTGAAGGTGGAGAAAAAATGATTGTAGTAGATTATTTTAAACTTATCATCGATAATGACGATGGGTTCAAAAAGGGCATCTAATAGTTGAAATGGTTGAGTATCCTCTTGCATATAGATAATTCCTTATGTGGGCCTATTTTTTTGGTATGAAGGAAAAGTAATGCTCTTCAATGGCGTCAAATTCCATTTTACTGCTACACTTATCACATTTTATTGCAGGGGCCTTGCGGTTGTTGATGGACTTAACCTCTACTAAAACTTGTTTTTCCAAATTGCATTTATCGCAGTAATAGGGTGTATAAAAAGTTTGAATTTGCGATTTGTCCGTAATGAATCCGTGTACAACGTTGATTTGCTCCACCACAATTTGTCGACAGTTAAAATATTTTATTGTCGCTTGAGTTCCTATTTTCGTTATCAGAGAAATCCATTCTCGGATTCCGCAGGAGTTAATCATTGCAACTTGATCAAAATTAAAATGATATTCGGGCATTTTGAGAGCAATGATCTTTTCAAAATCCGCATCCTCGTTGATATTGCCGATAAAATCGACTTTACAAACATTACCAACCACCTGAGTATTTATGACTAATTTTTCGCTGGACACAAAAAAACTCCTTTTAAAATAATCTTATAGGTCTTATGTGAACTTTGTCACAATAAGAGTGATATCATCATCGAGCGGATGGGCCGCAAAAAAATCTTTGGCATCGCCGACCACATTATCGCGGAATTTATCACTTTCGAGGTTAATATTATTTATAATAGATTTTAAAAAATTTCTATTTCCCCAAGGTTTTTCTTCCTTGTTGGTACACTCAACTATTCCATCAGTAAAAAAAACAATACTTTCGCCAGAGCAAAAAGATATCGTGCAGTCGTTGTAAGAGGCATCTTTTCTCTCTCCTAAACGAGGGCCGTTGGAATCCATCAAGGGATGGAGATTTTGTTTGGAAATTTCTTCGCCGGATTGGCCAGGAATAAAATGCAGTGGGTGATTATGAGAAGCGTTGGCATAGATAAGTTCATTTTTTTTGGTATCTATGACGGCAATAAAAAAAGTCATCAATATTTGACTGCCAATATCGCATACTGCTTTATTCACGATGCGCATCATTTTTGCCGGAGAATTTAAAAGAGAAGGGTCTGATTGGGCCATAATTTCTAAGTTTGAGGCAGAGCAATTGGCGGTAGCGGTGAGAAGAGCGGCCGGAACGCCATGGCCGGTGGCATCGGCAATCATTAAAACCGTTTTTCCATTAATTTGTAAGTGTCCCCACCAATCTCCTCCACATTCAGTGGCCGGTTCATAGAAGGCGGCAATTTCTAGTTTGCCAAATTTAAGATTATTTGCGGGAAAAAAAGATTCTTGTACCAGTTTTGCCACTTTAAGTTCATTCTCTAAGCGGATTTTTTCTCCCATCTGGCCCATATAACGAACAATTTCATCGGCCATGTAGTTGAAAGAATCAGAAAGGGCACCAATCTCATCATGGGAGTGAAGTTCAACGCGGTTTTTAAAATCACTTTGCGCTAGCGTTGATGTCGCGGAAAATAGTTTCTCAATGGAAGAGGTGATAGTGCGCGAAAAGATTATTCCGATGATGATGGCAATGGAGATAAGGAAAATTCCAAAGTAGAGCGATTTATTCATAAGGGTGGTAGCGGCCAAAAATGCCCGATCCTTGGAAATTTCGGCAAAGACAAAAAGATCTTCTCCGCTAATTTGATTATGAGCAACTAAAAAAGTTGTTCCGTTTTCATCCACATAATTGCTAACACCATCTTTTCTATCCACAGAATCAACCAGTGAATTGTAAAAAAGTGCCTTGGCCTGTGGAATTTCTGCCGAGAGATTCTTTTTTAAAAAAAGACGGCCACTTTTGTCAATTATTAATATCTCGTAAATTTTATTATTAGCTATAAGATCGGCCAAATCATCCATTTTTACGCGAGCTACGTAGATCTCGTTTTTTTCTGCGTCAAAGGTGGCCAAAACTAAATGGGGAAATTGAGACGCTGGGTTGTATCCTTCAACATAACGTCGTTTTTTTTCAATCATTAAAAATGGAATGGGATTTATTTGGGAATACTTGATAAAGTAATCAACGGGTAGTCCTTGGCCGCTAAGCGAAATTTCATCACTGACAGCAAAAATAAGTTTAAATTCACCGTCTACCTCGGTTCGCTTATAGATGGAAAATTCGATAAAATTTTTATTGGCCTCAAAAATTGATTTGGCCATTTTTTCTTGTTCAGGGGTATTGGCGTAGATGCGTCCTAAATAATCAGTAATTTGCAGCGCGTGATCTAAAAAAGAAGCGACCTGTTTGGCGATGGCCTCCGAAGTGTTAAGCCCTGTTTCATAGATGTAGGCAGATTTATCTTCGCGAAAAAGTTTAAGTGCGAAATAGGCGTAGTAAGATAGAGACGAAGCGACCAGAAGTATAACTACCGCAATAAGTTTTAACTTAATAGGAATGCGAACTTTTCTTATTTTAGCAATAGTATTATTTTCCATGTAGAATCTTCTTTGATTATTATGACAAATTGAGAGAAAATTACAATATAATAATTTAGGTTATATTGCGCGAGGGTTAGAGGATTTTTTTTTAATGATTCGACGTTTCTTTGATTATTTTTTGATTGCTTTCTTTTCAGTGGTGGCCTATCTGAGCGGGGAGCAAGTTTTTGGAACAGCTCGCAGCGATATGGTTGCCGAGTCAGCAGATATTGTAGGGAAAATTTTAAAAGTTTCCCATGTAGTTAAGTTAAAGGCGGAAGGATTTTTGGCATGGAATGATGCAAAAGAAGAGCAATCACTGGTATTAAATGATCAGGTATATGTTCATGACTTTTCCGCTACAACGCTGGCATTTTCAAGTGGGGAAGAGGTTCGTTTGGCCTCGAATACTCTTTTGAAAATTGATGGGACGAAAGATCTCCCTGAAATTAATCTCAAAAGTGGATTAGTCTACTTTAAAATTTTAGATGAAAAAAAATCGAAATTAAGCTTGCAAATGGGAGGGAAGAAGATAACTTTCAAAAAAAAACGAGGAACAAGTGCAGAGCTTGAGATTTTTAAACAGGAAGAGTCTCTAAAAATAGTAGTTCATCAGGGAGAGGTCCAAATGGCCTCTCAAATAGCAACAGACGATAAAGTAGAAAACTTAGATATCAGCGAGTCGCAGTTTATAGAATTAAATGGCCAAGAAAGTATACCTATTGAGGCCGTTAAAGTAAGAGAAGCAACTTTGTTTTTACAAAAACCCAATGATGGAGAAAAAATTGTCTCTTATGAAAATAGTGGGCAGGTGGAATTTTTTTGGAAGCAGTTGGCATCAGGTAAGGCCACCAAAATTCAAGTCGCTAAAGATCGAAAATTTGAAAACATACTTTTTGAGGAGAGAGTGGAATTGGGCGTAACGTCGCTGTTTTTTAACTACGATTCCCCGGGTAGCTTCTATTGGCGCGCGCTTACTGTGATAGATGATGGTTCCGAGGAGGAAGAAGAGATGACTCCCCCGCATAGTTTTTCAATAGTCAAAAACAGTCCTCCTGAATTTTACTATCCGGAGGAAGGGAGTACCATCTTTTTGGATGAGGATGGCCGAGTATTAAACAAGACTCAAGCAATATTGGAGTGGCAATCCAAACAGGACGCAGATTACTTTTTGGAGTTGTATAAGGGAGAAGATAATGTAGTTGGACAACGGCAAAAAACTAATCGCTACAAATTGTCTAGCTTTTCCGAGGGCGCCTATCGTTTTCGAGTGAAGTATAAAAATCTTGATATGCCAGATTCTCCTTGGACGTCATTTCGCAATTTTTTTATCGAAAGAGTGCAACTCCCGCGCATAAATACCTTGGCCGCCCCTTCGGATGGAGAAGAGTTTATAACAAATCCACAAGGGATCGATCTTCGCTGGGAAGCAGATAAAAATGCCGTCGGTTACTTAATTATGCTTGCAACCGACATGGAGTTTGAAAATGTTGTGGTTAGAAAAACGGTCTATGATCATGAATTCAATTTTATGCCAGAAAAATTTTCTACCTATTTCTGGAAGGTAATGCCCATTGATCGCTTGCAACGAAAAACCACTTTCTCTCCAATTTTTAGTTTTTCCTTGGCCAATTATGCGGTAGAACCCCATTTTCCCACGGCCCAAGACGAATTGGTATTAAAGAGCGTAGATGATAAGATATCTTTTTTAGTCTCCGGAACAATGCATCCACAGGTTCAATACTACTTACAAATTGGGGTAAGTGAAAATTTCGAAGGCCATTTTTTTGAGGCCCCTCTGTCGACCTCTGCTTACAAATGGGAAGAGAGCGAAGAAGGACAGTTTTTTTGGCGCATAAAGATGGCCGACCCATACGGAATAATTAGCTATTCTCAAGCTATTCCTATTAAAATTGAACAGGCCCCAGAGTTAAAAAAACCGGTGATTGATTTGCAAAATATAGAGCAGCAAATGGATATTAAGCGGGTTCAACCGAAAAAGCGAAAAAATAAAAATTCCACTTTTTTACATCGCTTTTTTAATTTTATTATAAGTAGTGCATATGCGGAGAGCGTGGAGAGTGAAGAGTATGTCGACATTGTAAGTATAAGATGGCCCAAACAGAAATTAGCAGTTAAGTATTGCCTGGAAATTTATCGTGATGAAAAGGGGCAACGTCAGCTTTTATCCACTATTGTCAGTGGAGTGCAATATGACTGGAAAGATCCACAGCAAGGAAGAGTTTTTTGGCGTATTGCGGTGATTGACAAATGGGGAAGGCAGAGTCCTTTTAGTGATCTTATTGCCTTAGATGTTGTATTGCCGGAGAGCCTAAAACCCTTTGATCCACCTCGCTTGATTTGGCCTTTGTATGATCAGGCCATTGATTTGAAAGATTCTATGGCCACCTTTTCTTGGCAGGGGGCCCACGGAAGCATTAAGTATCAGTTTGTTATTGCACATGATGATCAATTCAAGGTTCCTATTTTTAAAACGGAACTTACTGGCCAATCAGTGGCCGTAGATCTTTCACAGATTGTGCAAAGGAAGGCCCTTTTTTGGCAGGTGGTTGCCTGGAATAATCTAGGTAAAAAGTCAACAACGATTAGACAGAAGGTGATAATCAATCCTCCCAAAAGAAGAAAAAAAATTACGCATCCTGGATTGCATAAAAATTTAGCGATGATGTTAACACCTAGTTTTGTTAAATATAAATCCAGCAATGAAGAGTTAAATATTGAAATCAATTTTGATGGAATTGTTTATACCTCTTTTGCCTTGGCCGGCCAATGGGAGCGTTCTAATGGAGATTTTTTTGCCATGCAATCATCTCGCACTTCGGGAGAAGTTTTTGGAGAAGTGGCCTATCAAGATAACGAATTATACTTATCCTACAACCGCTTTTATTCTTTAGGACTTTCCTTGCCAACATACATTGGCCTAGGAGTGGGGGGAGATTTCATTACTCAACTTGAGCGAAAAAATGGTGATTTTACTAATGATAATGAACTTTTTTATGAATTACTATTACTAGGCGGCATAGAGTGGGGAACAGCGCATAAGAGTCGCTGGATTCATGTCGCAGAATTAGGAATAGGTGGAGGATCAACTCTTCATCTTCAACTAAAATATCAATTGTCGTTTGAGTTATTTAATACATATTTTCTTTTTGTAGACGCCGCTCTCACTAAGCGTTTTTTATATGGTAAAGAAGTGGTGATTGAGCTTGATCAGGATAAAATAGGAATTGGGATTAAAAAATTATTTTAAGCTTGGTTTTTTTACAACTTCGATTTTGTCTCTGTATGATATAACACTTCTACTCCAAGCGATTTTAATTTTCTAATTTTGATGCGAGCACTAAATTATGCGAAGAAAAAAATGGGATAGCTCAGTCTGTCTTTCCGAGCGTTGCTCCCTTATTCCTTAATAATGAAATTCTTCCTCGACTCACTAATCTAGCTTATTCAATACTAAATCCAAACGCGAAACGAAATTAAGAAGGTCTTCCTTTTGTTCGACCAGATAATCTTCATCAGAAATTACTGTATTTGATAAAGTATGTTGTTGTTCCCACTGTTCAAAAGGATTTAAAGCATCAGCACGAATTCTTCTTTCTTCCTCTCCATTTCTTCCATATTTAGAAGCAATTGCAGGGAACCCTACGCCAACTCCGAAACCTGCTCCAGAAACTAATGTATACATTGTCCACGCTGATATTGCAGGAACTTCTATAGCTACTCCGATAAATGTTATAAATGCAGCACCTGCTCCCATGAAGGCGGCGGCTCCAGATGAGTAAGAAACCTGCATTCTTTCTTTGAATCTTATTCTTTTTAACTCTTTCGTAGCATAATATTCGGATGGCCCGAGGAATTTACAATCATCGTCTGCTTGACAAAATTCAAACTTAATAAATTCTTCATCATCAATAAATTCTTTAATAACATTTATACGACTTGAACTTTCTTTTGTAATAACATCAGCAAAGGAAGTAAATGAACCTAGTAAAAGTATAGACATTAATAATATTTTCACTGGCCATCCTTTGGAGTTTTTCATCCTAATTTACGAATCAAATATTATAAATCAATGCCCATTATTTCAGATTGTGGTGAAAAATGGGGGTTAATCGTTCACCAATCTAATTCCCATGTCCTTAAGGCGACTGTAGCCTTCCCTTTGGACACGCATTATTATATATAAGCTTAGTGTAATGTAAAGTTGAGCTCAGCGATAGGATAAGTGTAAATTTTTACCGCACTGTCAATTTTTTTTCCACCAAATAAAATGGAGTTAAGAAGGCGCAAGGACGAGAACCATAACGGGATTGAGCATGGATATAGTTCCAACTCGGATCTAATTTGTCCGGCGATCTACTAAATGTAAAAGGAAGAAGGTGTTATTTATGAACAATGAAAACAGCAAACAAAGTAATGAAGCAACCGCATTAACGCTGATGGCCGACTTTCCTAAAATATATTGCCCGCTTGTGCGCAAGATATTTAAGATAGATCCAGTTATTTTTAAAAAACTAGGATCTCGCTATAAACTAAAGGCCCCCGAAGTCTATTTGGTTATTAACAAAGTCAATCCCGGATATGAGTGGGTTTTTGAAGATCCCGAAACCATTGCCGTAGAAAAACTAGATGGAACTAATATAAAAATCAAAACAGAAAAAGGACGACTAGTGGCCGTCCAGAATCGAATGAATATCATCGATCCACTTAAGGTAGTAGGAGGGCCAGCACATATCGTAGATGGTATTTTGCGCTCGGCCTCCAAAGATTTAATCAAACCAGATGGTGAACAGGTCGGAGAGTTGATAGGCCCTAAATTACAAGGCAATCCCTACAAACTGGAGTCACATGAGTGGTATCCTTTTGAGAAGGCCATTACCGATTTGAGATATAAATCTTTTCATGAGCATGAACGGAATTTTGAAAATTGGAGTTCTTGGTTTAAAGATCATTTACACTCTCGTTATTTTACTAAACGTGCTTCTAAGTTGGGATTGACGGAGTCAGTTTTTGCGGAAGGAGTTATTTTTTATAATCTCAAACGCAAAGCAGAGAATAAGTCTTGGCGGGCCAAACTTCGTCGCGATATGTTTGCTTGGTTTTATGAACCAGAGATTCCTGTGGCCGGATATGATCCTAATGCTGAATATTCAGATGAGGATCTAAAGCTTCAGGATCTTAAAGACTAATCACTTGCATTCTTTAACTACAAGCAAATAGTCATAGGTGATCGGTATTTACTCTAAACTCAAATAATCCGGCCTTAAAAAGTCCGTTCACCTCAACGATGCTTTTCTCTCTGGGAATACGAGTAGAGAATAAATTTTTTCCGACAACTTGTTTCGACAGACCTCGAATTACTTTTGAAATTTTAATAACGGTATTGGATTTTACTCTGGATAAAAAATATCAACCACCGTTGTCAATTGCCTGAAAAAGCGCAAAGTCAAAATATCCGAGATCAAAAATTATAAGATATCCTGCGACTGTTTTTAAATCCGGAAAATGGTTGTGATCGTTGCTAGTTCCAGGACTTATATCAAACCATTTTACAACACCGCCAAAAATGTCAAAGCAGTGATGCCACTTTAT
>MEQL01000045.1 GCA_001770205.1 Bdellovibrionales bacterium RIFOXYD12_FULL_39_22
TAAAGTCCTTAGGTGTTGAAGTAAATCACTACACCAAAGAAAAGATTGAAGCGGTGACAAAGATCTCTGCATAAGTTGGTTTAACATTTTAAAATTGTATGAGAGTGTACAAAATACAACAGCGTAAAAAAAAATAGTCGTTTTTCCAGTTTTTATCTAAAAAATACCCACCTTCGGCAGCTATTTCAGCTTAGAGCACAAAAAGCATTCGAACTCTCTGCCATCCAAACAAGATTTGAAAAGTTTTGTGACATTCAAAAAAAAATAGTTATAATGGTTTGAATAGCTTGATAAGTGGTGCCTGAGGCGAGACTTGAACTCGCACGGTCTTTTTAAAACCGAGGGATTTTAAGTCCCTTGTGTCTACCGATTCCACCACCCAGGCGCTGTTTAGGAATGAGAGATATGTTGAACTATTCACGGGCCAATTGTCAACACAAAATGAGGCAAAGTCTCAGAATATATTCTTTGGCCTGGCCCATCTTTGTAGTTGGAGTAGTTGGAAATTTATTACTTTTTTTTGCATGCAGCACTACTGGCCAAGAAAAAGATTCGGCCTCCGAGGATAAGCTTTTGGCCACTGAGATGCCGGAGCCTTTTTGGCTAAAAGTAGATGAACGTTTTTCTTTTACTGATAGAGATGGAAATTATTTGTATCATCCCTTTTTTGATAATGGCCCGTTTGTGAAAATGCAAGAGGCCAGTGACTCTGAAAAAATTTTTGCGGAACCAGCTGAGGCGGAAGAGGCCGAACAGGTAATTAACGAAGGGCAAGAGCTAAGTGAGACGGTTGATGTTGATGAGTTAGGAGTAGGGGGGGAAGGGGCGACAGAGGCAGATAGCAGTTCTGCGCCAGATCCGGCGATGGAGGTGGCACAGCAAAGTATTACCGAGCAGTTGGAGATTACCCCTGTTGACGGAAAACTAATTTTGAATTTTTTTGTAACAACTCCCGCCGATAGTGCATATCTTTACGATTTTGATCTAGTTTCGGGAAAATTATTTACCAAGTTTAAATATTGTGAACAAAAAGATATTTGGAAAAACTACAAAAGCACTATCGAGCGACCGATGTTTACCAGCGGAATCGTTCCTCGCATTTTAGACCAATTAGGTCATCCGCAGCAAATTATTGTATTTGGCAATGATGATTTTTTTAAAAAAACTTTTGATGAGAATAGTGATTTACCCATGCGACAGGCCAAAATTGTGGGCGGAGTGGTTGAGCAGTATTGCGAAGTTTATCCCTGTTCAAGCAGCGGAGAGTGGTTATCTAGACAGATAATGGTGGCGGTGAGTGTTGATGATCAAGAGTTTTTTGAAGTGGATAATTTGGAGCAACTAAAGCGAAAAGTAGATTGGCCAGAGGTCTTGGCATTTTTGCAAAATGGCCAAGGACGGGCCATATTAAATAGTGTTAGTTATGTAGGGGCCCGAGAAGAACGACGAGAAGAAGAGAATCCGGCCTTTCGCTACATTGGGGAAATATCTGTTGAAAACGTTATTACTTACGCCAATAAAGTTGGCCATATTTTTGGCCTTTCAGAATTGCAAGCACTGAGATCGAGTTGTCATAAACTTTATGATTTTTTATGGAGTATTGCAGATAAGGCAAAGTTAAAAAAATTGCAAAAGATGAACATCGATAATGCCTCTCTTTTTGCGGCCAACTTTGGTAGCTTTTATAGTAAATATGGCAAGGAATTGGCCATCTGTTCAAAATATGTGCGGGCCGCGAATATAAATCAAAGTATTGAGCGACACTGGTTTTTTGCTTTTCTTTCTGGATTTATAAAGCTTACTCAGCAAGGCAATATCTATTTTTGTAATCAACGGGTTTGGACAGAGAATATTATCGACAATAATGGGAAGTTACAATTTAATCCAGCGGAAAATTATAAAAGTTGTACGGATACTGATATGGAGTTTGGATTTAATATGATGAGTAGTTATCTAGAACAACAACAAAAGGCCGGGCGTACTCATCTTCGTTATATAACCTACGATAGTGGAATTGGGCGCACCCATAATAAACTCTATTCCTGGGCCCAAATGAGTGGAAAGCGACTTAGTTGTACAGATAAAAAGGAGCAAGAAGTGGCGGATCTTCCCTACGAAATATTTCCAAAAGATGTTCGGTGGACAAAGTTGGATAGTTCGGCGACACGAGATGATTTGATTTATTAAAAATAAAATAGATACTGATACTGAGATATGTAGACTGTAGATGATGAACAAAAAAGCGAGATAGAGAGATGATTTCCAAACATTATATAAGGGATGATACTTTAGCGGAACGTTTTGCAAAATTGTATCAACCGAATTTAATTAAAGGTAAGTTTTTGGAATGGCTTTACGCTAGTGGACTTAATCCTTTGGTGATTGGAGAGAGTTGCTGTGTGCAGGAATTTTCTTCGTTATTAGATATGGAGAGTTTGGATTTTTTACTAGATAGTGGTGGAGTGTCAAGTAGGATGGAGTTAGCGGATGTTTTAGTAGTGGCAGGGCCTATTACGGTAAAATTTGCGGACAGATTTAAAGAAATTTTTGATTCCATGTCACGGCCATTTTGGGTGATAGCAATTGGTGCTTGTGCCTCGTCTGGAGGAATTTTTCGTTCAGAAAAAGTTATTCAAGGGATAAGTGCTATTGCTCCTGTAGATATTTATATTCCTGGGTGTCCACCTACTCGTGAAAGTATCATTGATGGATTTTATAAATTACGGGAGCGTATAACTAAAAGGGAGCGGCCTTGAGTTTAGAAAAAAAATTATTAGATTATTTTTCCGATCGATTAATCGCAGGAGTAGCTAGTTTTGAAATAACCTTAAGCGATGTTGTTTATGTTGAAGAGTTACAATTTTTACGCGAGGAATGTAATTGTCTTATATTGAAAGATCTTTGTGCAGTAAAAAGTAGTTCTGATTTATCCAGGCCTTCTGTGTCAAGCGGAGTGCCGGCCATCGTTTATATTTTATATAGCTTTGAGATGAGTACCACAATTTCCGCCAAATTATTGCTGAAGGATGAATCACAGGCGTTCTTTTTAAAGTCAGTTAATCGGATATGGCCAAATGCCAGTTGGTATGAGCAAGAAATTATTAACTATTTTCGCTTGGAAAGTAAGAGTGCAACCAATCAAAAAATATCTCTTGCGGAGAAAGAAGGAGAGATGGAAATTTCTCCATTAATTAGTAAGTATGAAGGCCGCCGCCATAAGTGGATACCTATGGGCCCAAATAATAGCGGTAATTTGGGAAATTTTAAAGTTGATTTTTTATTGGATGCTGAAAAAGTAATTGATGTAAAAATTGAAACGGGCATGGCGCACCGAGGGATAGAAGAGTTATGTGAAACTTTACGCTATGGCCAGATCGTCGCGTTAATGGAACGTCTTGATTGTAACTCCCCCTATCCTCCGGCCATTGGTTGGTGTCGTTCGGTGGAGAGTATGATGCAATTGACAATTCCGCAAAGAGCACAGGCCTTGCGAATGATTTTTTTGGAGCTAGCTCGCGTGGCCGATCATCTTTTTTTCTTTTCTATATTTTTGGATAATTTGGCGATTGTTGATGCCAAGAAATTTTTTCTAAATTTACGTGCGCAAGTAGTAGGGCTCTATCGTAGCTATGGAGAAGGTCTGGTGTTATCTTCTTCGGTGGTAATTGGCGGAATGGCGCGTAATTTACCAACTGGATGGATTTCAGAATGTTTCAATATGATTAAAAACGTAGCGGAGGGAATCAATCGCTTTGATAAAAAAATCGTTTCTTCGCGAATATTTAGAGAGCGAACAAAAATTTGTGAGATCAGTGGTGCTCAGGCCATATCCTGGGGGTATTCAGGCCCAAATCTGCGAGCAAGTGGTGTCAACTATGATTTGCGCAAAGTATCTCCGTACTATTTTTATAAAGATGTTGATTTTGAGATTCCGCTGGGTATTTATGGTGATTGTTATGATCGCTATTTGGTGCGAGTAGAAGAGGTTAGGCAAGCTTTGCGCATCATTGGACAAATTATTGACTACATTCCTACAGGAGCGTTTTTACTTGAAGATACGCAAGTTATGTTGTCCGATAAAAGTAAAATTAAAACAAGCTTTACTCACCTTATCGATTTCACCTCTTTGGGATTAGGTGGAGTGAAAGTTCCTCCTTCAGAAATTTATCAGAGCGTAGAGACCAGCGCTGGTGAGTTAGGATTTTTTATTGTTGCGGAAGGAACAGAGCGGCCTGCTCGCGTTAAGATTCGTTCCGCCTCCTACGCTCACCTACAATCTTATCGTTACATCGCGCAAGGTTTTGACTTAAGTGGCGCGTTAACTATTTTAGCGTCTTTAAATATTAGTGCTAACGAAATGGATAGATAATGGAAAAGGATAAAGGGAGTGAAATAGTTATTGAGTTGGATGGACTCATGATAAAGTGTTCGGAAGGAGAAAATCTTGCGGAAGTTTTGCAAGGTGCTCAGATTCCCATAATTCGTCTCTGTTGCGAAGAATCCACTAACAATCGTGGCCATTGTAATCTTTGTCTGGCGGAAAATTGCGTTACCGGAGAAATCTTTCGCACCTGCGAAGTGACGATAAACTCGGAAATGCATCTTTCGGTAAATTCTAAACAAGTGCAGATTGCCATTAAAGAATCCATGGCAAAATTGTTGTCTGGCCATCCGGCACTTTGCAATGAGTGTATTAAGTTAGGGGAGTGTCAATTGCAGGAAAGCTTTCGCAAGTTACCATTTGAATTAGCGCAGAAAATTACTATTTTTGCAAGCAAGGAGTCTAAAGGCCAGATTGTGGATCTGGGAAAAAATATTGTCTTTGATGAAAAATTTTGCATTGCTTGCGGACGTTGTGTGGCGTTTTTGGCCAATTTTACAAAGAGCAATGAAATTAGGCCACCAGTTGAAAATGAAGATGAATGGCGTCGTCCTTTGCCTTCACCTTTAAAAAATGAGTATGTATTAAATTTGCCAGAGCTTTGTCCAACTGCCGCGTTATCAGAAGTTACAAATAGTCGCCCTTCTCCTCTTCCTTTGCCTTATTCTCACACCACTATTTGCATTGGTTGCCCTGCTACTTGTCCGGCCACCTTAGAGTTTGATAATTGGGGGCCAGTCCGTCTACGTCCGATTCCATCCTCGATGAAAAAAAGTCGCTGGATGTGTGATTTTGGGAGAAAAATTGTTGGTGGATACAAATATACCCAGCGGTTACATGAAATTGTTGAAAATTATAACGGATCTTTTTCAGTAACGGAGGTCGGCCCTTTAATTGAAAGAATACGCAGAAGAGATTTGAAACTAGTTTTACCGCTGGATTTGTTCAACGAGGAGTATGAATTTTTCTTCAAGATGGCAAAAAAGTATTCTTTTAAAATATCTTTTTTTAAATGGCCCAATAGTGGAGCAGATTTTGATGGGATTTTAAAACGTGGAAGTCATAATTGTAATGAAAAAGGAATGGAGGCGGTTTGGAAACGTTTTCGTGATTTTGGGTTAGTCTTAGCGGAAGAGCAATTTTTTGAAGGCCTAAGTAAGACAGATGTTGTTTTGATGGTATTGCCGGAGATTATTAGCGATTCCAACTTCCTTTTTGATTATGTTGGGCGACTGGGGCGAGCAGATTTTAAGGTGGCCTTTTCAGTTACTGATTCGTTGCATGTTCAGAAAGAATTTAATTATCTTTTTCCGGCCAGTGCTTTTTTTGAAAAAAATGGCACAGTGACAAATGTTTATGGAGAGGATTCTGTTTTGCGTTTTGCAAACTGGCCATTTGAAAAACAATTTTTTAAAGAGCGAGGGGAGAGTTTGATTACCAGGCATCTCTCCTCTATATTGGGAACCTAGATTTTATGATTTTGAAAAAAAAATTATATAGAAAAGTTGGAATGTTTGCAGAGATTTTTTTATCTTCTGTGCAGAGAGGGATGGCCTTTGTTTCGTTTTCTTTGAAGAGGACTAAGCATGATCAAACTAAAACACAAAAAATAGATGAGAAAAAAATAGATGCTTGGCCAATGTTAATTAAGAAGGAAGATGAAAATGGCCAGGAGTCACTGCTGTGTAACGGTTGTATGCTTTGTCAGATAAATTGTCCTTCTTCGGCCATACACATTATACCCTATGATGGAAATATTTTGGCATCTCCTCCTCAAACGCGGCAAGCACTTAGTTTTGAATTAGAAGTCTTAAGATGCGTAAATTGTCGGCAATGCGTAGAGATATGTCCGATAAATGCTATTAAGTTTACCACGCACGATTATTTTTCTGCGGGAGATATGTCTAAGGAGTGGATGCTAGATCATTATAAGCTAATTGGTGAGTAACTGACACCAGTTTGGCAAATTTGGTTTCAAAGTGACACTGAATTTCTAATAAAAAATCTTATCCTGTCAAAAATCTTTACAGCAATTTTGTAGGTGTGTAATGTTTTCTTGCTTGTGGTGAAAAACACCTACTGAAGATCATTTGTATGATATAAACGGGGTGATTGGCACCGGCCAGCATTCAACAGTTTTTTTGCCATTAGGAGACTTTATGATTACCAAAACTAAATTTTTTCTTCTCGGGTCCTTAGTATTTCTGCTCTCCTCAAATCTATTTGCGAGATTTGATGTACGCCACGATAGTTGGCAGCGAGAGTTTATTGGAACGCCAACCTTTAGGTTAAGCGATGATCCGGAGCTCATGAATAAAGAGCGTGCAGTGGCAGAACATCAGGAAAGATTAAGAAGAGCGCAAGCAGAACTTAGCACTTTACAACAAGAAGTGGAGCGAATTCGTGAAAATCTGGAACAGCATCGCACAACACTACAGACAGTAGTGGCAAAAGAGGCAGAATTGGCCGGACAAAAAAACCAGCTACAACAGAGTATTCAGGCCGCCCATCAACGTGTGACGGCCTTGGCCGCCACTATCGAAGAGCAAAAGCAGGCATTAGCAACTGCAACTGCCGCTATCGCAGAGGCGCAGCAACAAGTGGCCACCGCAGAACAAAGTGTAAAACAATCAGAAAATCAGTTAGAAAAAGTTAAGGCCGAGTTGGCGGCCGCAATGGCCGAGTGTCAAGCAACTGCAACTCAAAATTGCGCGCAAACAGAAAAAGTTAAAAAAGCACAGGCGAGAGTCGATAATGTGACTACCAAAATTGCTAACCAAAAAAGTTTGCTCAAGTTGGCACAAGATAATCTTGTAAAAAAGGAAAATCAAAAAAACAAGGCCGAAGAGTTGTTAAAGAGAACGCAAGTAGAAAGACAAACTTTGATTGCTAGCGTTCCAGCGATGAAAGCACAAATTGACGCCATAGAGGCACAAAGAGAGCAAAATCGCCAAAAACAAGCACAAGTGGAACAAAAGATTGCAACTATTCAAAGTAATTTACAAAATAAGCGGCGAGAAATGGAGGCCGCGCAAAATTTGCAATCAAGAGCACAGTTTGCTTTGGATAATGCCATCAACCAAAAAGAGGTTTATCAAGATGAACTCATTCAACGAATTTTGGAAGTTAACCATCTAGGTGCCAATCATGGTGCTCAATCCGGCGATTACGACGGATACGAGATATCTCGAATTGAAGGCGAGCGTTATGGTAATCAAGATGGATTAAGAGACGGAGAAGATGATGGCCGAACACGCGATTATCGTGCAGGTTATCAGGAAGGTTTAAAAATAGGAAAGGAGCGAGCACGTGTACAGGGTGAAATTGATGGTACTCGAGAAGGTAAGATCCGTGGAAATCAAGAGGCCGCAAGCAGAGAAGGCGCGGTGGCCGGAACTATTCGAGCTAAAAATTCTGATGCTTCTTTGGTGGGGGATAAGCAGGGCGCAGTTGCTGGATTAAAACGCGCAGAGGTAACTGGTGAGCGAGTAGGAACACCGCAAGGTGAGAAGAAGGCCATTGATCAGTACGAAGCAGTTCCTCTTGCCAATAAAGAGATTCAAGGTGATTTTGCCGGACTATTTTCTCGCAATGTTCCAAATTATCCCGGCCCATCATATCGTTCATATAACACCAATGAAGCAAATCGCTACCCACGAAGAGTGGTGCAGTTGGCGTATGTAAACGGATACGACTTTGCTTATATCGATAGATCTAGTTCAATTTTTTATAATACAATCGCCAACAACTACAACGGGCGATATGATGTGGCGTATAACGATACTTATGCTCGTTATTACAAAGACAGCAATGATGCGGGAACAAAGGCCGGAGATTTAGAGGCCTACAATACCAATTATCCAACATATAAAAGTCAATATTTTGAAAGTGCCAGACTATACTATGAGATGAATCCTGAGCGCAGCAGCAGTGAGTATATGTCAACGTACAAGACTGTTGAGCAGAACTCTTTTGCTGCAGAGTATGAGCGAATTAGACTTGAAAGCTACAAGGCATCAGAACAAGCAACCTTTAATAGTAACATTGCGGCGCAAACAGAAAAATTCAGCGCCAAACGATTTGCGGAAGTTGAATCTATTTACAAAAATTTTCCAGTGCTAAAATTTGTTTCACGCTCCTTGATTGATTCTGGAATTAGTGGCGTGGCCGGAAAAGATGGAGTCTTCCAGCCAGGAGAGAGTATAATAAGTGATATTACAGTTATTAACTATGGCCAGAAAATTGCGGCCGGATTGGCGCTAGATGTAGATGGCAGTCAAATAACCATTAATGGCGTAGAAGGTAATTCTATGACCACCGTTAAAGGTGCCCTAAAGTCAAGCTTGTCGGCCAGTGCCCCAATTGGTTCAACGATCAAGACTGAAATGATTTTAAAGTATAGTTTGAAGTCTAATGATAAAAAAATTGAAGGCCGTTATTTTGTTTCGGCAGAAGGCCTGCTAGGAACGGATTCAAAACAGCTACGAGTGGCCTATCCGCTAGCTATGACTGGTTTAACAACCAAGGGACAATTAATTTTTGAAGAGAAGAATGGATTAAAATTACGAGTGGTGAATAATTCTTCTCGTAGTTATGTTGGACCCATTACCGTTACAGTTGAGGCCGATAGTGTAGATAATATTATTACTAAGGATTTTTCGGCCATTGCACAATTGGACAAGGCCGTTGATTTGGCCGATGCAGAGGTTATTGTTTCTAATGATCGCGATCTTTATCGACCACTAACTTTCCGTGCCAAATTATCGCAAGCTGGCGTGACACTTGGAGTTTTAGATGCTCCTCTTACTACCATGGTGAAGGCGCAATATATTGAGCGCGGCGATGCGCCAGTATTAGTGGTAAACTCAGATATTACCACTCGAGATCTTTTGGACATAGTTGCTGAACTGGGAGGCCCTGCTTCCGTATCAGTTCTAGATACTTCATTAGAAAGCAGAAATGCCCAGTATTTGAATAATGGTTTTACCAATAAGGCCATAATGGTTTTAGATGACGGAAATCGTTCGGTTATTTCTAAAGTGGGTAACATTGTAGAAAAATCAGTCTCCTCTTCACTAGTTGCTATTACCCGCACAGAAAATGGCCTAGCACTAATGGAGCAATTACCAGGACTAGTTGACGCGAGCAGGTTGTTGTTGGCCATCCCAGGAATCGGCGATAAAATTCGCTTGGATAGTACTAACCCACACCGAGTACCACGTCTTAAGGCCCCGATGATTATTTTACAAGCGACAATGGATGACTGGGAGAAGAAGTTGGCGGTAAGCAAGATTATGAAAGTTAGTGCTACTGCTCACCTGAATATGATTCGTGAGAAGATAACCAGACAAAACTTTTTCAATGCAGATGTCGAAGAAGCTCAACTGTTACAACTTTTCAATATTAGAATGTTGGCCGAAATAATGATTTTAAACATAGCTCATGACAAATCTAAAGGCGGCCTATTTAATATGGGGAAAGATCCAAAATGGGTCAAGATTATGGAGAACGATAGCAATATGTCGCTTCATAAGTTGCGCGCAGTGGTTCAAGGTGAAAGATTAAATGAGCAGAATTTGGCAATTAGTTTACTAGCAAAAAACAGTGTCTTCACTTTACATAATGCTTTTAATCTCTATGAACCTTTGAAAAAAGAGATAACTTCCGGTATGGCCGGCGCGATAGAGAAGATTCGTCGAGATATGGATGGTTCTGCGGAAGAAAAGTTAAAAAACTATGATCGCGGAATGCTTGATTTAATCAAAAGAAAGCTGGCAATCTATACTCCCTTTGTTCCGGGAGTAGAAGCACCAAGCTACGATCAATAGTAGTGAGATAGTGTTTGGAGATTAAAGCTATTAATGCAACAATGATTTCAACAAAGGGTAAGTTTAATGCTTACCCTTTGTTGCTTTTTTTTATCCTTTTTTTATCCTACGATGCGTTAGCTGTTGGGCCGCAGGCCATATCGCTGGCACTTCTAGACACCGGCCATTGCATAAAAAAGCTTGCAAATTTAAATAACGATAGATCTGTAATTAAAATTGTAGAGGCGCAAGATGCCACAAGGGGAAGGCCGGCAGTAGTAGATTGTGAAAAGGCCCAGGTGCGAGATAAAAAATATCATGGATATTTTATGCTGCAATCATTAGTGGGGGAGTTAAAAAAATTATCAACTCCAGCGTATTTGATTACTATTGTGCCTATTCAAATTTTTGATAAAGAAGGCATAAGTAAAAGTGCCTATTGGGAGACGGCCTTGCAATTGGCAAAAAAAGAAAAAGTAGATTTTGTTATCGCTGCCGCCGGAATTGCCTTTGATCCGCATCAAAAGCAACAATTAGAAAGCACTTTTTGGCAAGATTTTACTTTGCCCATTTTTCTTTCTGCCGGAAATTGGGGAGGAAAAATAAAAGAGAAGATGCAGTTATGGCCGCAAGTTTTGCATCGGCCCAACATGATTGTGATTGGTGACTATCTGGGGCCCAACGGGAATGGGCAGATTTTTTTTAATAAAAGCTTGCTTAACGTGGAGATAATTGATTACTACTTTCCTTCTCAGCATCCGGACTATTTGCTAACTGGAAATTCACTCGCAGTTAGCTTGGCCTTTTCTGGCATGTTAAAGGTGTGTAGTAGCGCGGAGGTGTTAGGAGAAGGGAATAAGCTTGAAGGTTGTTTAAAGGCGAAAAAGAAAACACTTAAAATTTCAGCACCGGCAAAATTTCCAGAAAAGTATTTTACATATTAAATAATAGTTTCAGCTATTGCTCTTTTATCAAATACCGAAAATTTTGTACTAGATAAATCTACTTGACTTGTTAAGAACAAATGGCCATCCTTTTTTTTATATAAAATAGTTTAGTTTTTTATGTAAAGGATTATATGCAAAACCAAAACATCAAGTCTGGCAGACAATTTTTTGTTATTTTACTATTTTCTTGCCTATTTTTTTCTTTTACTCCTAAGCGTTTTTCTTACCAATCGTCAGATTGGAATGAATGGGAAGATGGCAAGATTTGTCGAGGAACCTGGTACCATGTTGCTCCGGATGGTGATTTGTATGGGCTTGCAGAGGCCGATATTCGCAATAACAAAGATACTTGTTTTTTGTGGTGCAATAAGCGCATTGGAGACCCGAATGCAGGCGAGGTAGATGGTGCCTATGGCCGGGGCTGTCAGTGGTATGAGATGGATGGGGTGAAAAATTGTAGAGTAGGGGAATCGGAAAAATGCGAAGTATGGAGTGGTGGAACAATTTTGCAGTGTCGAGGATTAAAAGATAGTTCAGTAATATATCCTCCCGCGGCAATTGATAAAAGTCCGAACTGGGCCTGGGTTGATGGACATAGATGTCCTGGCCAAGAGCAGAAAAAACTTAATCCAAGCGCAACAGCACGCTTTGATGCTTTTGATCTAGGCCTAACGACAGAGAAGATGGGATCTGCAGATTGCTTGGAGTGGTGCGCCTACGTTATAAATAATGGAACGTCATCAGATCGAGAAAAATATCGGACTGCCAACGGCTGTCAATTTAGTAGCAGCGAGAAATCTTGCATACTATTTAAAAAAGAATATTCAGCTGATTTTGATCTTGCCACGGATGCTGACACTTCGGCCCCTGGAGTTTCATGTAAGTTTTTTCCACCCACAGAAAATCCTCCTCCTCCCAGGGCGCGAGCGGTAGGCGGCAAAGGGGCCTCCGAGCCGGCCAAAAAAGATCAAGTGACACAGTTGGCAGGAAAATTTGATGAAATTATTAACGATCCCGCTATGGCCTCAAGCATTGCTTCTTTATTAGATGCCGTGACTGCCATAAAAGCAAAAATTAATGCAGTAAGGGGAACAGATTATGGGGAAAATCATTGTGGTAAGACGACCGCAATAACAGCTCCATCTGAATTTTTGGTAAAAATGGTTAGCGATATTCCGTTAGCAGAGGATTGTCAAAAAAGTTGGTGTCCAGTTAGTACCGCGGATATTGAAGAGTTAGGCCAAAAAGCGAGAAGTCTTAAGAGTTTTAATTTTCCTGGAAAGGTGCAGGCACTAACTGCGTGGCTAGAGGCCGTCAAGGGACAGATGGAGAAGTTCAGTTCTTGTCATAGCGGCATCACCTGTCCAGATTTGCGTAACAACCCTATGGCCGATTGCACAGATAAAGAGACAAATGAGCCGCCTTGTTATTTTTATTGTGGCGATTAATTTTTATCGTAGAGTATTTTATTTATTAGATGTGTGGAGAAAAATTATATGAAAAAGGGATCTAAAATAATAGGAATGTATTCAGTGGTGATATTTTTACTTTTACATATTACCCCTTCTATTGTGGCCGCTGGTACATGCTCTGCAGTGCCTCCTAACTGTGGAAGTGGAACGCCCAAGTGCGGAAGTACTGGATGGCTCTGCGAACCCAGTTACGAAAAAATTATTGAGGGGCTAACAGCATTAGAAAATGCACTTAAAGGAACTCTGCCAACGGGAAATGCCGTTAAATCCTGGGCAAATCCGTCTGGAAAAAATCCTGGTGGCGGGAGTGCTCTTTCTACCCAATCTCTTAATTCGCTAATTGGTGAGGTGAATCGTTTCATTAGTTTTTATAATGGTATTATGCAAGAAGTTAAAGATTCACAAATTACTCCAGATATTAAGGCCTCAGTTGACGTTTTTATAAACAGTGGTAATTATGAAAAGCATACTGCCTGCAGAATTGGAGCAACAGTGGGCGGTTTTAGCTGTCAAGAATGTTGTCAGACAAGTCCATGTTATTCTGGATGCTCTTGTAATCCACCGAAGTATAATACTCTTCCATGCTCTTCTAATTAATAAACTAATCTAAATTAAAAAAACTAATTTTCAGTGTAGCGAAAACCAGTGTTAACTCTTCCGTGATTGGGAAGACAGATATAAATCCACTTAGTGGTTAGATTAGACCACGGGCTTGTTGGCCCTGTAATTTCTTCATTTTCATAACACTCCATTTTTTCACCATCGCTATTTATACAATCGCAAACAATGGTGGAGGCGGTTATTGCTTGGCATTTTTCAATTAACCCAGATTCATCAGTCCAGACCGCAATCTTAATTTTTTTAAAAACACGATTTTCAATTTTCTTATCCCCATCTCGCAAGAAGGTTACCAAAAGATCCGTTGATCCCAGTTCGGCATCTACGTTATCGGCAGCATCCGATAAACGATAATTTTCAATTCTAATTTTACCATAGCGAGTGCCAACAATATAACGAGGCACTTTGTTAACACTATCTTTTGCCTCAAAGAGCTGTCCAATGGTTTCAGCTGCTGCGGAGGTGCTATCCTGAGGATTTTTCCCAAAAAAACTTTCTTTGCATGATGCTGGAGTGGCCAAAATTTCTTGCATATTCGTAATCACTGAGTTTATATCTCGATCAGCAAGAATTTTAGATCCTTTATTGGTAACATCTTTGATCAAACTCCCGGCGGCCGCCAAAATCAGAGCAAAGATAGCAGTACCTGTAAGTAAATCTACTAAAGAGACTCCATGATTATTTTTAATTCTACAGCTACTACTCATTTGCTTCCCCCCAATCAGATCCTCGTAGCCAGCCCACAGGCATTAGTCCAAAATCTGGTAAGCAAATATATTTCATATCGTGTTCTTCGGCAGAAAAAGTAAAACTATTTTCCTCGAAGCAAGCAGTTGCATTACTGCCAATACATTCGCAGTCAAATTTATTGTAATAGACGAAGGAGTTGCAGGTAACAATTGCTTTAGAATCAGGATTAATTTCAATCAGTAATTTTATGCTGCGCGAGTGAGTTTTTTTCTTAAATTCAAACGCCACTAGCAGGTTGGTAGATCCATAATCTATATCAACCTCATCATTTTCCGAATCAAGAAGTTGGTAGTTTATAATTTTAACTCCGTTGTAGGCCTGGCCAATTCGAAACTTTCCCCCCAGACTACTTAATGGTTCATCCACAGTATCGTTACGAGAATTGCGTTCTGCAAAGATGGTAGTACAGTTTTCAGATCTGGATAGATGTCGTTCAATATCTGCCGTCAGGGCCGCGATTTCCATTTGTGATTCACTTTTTTTTATCTGAAAAGATAATCGGCCCATTATATCTATTGCAAAATATAATATCAAAGACCCCAATCCCAAGGCCAAGACAAGTTCCAAAATTGAAAAACCATTTTTAAATTTGACCAAGTTTGTCCACCCCATTTTTTTATTATAGCGCCAATCACTCAGCGTAAGTTTCCCCAGTATTTACCCAACCCTTCCTCGGAAGACAGGCCCGAATTACGCGGATATCTTCATCAGAAGGCTCTTCGCTAGTAGGAAGCTGTTCTACTGTAAAGCAGGCCTTCCCATCGCAATCACATATGGCATCTGGGTTTACCACCGATCTGCAACTGTTAGTGTCTGTTAACAAATGAAGAGCTATTTTCTTTTTAATGTTTGACTTAGAGCTTTTGGTTTTAAGGGTTAAGACTAATGCGGCTTCCGCATTTTCTGGGATTACTTCAAAATCCGTAATGGTTACTCCGTCATAGATAGCACCTTTTTTATACAAAGGAGCAGAGCTGCCATCAACTACAGCAAAGATTTCGTTTATTTTTCCAGTACCGATATTAGGAAAACCAGAAACACTAGAGAGTGATTTATTACAAGATTCTTCCTTGGCCAGGATGATCCTTATATGATTGGCCATGCTTTCAATTTCGTAGTGAGTATCATCGTGAGATGCATCTTTTATCTGAGTATCAATGTAATTGATCATAGGAATTGTTAGTGCCGCCAATAATCCAGCAATGAATAAGATTTGAACCATTTTCTATCTATCCTTTATTTGTGCGTATAAAGGTTAACACGCTAGCACTTTTTTGCAAAGTGAAGAGAAAATGAAAGACAATTTATGTGTTATAAATGTTGCAACAAATCAGTTTCACATTTAGAATTTATAGTGCATATAAAAAAGAGATAACAATTTCCCAAGGAGGGGATTGTGAAAATTATCGCAACCATATTTGCCATTTTTCTTATTACCAGTATGATGATGATGATGACGACTACTAGCAAGGTAGATACTTTTGTGGAGGAAAACAACCTCTGGTATGGGCCAGAAGACAAAAGCAACCCGCAGATGACCGAAGAGATATTCGATCATGTAATTGGCCGAGTTGAGCAAATATACGCCCCCATCATTCGTTATCGTGGGTTTGCCTTTACTTTATATCGCGATTGGAATAGCGGTACGGTTAATGCTTCGGCACGCAGATGGAGTGGGGGGAATGTTTGGGAAATTTATATGTATGGAGGCATGGCAAGACATCCTTCAATGACCCCAGATGGTTTGGCGTTGGTTTTGTGTCATGAATTTGGCCATCATTTAGGAGGGGCACCACTAATTACCGTATGGCCTCGAAAAGTATTGTGGGCATCAAACGAAGGACAGTCGGACTATTTTTCTGCGCTAAAATGTATGAAGCGAGTATTTGCCTCAGACGATAATGTCTCGCTAATGAGCTCGGCGGTAATAGATCCTACTGCTGATCGAAAATGTGATAACTTTCATGCTGATGAACAAGATCGTGCTTTGTGTAAGCGAATTTCTATGGCAGCTATGGCCGTAGTTGGAGTTTTTAAAGATGTTGCTAATGATCGAAACCGAGTTAGCTTTAGTACACCATCTAAGAAAAAAGTTCGAAAAACTAATCATAAACACCCAGCACCTCAGTGTAGGCTTGACTCGTATTTTGCGGGGGCCTTGTGTGATAAAGATTATCTCGAGGATGTTAGCGATGAAGACGTAACTAGGGGAGTATGCGTTGCCGCTGAAGGAGAGGATGGAAATAATAATACTAACGCCGCGGCCAAACCAAGGTGCTGGTATAGGCCAGAATAGAGAGGGATCGTGCTGCTTAAATAAAGACTAGATTTATAACTACGTTGATGCTATTTTTTTGATTGAAAATCAACTAAAAAAATTCCTAAAGTTATAGGGTATTTTTTTATCGGTCCCATAGTTAAAACGGATATAACGGGTCTTTCCTAAAGATCTATTAGAGGTTCAATTCCTCTTGGGACCGCCACTTACGCGCTATCTATTTTAAATTATTCAACTTCCGCTCTGAAATTTCGAAAATGGTCAGGTTTGGTCAGGTCAGTTTGGGTTTTGATACAAATTTTTTTCTAAAATTTAGAAGTGGTCAGGTCGAAAACCTGACCACTTTTTTAAAATCAATCTTTATCAACTAATCTTAACACTCGCTGATCACTATTTGCCTTTGCCTTTTCCACTCCCCTATCACTTTTTTCTTCTAAATTTCGCATGTACAAATTCACCTCATTGACTGCTTTCTTGTTAGTATCCGTCGGCATCGAAGCGTAGTGCTGGGCCATTTTAATATCTTTATGGCCTGTCACCGCTTGCGCTGCATCTAGACTACCTGTAACTCTCCTAGTGATCGTTCCCATCGAATGCCGCATAATATGCGTGGAACTAAATCTAGGATAGAGTCCGGCCTTTTTCAGTGCATGGTTGTATTGATACTGGATCACTCGATAAGTCAGAGGCAATCCATTTTCATGAAAGACATATCCAGATTTTGCGCTAGCAATTCTGCGACTTAGTATCTCAAACAACTTATCATTCAAAAAAATAAATCGCTCCTCGCCATTTTTAGGAACATCTTTTAGATAATCAAACGCCTTTGATGTCCTAGCAAACACGGCCACATGCCTTACAACAATTACCCTCTCAAAAAAATCGACACTCTCAACTTGCAGGCCGGCAACCTCACCAACTCTGGCGGCCATATAAAATTGAGTCTCCGCAAAATCCCTCCAAAAAGGAGAGAGCTGCTCGAAAAACTTCAAAACCTCATCGGCTGACATCTTTGTTATCACGCTTAACTAGCTTACGAATCACGCCGACCGTTTTATGCCGGCGAAGCACTGGATTAACAAACATCGGATCATAATTTTCTCTATACCAGTTAAGCATCGACTTAAGACACTTCAAATCATCGTTAAAATTGTATCGCCTGCTTTTTAGTTTGATGGCATCTTTCTTGTGACTTTCAATAAATCTATCAAGCAAATCAGCAGTAATCTCCACCATCTTAAATTCAAACAGAGGATATAAAAATCCTTCTTTGGCCAAGCGATGTAGTGCGGTAGATCGCTCAAGAGAAGGAAGGTATAATTTTTTATATAACTCCCACACATCTTTTAAGCGATATCCAAAATCCTCTCCATTTTGCCTGACTTTTATGTTCGGTAATAATTGCGACCTGGCCTCAACAACTTTTTCTGGTAACGATGGATGAAATACATTCTTCCAATTAATCGCGTCTTTTAACAGCAAAAACTTTTTAGAATACTCTCTACCATTGATGTATTTGGTTACCAAAAACTGCCCATTGTCCAAATCCTTCCTAATACCTTTGTAATCTGCGACCTTCTCATATCTTCTTTTATTATCACTCATACTTTTCTCCTTCTAAAATCCAACTAAGGATTTCATTGGGAATAAAAAATAGAAGTCCACCTTTTTTCTTCTTCGGAATCTTCTCTGATGCTACAAGATTATAAATATGGCCGACTGAACAGCCCAAATATTTTGCAACATCCCTCACTCGCCATATTCGATTGTAAAAGAACTCACCATCATCTTTCGATTCAGGTACCCCACTATAACGCTTCGATGACACTTTGTAATCTAAATCTAAAATACCCTCACTCATAACCTCTCCTCTCCAAATACCCCTAATTGATTTTACCCCGCACCTTTTTTAATATTTTTTTTTACAATAATACCTCCTTTGCTCTGTTAATCTTTCTTCCCTTTTGCCCCGATTCATCCGACTAATTTTCCACTTTCCAGCACCGTTTTTGACTATATCCTCACAACCTTGGTTGGGGGGATATAGTCAAAAACAAGGTGCGCCGAACATTTGGAAATCAAACGACAAATCGGGGCATCAAAAATGACTCCTAAACTAATTCAACCCTGCTTCAACCAGGGTTCAACTTTTGAAATTCTACTGGTGAAAAATACTTCTCAGTGTGGTAATTCGCCCTTCAAAAAATGCTGGCGAATCCATTAGATCAAATTGTCTGTTTTTAATTTCTGGCGCTAGGAGCAAAATAATATTGTCCTGACAGCGCCTGTTTTTCATTGCATCAACATGAAAATCAACTCGTTCGATACTCCTTTTGTACGCCTCAAAGACCGGTGTCTTTTGAATGATGTACAACACTTTGCTGTATGGTGAGTCTTTATTCATGTAGTCTCGAAACTTATTTTCAACTCTGTCATAGCTTTTTTGCGTAATCTCCACTTCAATGGCCAACTCTTTCCCCTCCCAGAAATTTGGCTGCATGGTGAGTGCGCAATCTGGCCTGCGATCGGCACCTGCCAGGTCGAGGTAGATGCGGCCTTCTTTCACCTGTGGCAGCTTTAATAGATACTGGAAGACATTTACCGTAATGATGTCATGGTGAATAATCTCCTTGTTCACACCCCAAGCATTGTTCAGTCCGGCCTCCGCTAATCCTTTCTCAGTGAGAAAAAGATACTTGCGGTAGTTTTGAAAATAGACCGACGCAAGATATCCAAAATCCTCCAGCTTCTTTACTCTTTTTGCAAATGCCTGATGTGAATAGTTGTAGTCGACCTTTTTTAAAAGCGTGGTCAGGTCTAAAATTATCCACGATGCTAACGTTTGAATAATGTCCTCATAGGTGCCAGAATACATCATCATTTTGTCCAATAAGTACCTCCTGGTTGTTGGTTAATATTTTGATGCATCTCTTTTTTTAATAAGCTCCTCGATGGATTTTTCAAAGTACCAGCCGATATAACCTAGTGTAGCAAAGTTATAAATAATATAGAGCAATGCCACCCAAATACTAGGTGTCGGCGTTACAAAAATGTATGCCACTGCATAAATGGCAAAGGGTGCATAGAAAAAATAGCGCATCCTCTGCATAAGTTTTATCTGTCCGTAGAATAAATTGTAGCGATACTTAAAAAAATCTGTCACAGCAAGCGCACAATCAATAGAGTCTGTCGCGCGATTTGCCCGCAGTTGCATAACCGTTAAAGTCAGCACACTCAAAAATGGAAGCGAGTAGAAGACTCCTCCAATCATCGATGAGGCGTAAAAAATACGCACAAAAAAATACAAGGACGCCAGTGGCAGTACAATATTTTCCATTCTGCTATCACTCTTCCAGCTGCCCTGAAACTTTTTAATACTATCCTCAATGTACTTGCGATCTTCTACGTAGCTTGCCTTGGACTCTTCATCCATCTGTTTAACTAATTTATCCATATAGTGACTATTTGACATCCTCTGCCCCCTTGTTCATATACTCATCAATTCTTTTCCATAGTCTGTTTAGCTTTGTTGAGACGTTGGTCAGCGATAATCCCAAGACATCAGCGATATCCTGCTGACTCTCCCCAATCAAATAGAGATAGATCAACTCGCGATCAATCGGTTTAAAGGTGGACGCGTAGTTGATCATAAAATTAAAATCTATCTGATCCTCCACCGAAATTTCGGGAGGGATCTCAATCGAATCGACATCTACATCCAGATCGCGCAGCTTCTCAAATTCCTCGGCCTCCACATGTTTCAAACAAGTATTGAGCGTAACCCGATACGCCCAAGTTGAAATTTGGCAATCTCCACGGAATGAGTCCATGGACCGATATAACTCACAGAGTATCGTTTGATGAAGTTCTTCTCGCTTGCTTGGATTTTTCTCATGGAGGTGGCAAAGTCGCTTAATCTGCCTATCACTGCCTCTTATCATCTCAAAAAAACGCTCTTGCTTACTTCCGCTAATGAAATCCTCCTTGTTCGTGTTTTTGTTGTTCCTATTAGTATTAGTACCTATTTTTCAGGAAATCTCACGGCCGTTTTTAAAAAAAATGCAAATATTCAATAATTACAAGGAAATATGATAGAAAAAAGTTCTATGAATTTGGTCGCCGCGGGCCAATTATGAGGCCCAAAGCGGCGAGGGCCTGCTTGATACAAATATTTAAGGACAATATAAACGTATGGGATTTGTAGGCATTGGGCGAGCGAAAACCATTTCGTTTTTACTCACGCTTCAAATTAAATTGCATAAACTTCAATTCCTGATATATTGCGCGACAAATATTCCTGCACAATTTAACTCTGCCAAAGCTTATTGTTAAGTTGCCAGGAAATGAAGTTATTGTGATGATCCTGTCTTGGTTTAGGAGAAAAATATGAAATTACTAATTATACTGTTGTGCCTATCTGTTGGTTTTGTTGGTTGTTCCGGTGACAATCATGGGGGGATAAAAAGTACCAGCGATTTAAATAAAACAGAAGGAATGAGTGATTTGATTCTATCAGAGACTGCGCATCCAATTATTTATAGTTTCCCGGGTTGCAAGTCTGAGATTCTAAGTGACGAGAATACATTCATCCTTTGCTCTGATCGGGTAGCCTTATTGAGTAATGATGGTAAAATTCTTTTTAACTACGAACAATATTATTCTAAATACTCCAATCAATTTGAACGCATCGAAGGAGATATTTTTTTAATTAAGTTCCTGACGCGAAAGCTTGTGAGTCCCAAGGGTGAGATAAAGCTGGATAAAGATTTACTTTATTCCGATTATCTTGGAGTAGAAGATGGGATTATGTACTTCTTTGAAAATGGTGTTTTGTACCATGTGTCTGTGACTTCTGGTGAAATACTAAAAAAGATAGATGGTTTGCCAAAGGGAGAGAAAGTTTCTCTTCTTGATGGTAAATTATTAATTCAAAGCACTTCAGATCGATGGCACATTTCTCTTAATGACCCGAAAACTGGAGATAATATTTACTTTTATTCTTATGAAGATTTTCCTAGCGAAATCGCTAAACTTAAATCAACGATTAAGATAAATGAAGACCTTACGGTTGCAATCTTTGAAGCCAAAATTGCCTCAGGTCAATCCTACGAGTTCTTACGATTTTTCTTTAGAAATGGAGACCACAAGGACTTTAAAACTGAGCTTCGAACCAAATTGAACGTGGCAAAGACGTCAAAAAATGAAGTTATTGCGTTTACCGATGGTGAAATGGAAACTTCAAGGTTAATCAAATTTAACCTTGAAGGCGAAAAAGTTGGTGAGACGCCACTTGATATTCCAGGTACATACCTCAAGCAACTAGGATCTGTTTTCTATCATCAAAGTAGTGGACCACTTAGTGTATACAACTCAGAAGGTAAAAAAATTGTTGAAATTGACAATAGTGATGTTGTAAATCCAAGCGTTTTTGCAGTAACGACTAAATTTGCGCACGTTCTAATTACTGACAAGGCCTTTGTCGCAATTGATCTTGAAGGTGTAGTTCTTTTTAAAAAGCAATTTGAGTTTTCATTAGCCAATAGTGCATATCTTGACCAGAAATCTGAATCATTATATGTCGCCAACAAAAATGCCATTGACAAGTATGACCTAAATGGGAATAAGGAAGTTTCCTATCTGGATTCTCCAATACAGCTGACCAACGTCGTTGGTGTTGATGGCCAAAAAGTATTTGTGCAAACAAATAAGAATGAGGTATTAGCTGTCAATTTTGATTCACAAAAAATAGTTTGGAAATATCAAGTTTCAGCACTTCGCCCTATAAAGTTAAAGAGTCCATTTCTAAGGTTACCTTTCAACTCGGGACTTGCATTCGTTCCCGTTTATGAAAATGTAAGTCCAATATATATAAACACGGCTTCTTCCAATTTATTATCCACTTACAACCAGGGAGCTGTTGTCGTAACAGGAGATGGACTTAGGTTGTATAACTTACAAAACAAACTTATTAAATTCTTTCCGGTAGCAGGTCTTCATTATTGCCAGGCCTACGATGGGTTCGTGTCTTGTCGTCAATTTGGGCGTGTTTTTCTATTCAATCTTAAAGATCAGACCTTTAGTTCGAACACAATCCCTGGCGACGCCCCATTGTTATATTCTAATGGTCAATTCGTTACCATCAATAACTCAAAATTATATTTTATAAATCGAAGTGGAGAAATTGTAGATACAAAGGATTTAGGGAATGGGTTTTATTTGTCGGATATGGCCCAATTATTGCCCAATGGTAACTTCCTATTTATAGATACTAGATATGCAGAAATGTTGATAGTCAAACCTAGTGGAGAGGTGGTTAAGCAATTATATCTTAAAGGTAATGGTGACATTAAAGACGTCAATGTAATAGGTGACGTCCAGCAAGGAAGCATATATGTGAAACAAGTTGATGGATATTATTCTCGAACTATTAAGTACGACCTTGCAGGTAATCTTGTGCGAATGTACATGAACTTGATTAATTATATTCCCGTAAACAATTCTGAAATTGACGTTTTGTGTAGAGAAAGAGGAGACATAATCACTCTATACAATCAGGCAGGCGAAGTCCTGGCCCAAAAGGACTACTATAGTCAATACCCAAATCAGGTGATGCTTTTTGAAAAGGATGAGAAAAACCCCTGGGTAGCTATTACTCACGAAGCAGCGTACCAAAAAAGAAATTTGTGGTTTTATAATTCACGTTTAGAGAAACAGTTTGGAATAAAAGGATGGCCCGATCCCGCTGAAGGTACCAGTGGAGATCTTGGAGTTGGTGCACTAATTATCGATGGGAGACTTGTAGACTTTGGTAAAAAGCGAGTAATTGGTTTGCCCGAAAATGGGGACTATAAACTGAACAGCCAGGCCAACAAAATCTATATTAGCCATAGACTATATTCGTATGAGTCAGCAATTTTAGCGCTCGACCTTGATCAGATAATTGGTTTAAACGCAGTGAAGTTCGAACTTTCAGAGGAGGAATAACTTCAAGACGGATCTGACATAATTGATTGCAATTTCTGTGTATGCTGGTGATCGCTTTAATCTCACTGTATGTCATTACCTAATAAGGTTTTATAAATTTGAGGTCGATAAAACTAAGCTCAGTGATTTAGGACTAGGATTGTAAGCGGTTTGTGCTCGGGAACATTGGCGTATAATGGATCATGTGCAGAAAGGCGAATATTTCTGAGCACGATCACGAACGTTTGAATATGACGAGCATTTCCCAGATTTCTAATATTCTTTTCTTTATACAACCAATCTAGTGCCTCAAAATCAATTTCTAACTCATTAATTAAAGATAATTGAATCTTTTTGATGCTTTATGCATCTTATTGGTGTATAATAATAGCAGGAGGATTTATGAGTAAAGCAAGAACTGTCAGACTAGATGATGAAATCGATCCACTTGTTGATCAATTCCTCGAAAAAAACTCCATCAATCTTAATAAAATGGTAAATATGGCCATCAAAGAATTTATTACCAAGCCACACACGATCGAGCTTGAGCCAATCTCTGATGTAGAGTGGGAAAAGGCCACTAAGAAATCTTATAAAAAACATAAGAAGGCCATGATAGAACTATCAAAATGAAAATTAAAATCCCAAATGTCGATTTGATAATTAAGACAAATAACATTGTAAGTGAAGAGCAGGGCCAAAAATCTGTACTGCTTGATCGAGGTAAAATAGAAAGTGCCCTCTCTACTGCCTTTTACCCTGGCTCAGAACCTTTTCAGAATGGTGGTGTTGCCAAAATTGCCGGAGTGCTCTGCTTTTACTTAACAAAGGCGCATGCATTCCAAGATGGAAACAAAAGAACCGCCACATTAACTGCTATCACATTTATGAATTTAAATGGATGGGATCTTACCTATCCAGAAAATGATGAAGAAAATTATTCAGAACTTGCACTTGTGATAAACCAGGCCACGGCCAGCGAAATAACAAAAGATCAATTGATTGCCTGGTTCGATCTACACAAAATTCCATACGACGAAGAGGAATGATCATCCACATTCAGCTAGTTGGTCTTATCTCTACCTTGACATCAAAATGTGCACGTCGAACCATGTCGTTAAGAGCTAAGACAACCCATGATTCTACGGGTTCGCGCAAACACTTTGCAATTCTCATTGCACGTTCAACGCTGGGAATCTTGCGGCCTTTTTCGAGATCGCGAAGGCCTTGTGGAGTGATCCCCAATTTTTTTGCAAATTCTCGCTGGCCTTTTTCATCCGCAAGTCTATAGGATTTGAGAGCATTGCCAAATGTTAGTGCGCCAAACTCAGCTTCAAAATCCGAAGTTGTGTAATGTTTAGTGGCCATGTTTTGAGACCCCTTCAAAGGAGTGCTCTTGTCGGCCGAATAGTGCTTTTTCTCATAATCGGAAACAAGTTCTGAAAGAGTATTGAGGTATGTTAAAAGGCCATCGTCCTTTGCCAGCACAACCGATGTACTGCTAAATGTTATTAACTTTTCAATTACCTTAAGTGCTTCTGTGTGTTTGGCCTTTGTTGTAATAGCAAGAAGTGGATATAAGGCCACAAGCTGTATATAAGAATCACTGACCTTGGCCCGCGCGGTCGGAAGATCCTCTTTCAACGTATCAATCAATTTTTTTGCGATGCTCATAATCTCTCTTTATTCCATTTGTTTGTTTCTGCTGGACCAGTCAAACCACTAACAAAATCTACTCAAGCTCTATCTAGAGAATAATCATGTGCGCTTGTCTCCAAGCACTCATCTGCTACAACGCAAACGTTGCTTGAAGATGCTTGCTGGCGGTGGCCATCTCCTCGGCCGTGGCCTTGCCTAATTTTTTTAGAAATCTACTTTTTGAAATTGAACGAATATGCTCTATGCATGCCTGACCTTGTTCATCATTTAGTTTTATAGCTACTCTCGACGGCCAATCCTTTAATGATCTTGTCATTGGTAAAACAATAACAGTTCCAAGACCGTTATTCATTGAATTAGGCCCAACGACCAAGCATGGCCTAACGCCATCCTGCTCACTATCCCGAACTGGATATAATTTAACCTTCCAAATCTCACCATACTGGGGCGTAGTCATTTTCATCCTCTAGATCAGCATCACTCCATTCTTTATCAAGTGATGCCTTGCCATTAAATTTCCATTTTGAGTTGTGCGGTAAATAACTCTCTAGCAATACTTTTTTGTTGTCAACGTTGGTAAACTCAAGAAGATCGCCTTCTTTAACCTGAAGTGACTCCTGAATCTCCTTTGGTAAAATTACTCCTAGTGAATTTCCGATCTTTCTAATTTTAATTGCAGACATAATCACCTCTTAGTATAGTTATAACACATGTTATAACCTAAATCAAGAAGATATTCAAGGCCACAAACAGGCACAATCAACGGTGTCAGTCCCCGAATAGTACCGACCAAGATTCAAAATCTGGTCAGGTTTTGGTCAGGTCAGTTTGTTAAATCAAATGAAAATGAATGAGAAAAAATGAAGAAGAAAAATGGCAACCCGCTAAATTTATTCCTATCTTGTTAATATTAAAAACTAAATTTTTCTCAATTTGCTTTCCTCTTGGGACCGCCACACACCCGCTAAATACCTGTAATTATTCATAAAATTTCTAAAAATTACTTGAGCTGTCTGGTTCTGTCTGTTAAGTATCGCGTCAATTTGGTACGAACCTTTTTCAAAAACAGGGCTGTCTGGTTTTTAAAACCAGACAGCTCGGTTTATTCGGTTAATAAGTATAAAATTGAATGCGAAGAGACTTAACAAACACTAGCAGACTTTTTTCAAACGAACTTGTAACTCTAGTCCTAGTGCCTCTAGAATTTTCACAATGCTTTTGTAAGATGGATTACCATTTTCAGAGAGCATTTTATAAAGTGCCTGCCTATTAATTCCACTCTCATCTGAGATTTTACTCATGCCATTTGCTTTTGCGACATCATTTAAAGCATGAACTAAAAACTCACTGTCATTTTCTTCTACCGCAGAATTAATATACTCGGCCGCAAACGCTGCATCTTGCAACTCCTCCATAAGATGATCTTCAAACCTAATATTCTTTTTAGCTTTTAATAAATCACTCATGATCTTGCTCCTTGTACTCTTGATAAAGGCCAATCGCTTTTACGATATCTCTACCTTGCGTCGATTTGTCTCCACCTATCAGGAGCAGCAACAATTCATTCTCTCTGGTTATGGAAAAATACAATCGAAGGCCTGGCCCGTATGGTATTCTCATCTCGTAGACCCCTTCGCGAAGATATTTGTAGTCGCCAAGATTTCCGAGGGATGCCCTTTTTATTCGCACCAACACTCGGGCCTTTGCGATATTGTCCTTTAATGACCGGAGCCAATCAAGAACAAAGCACCTTCCATCTTTTGTCGTTAAGAACTCTACTTCCCGATTTCTACTCTCTTCTAATTTTACCATCACCTATCTCCACTGTCAACTATAGGCGACACGAGTGTAAGTTTTCCACGTGCTACTGTTTTGGGATTTCCATTCACCGTTGCCATAAAACGCAGGGCTTCGTTCACCGCATTTTTATTGGCCTCACACCGTTCGATGTCTTTTTAGTACTGGGTATATATACATAGGATCATAATTTTCCCGATACAAGTTAGAAATTGCTTTTAAGAATTTTAATTCGGATTCGAAACTACAACTCTATACCGTTGCCTTGTGGCGGAGAACAAGGCGTACTCATTCCCGCTTACGTTTGTTGTCCTCGGCCATCTGGAATTTAATCGGTCGGACCTGTCTGACACGAATCTTCTTTTGAAATCGGCTCAACTATAAAAGAAAAATGCCGAGCGAAACAATCCCTATCCCTGCGGTAGTGGCCCACCACCAGATTCGATTCATTATGAACCAGAACCGGACGGATGGGATTCTGGCTACAAAGGGGCTTAACCACCCGTTTATTTTAGCAATATAACAGAGGTTTCAGCTAGAAGCTCGTGAGAGCTTTGTCTTCTGGCCGGCCAAATCCAAGGGATTTCATACACGCGCGCGTCTTTCGGACTTTTTTCAGTTGGCCAACAATTTTAGTTCTATGATTTTAGGATTTCTGGTAGGATTTCAGAGCGGAGGGTATTTTGAAGACCCCATTTATAATTCCTTAACACGTTGTGCAGAACAACAATACAATTCAGCGAGCGATCAAACGTGACGACGCCCAACTGCGAGGTAACTCATGCGAGTGAGCAAGTGTCACATACGGAGTTTAGGCATCTACGCCCTGCTAATCGTGTATTGGTTAGTGGTGGGGGGGGGCTTTCGAGAACATGGAGGAGAAAAAATGCTCACACAAGACGAGGTAATTGCAGTCGCAGTAAAGGAGTTGGCCAAACAAGGACACGTAGCCATCGAGTACGACATCACTGTTGAGGCCAACCCTGGCAACGAGAATGAGTTGATCGTCTGGTTCGATCTAAAGGGTGCATTTCGGATTCCGGGAGGTAAACACGCCGTGATCGTTGACAAGCGCACCAGGCATGCCGAGTTCATGGCCGGTGAGTGATAGTAGCCTCCATCAGGGGCTCATGCCGTAGTAGTGTTGGTATTAGTCTGTCATTGGGGCCCCGCGTCTACGGCCCTGCGTCAAAAAAAAATCAGCAAAAGATGTGGGTTAAGCTAAGAATCACAATTATTCTTTTGCAATTCTTCCTTCGAACCAACACCCTAAGTCATTAGTTTATGGCAAATTAAATCTTTTTGATGCAAAGTGCATCTTATTGGTGTATAATGACAGCAGGAGGATTTATGAGTAAAGCAAGAACCGTCAGACTAGATGATGAAATCGATCCACTTGTTGATCAATTCCTCGAAAAAAACTCCATCAACCTTAATAAAATGGTAAATATGGCCATCAAGGAATTTATTACCAAGCCACATACGATCGAGCTTGAGCCAATCTCTGATGTAGAGTGGGAAAAGGCCACTAAGAAATCTTATAAAAAACATAAGAAGGCCATGATAGAACTATCAAAA
>MEQL01000046.1 GCA_001770205.1 Bdellovibrionales bacterium RIFOXYD12_FULL_39_22
CTATGGGAAGGCCTGCGGTGCGTCATAAAATGCATTTTTTTTATTTTTTTTAACTTAAAATATTATCTGTGAAAGCCTTACAGAAGTCTTAAGGGAGCCGTCATGGATTATTGTGATCTCAAAGGCGCAAACCTTGAAAACACCAATCTCTCTGGCGCTAGCCTTCGCGGAGCAATTTTTGATAGCTCTACAAGATTTAAAGGAGCCATCTACTCTGACCAAACAGTTCTTCCTTTTCCTGAAGCTTATGCTCAATCACGAGGTATGGTCCTGTTGGGATCGGAAGAAATTAATGAAAGTTTTAACGATCTCTTTGAATATTATGTTTATTCAAGCAACAGATACAACGATATCCATGGCCTACTTCTCGAGGCAGCACGACTTATAGATCTAGGCGCAAACGTAAACTACAAAAAAGGGCCAGGAGCTTATACTCCGCTAATCAACGCGATTAACAAATTTCAAAAGGATGACCTGCCTTTAACAGTGAAATTTTTGGTTGACAATGGAGCTGACCCAAACCTTATGGGCGGCTTCATGGATAAAGACATACCTCTTATGTTTGTTTTTAAAAGAGGTGGCATTCAAGAAATTGAACTAAATGTTATTCAGATACTTCTAGAAGCAGGTGCTTTTGGAAACTCTGTTAAAGTTGCCAAGGAAATTAGCCAAAGAGCTTCGTCTGGTTACCGTGGTACGACTTATGATTTATTGAAACTTTTTTTAAGTTATGGACTGAATCCAAATTTAAGGTGGGGTGATGATTATGATTACTATGGGAAAAATTGTACAAGCCTGATAACTGCTCCTGGAGAAGATTATGATCGTCCAGCAGACTTTGTTGAACTTTTACTTCAAAACGGCGCAGCGCTTGAAATCGATGGCTGTCGGCATGTTAAAGTCTATAAATTACTAGTAAAGGATTTCTCTGCTTTTGATCAACGATTGAAGCTTTTTGATGTTCTAAAAAAATATAAAGTAGATATTCCAGAATACGATGAACTAAACGAACCATTGGCAGTTGAATTAGCAGAAAGCGCTGCAAATTCCAAGACGTTAAAATGCAAACTAGAACTCTTTAAAAAAGCTGAAGAGCTCGGTGTTAATTTTCAACTGATCGGAAAAATTCCTAATCCAAACCCTCCAGCTAACGCAGGATCATATGGCCATAACGCTTTGATGGTATACCTTCGGTTATCTTGGTTTGGAAAAACATACGATGACGGTAGACCTATGCAAGAATATGACCTGCAGACAGATCAGGCTATCATTGAGTTTTTAAAAAATAAGGGTCTCGATCCTGATGCGCGCGATAATCATGGTCGCAATATTCTCCATAATAGTGCTGCACTTACGCCGGCCAGAACAGATGAACTCTCGTATAAGTACTTTAAACGGTTAGTTGATGCGGGCGTAGACATTTATGCAGAAGATGAATTTGGTTATGGTGTTCTACACTATGCTACGTGGCCTTGGGTCAGGGACGCACTGCTCAAGTTAGGAGCAAAAGAGTAACGAAAATGTTATTTTCATGGCTCACATAATTGAATATAAAAGAAGTTTCAGCTAGAAGTTCGAGAGGCTTTGTCTTCTGGCCGACCAAAATTCCCAGGGAATTTCGTACACGCGCGCGTCTTTTGGGTTTTTTAGAGTTTGCCAACAATTTTAGTTCTAAGATTTTAGAATTTCGGGTAGGATTTCAGAGCGGAGGGGAGTTTGAAGACCCCATTTATGGCTCCTAAGGACAGTGATGACTCCAAATAATTTTAAAATTTATCTTTATAATGTCTGTCTGCAGCATGACAAAGACAACAGGGATCAGTAATATTATAAAGCCCGTAAGAAAATCAAGGAATATTAAATGCTTGAACCAACCCTATGCCCTATAAAGCACTCTGACAGTATAGGTTTAAAATTCATAAACACTACCCCCTCAAAACAGGAGGAGCTAGGTCAGTATTTTACCTCTGAAGAAGTGGCGATTTATATGGCTCAGCGTCTAGTATTGCCTAAAGAGGACAATATAAGGCTCTTGGATCCAGGAGCTGGTAGTGGGGTTCTTGTTGCCTCAGCAATAAAACATCTCGCAGCCCTAGATACAAAAAAAAGAAAAACATTTTCAGCTACTCTTTATGAGATTGATGACAAAATAATTACATCACTCAAAAAGGCCATGAACTTCTTGAAAGAGTGGTGTAGCAACAATGGTATTTCATTTTCCTATACCATTAAAAACGAAGATTATGTTTTAGCTAATTCAAGTGCCCTTAATGATGGTCTTCCTCTTTTTAAAAAGGAACAATTTGAAATCATCATTTCAAATCCTCCATACTTTAAAATCTCCAAGGACGATGAAAGGGCAAAATGTTGTTCAAAGTTAGTGCACGGTCAACCGAATATCTATTTTCTTTTTATGGGAGTAGCGGCAAGCCAACTCGTTTCAAATGGACAGATTGTCTTTATCACTCCAAGAAGTTTCTCCTCTGGACAATACTTTAAATCTTTTAGAAAACATTTTTTTGAACAAATACATTTAAAACAGATTCATGTTTTTGAAAGTCGCACCAATGCTTTTGAAAGAGATTCTGTCTTACAAGAAAATATTATTACCTATGGGATTCAAGGTGAGCCAGAAGATCTAAATGAAATACTGATTACTTCAAGTAATGGTAAGTCTGACCTCGGTTCCTCATCCAAGATGAAAGTTGAAAAATCTTTTATTGTTGATACAACAAATGATTATTCTTTAAGATTGCCTACAAACGAAGAAGACCTACGCCTCCTGAAAATGATTAATTCTTGGACAAACTCTTTGGAAAAAATGGAGCTTAAAATTTCAACAGGGCCGATTGTCCCTTTTCGGGCTACAGAATTTTTACAAAAAGAAGAAGGCCAATACTCTGTTCCATTGCTTTGGGTTCAACATATTCTACCAATGAAAGTGAAATTTCCCCTTGAGGTATTTCGCAAGGAACAGTGGTTTAATCACACTTCTATTTCAGAGAAACAGCTCGTTGATGATCAGAATATGATTCTAATGAGACGATTTAGCCCCAAAGAAGATTTTCGACGAATTACAGTTGCCCCATACGAAAAGAAATCCTTAAAACATGAAAAAATTGGGTTAGAAAATCATCTAAATTATATCTATGATTCCAAGAAAAAGTTTTCCAAAGAAGAAATGTATGGATTGGCAGGATATTTAAGTTCTCAATTATTTGATTCATACTTTAGGGTCATTAATGGGAACACCCAAGTAAGTGCAACTGAGCTTAGGGCCGCTCCACTTCCAAGCAAAAATATTATTGCAGAAATTGGGGACTTAATTTTAAAAACAAAGGCGATAACACATTCATCAATAGACAATATTGTTGAGTGTGTTATTGGATTTAGGGATTCTCTATGAAAATGAAAAAAATTAAAGAAGCTCAGGAAATTCTCAAAGCACTAGGTCTTGAAAAGCAGCAGCAAAATGAGATTTCTGCATTAACATTACTTGCCCTTGCAAGCATTTCTCCTCGTTCAAAATGGAATAGTGCTCAAAAAAAATCTCTTACGATCTCAAAAGGTATCATGGTTTTTGTTTCTGAAGTTTACGAAAAAAATTATAAACCGAACTCAAGAGAGTCTTTTAGGCGTCAAGTTCTTCATCAATTCACCCAAGCGGGTGTAACTGACTACAATCCAGACGACCCCACGCTTGCTGTCAATAGTAGTAAAGCTCATTATGCCCTTACCGATGAAGCCATTGATGTTATCAAGGCTTTTGGAACTTCTTCCTTTGGACCTCTTAGTAAAAAATTTATTGAAAGCCTTACAGAGAGACAGGCTAAACACCAAACAAAACGTAATATCGAAAGAATCCCCCTTAAACTCTCAGATGGAAGAGAGTTCCTTTTATCACCAGGCTCACACAATGAGGTTGGAGTTGCAGTCGTTCAGGAGTTTGCATCTCGGTTTGCGAAGGGAGCAAATCTTCTTTATCTTGGGGATACTGAAAATAAAGAAATTATTTTTGAGAAAGAAATTTTAAAGGATTTGGGGTGTGAGATTATTGATCACGGCAAACTCCCCGATGTTATCTTATATTTGAAAGAGAAACGGTGGCTCTTTCTTGTGGAGTGTGTGACATCCCATGGGCCTGTTTCTCAAAAGCGTGTGAATGAGCTGAGGGGTCTTTTTCCAGAGAAAAACTTTGGGATAATTTTTGTAAGTGCTTTCCCTGATGCCACTGTGTTTAGGAAATATGTTGCAGACATAGCTTGGGATACCGAGGTGTGGCTTGCCGATGCACCAGACCACTTAATTCATTTTAACGGCGACCGTTTTATGGGGCCAAGGAGATAGTATGAAAATAGACAGAAAACCAACACCGCAAGACGTTACTTGGTTTCTCGATATGAACAACAACAAACGACTTGATCTTTCTCCGTCATATCAGCGAAAAAGTGTTTGGAATAAAAGCGATAGAGAATTTTTTTTAGATACAATTATTAACAATTTTCCCTGTCCTCCTGTTTTTATTCACAAAGATATGGATCCTGACGGAAATGCAAAATATAGAGTAATAGATGGGAAACAACGCCTATTAACCGTGATTATGTATTCACAAGACGAATTTGCCGTTAGCAATGATGACGAAGCTCATCCCCTTGCAGGAAAGAAATTCTCAGAAATTGATCCTGATTTTAAAAAAGCATTTTGGAATTACACGTTTCCTGTCGAACTGATTAACGAAGACAATAAAGAAGTTTTAAAAGGAATTTTTGATCGGCTTAATCGAAATAACAAAGCCCTAAATCCACAAGAGTTGAGAAAAGCTCGATATGAAGGAAATCTACAGAAATTTATTGAAAAAGAAAGCGAGGATCCATATTGGGCAAATCTCGTTCGATTCAGTAAGCACGATTTTTCAAGGATGGTGGACCATCAGTTTATTTGTGAAATAATATTGATGTTAAGCGATCGAAAAATTCATGGATTCGATCACTTTGAATTAGATGAATTTTATGCTCAAAATGACAAAGAGTTTGAACAAGAAGCCTATATTAAAGAACACCTCGATTTACTTAAAAACTTTTTTACTCAAGTTAACAATCAGGAAGGTACACTTAAAGAATTTTTTTATACTAGATCAGCAGTTTATTCACTGTGGTCTTTATTTATGCCCTTAGCGAAGTCGTTACCTACTGATCTAAAGGATATTTCTCAAAAGTTTACTAATTTTGCTGCTAGCCTTAACGAGGAAGGAGAAAATTCAGAGGATCCAAGTGTTAAAGACTATGCCATATACAACAAAGGAGCGACTACGGATCGAACTCCAAGGGAAAAGAGGTTCCTCGCTCTTAAAAGCTATTTTTCTTTCTAATGAAAATACCAAAACAAATTTCGGAGATATATTCTGATCTTGAACCAAAGTACAAGCTATTAATGGCGAATGTTGATGATATATTACATTCACTAATCAAGGAGAAAAATTGGTTTTATAGGAGTCGGATAAAAAGACAAAATAGCTTTTATCAAAAAATAGAAACCAATTCACAGTATTCTGTAGGCAATTATGAAGATTTTTTTGGATGTGAAATAATTGTTGATACAAAAAGTGAAATTAACGAAGCAGTAAAATTAATCCAAGATTACTTTATGATTAATTATCAACGACCAAAGCAATTAGATTCAACCTCAGACAATCCTTATGATTTTAAATTTTCTGATTTGAGATTGTATGTATCTAAAAGTTCGCCAGTTGGTATGCCAGAAAAGCCTTGGTATAATCTGGTATTTGAAATACAGATTAAAACAATCTTCTCATATTCATGGTCCAAGGCGACACATGATTTGATTTATAAAGCAGGAGAGGTTTCGTGGGCAAAAGAGAGAGTTGCTTTCCAAGTCAAAGCAATGCTCGAACAATCGGAATATGCAATATCCAATATTGCAATTACGAATGATAATTTTTTCCCAGAGCATCCAAAGTTCTCTTCTCAGAAGAAATTAATAAATCTTTTTTCTTCCAAATGGCCCAACGAACTTCTCCCAGATGATATGAGGCGGTGTACGGAAAATATTTTAAAACTCGGACTTTCATTTCGAGCATCTCATCATGAGACGCTTCAACTTATTAATAATTGTCTGACCGATGATTTCGTGACAAAGCACCGTGAGCTTTCTCCATTTTTTGCTTCATTAGTTATTTTTACATCATCAGAATTTGCAGTAAATATAGATGAAAAAAACCCAACGCTTAGAAATAAGTTTTATATATTTGAAGAAATCGTTTCTTATATTAGTCAGAATTTTTTTGATAAACTTGTCACTAATGAGTACGTTTTTTTACTTTCAACCAATAAGGATTCTGCAACCACTTGCAACCAGTCATAGTGTATTTCGGTGAACATCAGTAGATTTCAATATAAAAGAAGTTTCAGCTAGAAGCTCGAGAGAGCTTTGTCTTCTGGCCGGCCAAAATTCCCAGGGAAATTCGTACACGCGCGCGTCTTTCGGCCTTTTCAGAGTTGGCCAACAACGTTGATTTTAAAATTTTAGAATTTCAAGTAGGATTTCAGATCGGAGGGGAGCTTGGAGACCCCATTTTTCCTCCTAGACTCAAGGTCGGCCTCAAGGTAGACATTTTTTAGGCAAAAGGTTCCGCGCGGAACTCGAAATGGTTCCGCGCGGAACCTTTTCAAATCTAAAATGCATGGTCCAGACGTTATTTTAGTCAGTTATCGGGTTCCGCGTGAAATAGATAAGTTCCGCGCGGAATACAACAATTAATTTCCAAATTTTTATTTTATCACTTTTATATTGGAATGTTTTTACGTCACGTCTGGACTGATCACCCTGATGTTTTGATCGTGAAGCGAATGACCAATCAATTACCAAGGAGGAAAACAATGAAGTCAGCAAGAAAAATGCATGAACAGCTTCGAGAGCTACTTGGAGAAATTTCAGTGGAGGAACTAGTGAAAAATAAAAAATTTATAAAAAAGGCCGAATCAATTCACCATCAGTTAATTAAACTAGGCAACATTGAGCGAGGGATACGATGAACTCATCACTATTGGAAAAAGATGTGCTGGAGCTAGAGAACGTGCTTAGTCCACGAGAAATAAAACGTAGCCTAAAGGTTCGAACAATCCTCAATCGCCTTAAACAACGTGCTATATCGATGACAGAGACTGAGGGGGTACGCTGTAGAGAGGTTATGTTGGCCCTTTTAGATAGAAATGCGTTGTTATCAAACTAATATTAATAAATAGGAGATTAATTATGATTGCCGTAAAAAACATTATGCTAATTGCATTCACGATATGTGTGTATTGGTCATGCGGATTTAATTCGGAAAAAAATAATAGCAATAATAATCCCGAAAAAATGATTGATCCTGTTCGTACTGACAAAGATGAGCAAGATGGTCTTGATTCAGATGGAGATAAAGTGCTGGATAGAGAGGAGATTGCCTTGGGGCGAAGGCCATATTTGGCAGATATTCCAAAAGTGGATGTTCGTTTTTTACAAAACTATATTATAGAAGGAAAGTTCAAGAATTTGGCCACTGGCGCAGATGAGACTATGTTAATTGACACTAAGCTTGGCCGCGATAACCCCGAGTTTAAGTATCGAGTAGGTGAGCTTTTCATTCGTAATGAAAGCTATAAAGTGGCGGCCAATGTGGGAAAGTTTTCAACTCACTCATGGGGTGAAATAGCTCCGCATGATCTCTCTTGGGTGAGCTATCCGGAAATTGACCCACAGTTTTATGCTCAGAAAGTGTTGGAAAACAAGCATCTGTTTGACACGACAAAATACGAGTTAAGCTCTCTGTCGATCACGCTTGAAAGTTCAGCAAAACTTCAGGGGAACAGTGGCTTTGTATGTGTGAAAAATCTTGTGGTAGATTTTTACTATTATAACCAAGCGAGCGAGTCTTTCGAGCTTTTAAAGAGTGCCAAAGTAGAGCGAAGTTTTAACGCGGGAGTGAATGAGACCTTTGCGGTTAAAATCGAAAATGTGCCAGTAGATCTAATTGCTGAAAGTTATTTCAAGCGAGGGGAGTTTGTTATTTCTTCTGTGCGCGACTATGAGATTTCAGAACTTGAAACAACATTTTCTGAACTCCTGGCAAGCGTAAAAAATAAATCGCTACCGGTTGTTGTTAATACTCCGCTTGATACGCGTATCAGTTATGTTGGGGTAAATGGAAATAGCGATAGCTTTCAAAGTATTTTGGAGAAAATATTCGGTGATAAAGTTAGAATTGAAAATGATGTACTGGAGAAAATTGATCAGTTTGCAAACAATCTTCCTCCTTTTACCTACCTCCAAGAGATTTCTTCTCAAGACAAAAAAGGCCAGTGGTTTGTATTCACCAATAAGATAAATCAACACTATCTTGATTATAAGTATGGGACAGGCGATGTTATTTCGCTTTCATATATAACGGGAACAGAGTTGGCCAATCAAAGTAGTGAGAAAATTGTTGGAGTTTACCAAAATATTTCTGGTGATCAGGATTATGCTATTTATGGAATTGGGAATATTACACCTAATTCGCAAATTGATATTCAGATCGCACCGCTTAGGAAATGGGGAGAGAGTTTTGTAAGTGAAGATCGCGATTATCATGAGAGGCCGTGCTCTTGTGGGCGAAATTGTATTTGTGGTGTTTTTACCGTTGATTGTTTTGTAAAGGTTAATCACTTTAATTCATATAACAATGAACTATTCTTTCAAAAAGATTTGGGGCAAGAACTAGAGCAGCTTAGTCTTTTGTTTAATAACACAGAGTTTTCGCTCAGAGAATTGGTAGAAAAACGGTTGGTGAATGTTAGCTGGACAGGGAAAAATATCCATATCGTAATTAGTGAACCCTCGCAAATAATCGAACTAAAGAACTTTAAAGAAAATGTACTATTTTTAAAATTAAAAAGTGTCTCGGCGACCACTTTTCAAGGTGCCTATATGCATAGTGTTGGAGGAAAAGACAAAAAAGTTTGCCCAGGTCTTGTTGCTAATGCATCTCGTGCTTGGGGTGAAGAAGGAGTTTACTCTGAGTCGGTGATGATTAGAGACTTTGATGCCTTTGTTAGGAGAGGATTAAAGTTATTACCGCCAAGGCCATATTCGCAAAAGTTTTCTGTTTCAGTAAGTAGCGTAATTAATAATAAATTTAACTAAGAGGGGAATATGAGATTGAAAAATACATTAATCGATGTCGTTGTATGGTTTTTCTGTTTTGGTTTTGCCTCAATCGGATTTACTGTTTTGCATCCACAGAATGCATACGCCTTCGATAAACTCAAAAATGGTTTTGAGATGATGACAAATAATTATTTGCTGCCATTATCTCAAGCGGTAGGTGGGTTCTTTTTTATTCTATATATAATCTTGTCTTATTTTCGCCAGGATGAATATTTGCGTAAAGTTTCGACAGTCGCAATGCTTGGCATATTTTCAGCAGCAGGGATTAGTTTAATGGATACGCTTACAAAAAGTTTTAGCTAAAAAAAGGAGAAATATGAATAACTCAGCATTTCCGACACTGCTAAATCGGAGAGCAAGACTTTTTGCTGGAATGAGACGCAGTGATTTGATGGTGATTGGAGTCGGATACATCGTTCTATCATGGCTTCACGTTGCAGGAATCAGTGGGCTTGTGATTAATGCGATTCTTTTATTCTTATTCAAAATAGCGAACAGTTATCTTCCTCGTGGTTTTTTTCTGCAAATATTTTCCCCAAAAGTTTTAAATTGGAGCTATCGGATGGAGGTTGCCAATGGATAAGATAACTTTTCCTATCGTCGAAGTTGATAAAAACCGTTTGCGAGGAATTGATGGTGCCATAAGTTATTTTTTTGAGATAACACCCATTGATCTATCACAGTTAACAGAAAAAGAGATAGAGCAGGTATTTAGAGACGTAGGAATGTTTTTAAATACCATTGATGAAAATGCCTTTTTTAAGTTCTACTCTTTAGGAGGAAAAGCGTATGTTAACAGCTCTGTGCAAGACTTTAATCAGTTGAAGTTTGAGTTGGGGCCATCTGATAGGCCCCTTCAAACTTTCTTTGGATCAATAGATATCTTTTCAGATGTTTCAATTTTTGATGACTATCTTTTGTATAATGGGCGATATCGCAGAGTTTTGTCTGTATTAGAATTTGGGACGGATGAGATAGATCATCAATTCGTTCCTAATGGAGTTGATTACATTCTAAATATTAAAAGGAAAAGTAGAGAAAAGGGGATTCGCGGGTTAGAGAAAATTCGCAGCTCACATCTTGCAAATTTTTTTCGGCCCAAAAGAGATGTTGAAAGCGAAGGGGCCTATCATCAAGCGGAAAATTTAATCCAAGAGTTGATGCTCGGAGCAGAATCGCTGTTTGATATTGAGTTGTTTTTTGTTTTAACTGGCCAGTCACTTGATGAGTTGAACTCAAAAACGGCCGACCTCATTGATGGGATGCGAAGTCGTGGAGTAAAGCTTTTCATTGAAGGGCAGAGCATTAAAAAATGTAAATCTGGGCTTGCTGCGATGTTTCGTGAGCTAATTCCTGGGGTAGTACCGACTCTTTTGTCGCGTGTTCATGTGGATAAAACAAGTCACCTTAAATTCCTGCTTCCACTCAATCGTAGTCATTTGATGGATAATGGTATTGCTTTTGAGGACAATGCTGGCGAGCAAATTTTCTTTGACCCATTTAATGCATCAATTCCTAATAAGAATATGCTGGTAACAGGTGCAAGTGGAGGTGGTAAATCAGTTTTTGTAAATAAATTGATTTTTCAATTGGCCAAAAAACATCCAACCGTTATTTTAGATAAAGGAGGATCATTTAAAAGAATTACCCTCTACCACGATGGTGTAAATATTTCGGCCAAGTTCAATCCACTACAGTTTAGAGATCCACTCTATCTGAGAGAAATGGTACTTAGCGCCTGTGATAAAGAGCATTTTAATAAGCTGGAGAGAGGGCGGCTACTCAAATCAATCCGTGCGATTGTAGAAGAAAATCCTGGGCCATCTAATTTCTTTGATTTTTTAAAGCTACTAGAGTGTGATTTCCCTGGTATTTCGCTATATTTTGAGGATGTGGCAGAATATTTAAGCGATGAGAAAATTGCGGAGACACCCATCTTATATGTGGACGTTGCTGACTATCCTCAAGCAGCAATTGCACCGCTAATAATATTTATTCTGGAGTATTTTAAAAATATCAAGAACCCAGAAAAAATATTGGTATTTGATGAATCATGGAGTTTTCTAAAACATCATGCCGATTACATAGATGATTGCTTTCGGACTTTTCGCAAGACAGGTGCTTTACCAATCGCAATTTCTCAAGGGTTAAATGACTTTGCTGGAATAGGTGGTAAATTGTACAGCTCGATTACCAACAATAGTTTTATTAAGGTTTTCTTTCCTCAAGAGTGTATTGATGACCCAGAAGTATCTGAGTTTGACCGGAAGCAGATTAAATCACTTCGCTTTCAAAAAGGAGTTTGTAGTGAGTGCTATGTAAAAAGTGCGGACAATCGGTTCAGAAAGACAATGCGTCTCTATCTTTCACCACTTGAATTGGAGCTGTTTCATACTGAGGTCGGAGAAGATAATAACTTTTACAAATTTTATCAGGAGTATCGTCCTTTTTTTGATAGCAACAAAGAGACAATAAACTCCTATGTGAGGTTAAAATATGGCGAAGTTTAATGTTTTGCTTTTGAGTCTTGTTTTAACTATTCGTGTTTTTGCTAGTACTTTTTTTATGCCTGATAGTGATACAGCTGCACTTGTAGCGTTGGTCTCAAATACTGCCTCGACTGTTTCAAATACATTAAAGATTTTAGAAGTTGCCGAGAAAACATCCGAGCAGATTGATAAGTATAATTTTCTGGCGATGAGACGATATTTTGTTGCCAGGCGAATTGAGCAACATGTGCAGGATATTATTGAAGTAGGAAAGATGAGGCCAAAAGATCTGAATGAACTCAATCAAGCAATGATGAGATTGAAAATCAATCTACGAGGACTCAAGACAAATATAGATTACATCGCTAAAGATGTCTATGCTGCCGATGATTTTACCGCGCGCTATTGGGATAAAGTGTCAAACTCGATGGGGGATGAAAAAGAGTCTGAACAACAAGAGATTATGAGTGCTGATGAAGGACAGATGAGTAAGCACGTGCAAAATACAGCGATGAATACTGCACTTTCCGCAAATATCTTGGCCAAAACAAGACGCGATAATATCGAATATCAAAAAATCGATATAGCGCTGAAAAAAGATGCAGCACTTGAGCGATTAAGAAGCGAAGTTTTTTATCGAGATTGGCTAGGTATTAACAATGATCTTGGCCCATTGCAGGAAACGTTATGATTTCTGCCAATGTGATGAAGGATTTACTCTTGATTCAAAGTTTTTCTTTGGAAGGCCTCGTTGAGGATTATCGGACATTCTTTATAGGGATCTTACCAGGAATTTTTGCAATGAGTTGCCTGGTAGAATATTTCGACAGGATGGAGGTAGCGCAACTATTAAAGCGGGCAATAGTTGCAGTCTTGATTTTAACTTCTGTAGCAAGCTTCTATAAAGTAAGTATTGATTATTCATTAGATGCTGCAAGTGAGAAGTTGGCCGATCAGCAAGAGAAAAATATTTTGCTGATGGATATGTTTGAAGCAGTTAATCACTGGAATAAATTGCAAAGTGAAAACAGTAGTAAAGGTTTTTATGAACAAAATAATATCCTTTGGGGAACGGTTGCGTTTTTAAAATACCACCTGTTCGATAAGTTCATTAACGACGGATTTACGTTAACGGTATTTTTCATCACTAACATTTGTCTGGTCATTCTAAAGGTTGTCTACTCGCTAGTTTACTATCTTGGTTACGGGCTGGTGGGGATGTCAGTAATTATCTATATGTTCCCAACGATGGGCAATGTTTTGCGAGGATGGATAATTAGTTATCTATGGTGCTTAATAGTTCCTCATGTGTTGGTTTTTGTTTTATCCATGATTGGCTCGGAAATAAACAAAGGATATGTCGCGGGCCAGGTTATCGGTGGATCAATAATGGGTACGGCCTTACTGTTCGTTTTAGCACTATTAGTCGCATTTACTCCGATCATTTCGATGATGATTCTAAATGGCAGTGGACTAGCTCAGGCGGGGGGAATTGTTGCAACCTTAGGTGCTAATTATGTAATGGGACTTCCAAAGCAAGCTGTCAATTCTGCGGCGGTTATTATGTCCGGAGGAAGACTCGGCCCTAAAATGAAACTTGCTTCAGCAGGAATTTCACAAATCGGATCAAAGTTATCTCAAGGAGCTGGCCTATTTAAAAGATCTCAAGGGATGAATCATTCGTTATCATCAGCATTTTCTAATAGCAGTAACAATAAATCTAAACAGATGGGAATAAAGTCAGAAAGCACCAAAAACAGTAGTAATACTTCCAGCGATAAGAATGTGCAGCATAAAAGAGGCCAGACATTTACTGCAAATACTTCGCGTTCTGATGCCAAAAACGAGCAGTCAAAAGCTGTCTCCAGTGTATCAACAAGTGATTTAGCAAGAAGAAGGAATCAACTTTCGAGTCAGAAAAGTGCAGTGACACATAATTCAGTAAGACGAAATTTATCAAATGGTGAGAATGAGTCGCCATCATTAAACGCAAGAAGGAGGGAATATGGCCCAGTTTCAAAGTATGGACAAAGAAATTTCAGGCCTAAAAGGCCTACTTAAGTTGTACGGGTTTGGCGGGATTGGGTTGAATGGAATTATTTTAATTATCTCTGCCTGGATTCACTTGGGAGCAAATAGTGGGCAGATATATTCACCGATGGAAGCCTGTTATTATGGGATGAGTTCAATAATTAACAATAATCCAGATCAAGAGCAAATTAATCAGAAGGTGATAGAAGAGCTTGATAAAAATAAAATTTTGTTTGCGGTTGAAGGTATTACGCTGGTAAAACAACTTGATGATTACAGTTGTGATGTCGTAACCAAAGATTCTCAAGGTTACAGAAGTTTTCAAGTTGGGCTAGAAAAAAATAGTCGCTTTAAACATCTTTATAAAATTCTAGAAGTAACAGAAAAACAGATAGAGTCGAGGTACCAGCGATGATCTACTATATTTTTAAACACCAGATTTTTACTGTATTTCTTTCGCTTTCGCATCTGACGGCGATAACTTTTTCCGATCGTGTTACTGATTATGTGGGAGGAATGGACGCTGATTTTAAAATTTATGAGTTGAACAAAGGGAGAAGCCTTGTTTTTGAACCAAAGCGCAAAGAAGTTGATAGAAACTTTCTCGTCTTTTTAAAAGATGGGAAATATCACTTCAATATCAAGTATGCCGATGATTTTTCCAATAAGGATATTGAAATCCAAGAGGCCAAGGCATGTGATCTTTTTGAATTGATAGAAGAGAAAAACGAATATCAGCTTTTTGCGTGTCCTAAGTCGATGCTCTTTGTGAACAAGCTCAAAACGCCTGTTAGAGTTAATGAACAAAATATTGATGGTAATAGCAGAGTCTATCTTTCAAAAGGGCCCCCAATATATTTAGAGGGAAAGATGATTTATTACGGGAGGCCACTGTGAAAAAAATTGTATTATGTCTTTTACCAATTGTTGTGCTGGCCGAATTCAATGAACTTCCACCAGCGACAAAATACCAATACAAAGAAGATGTAGGAGCGGAGATTCCCAGGGCTCACAGCAACAAGGTTGTGGTAACCAAAATAAAATCGTCAATGAACATGGCGATCTCTGATCTTTTGGCCAGTGATAGGAAGATTGAAGAATTATTAGAACGCCAAGAAAAAAACTTAATTGTTCGAGCATCAAAAGACCGAATCAAGTCACTTACTCGTGTCAGAGGGGTAGTTCTAAATTCTATTTTAGCAATGAATATTCGGCCAACGGCATTTGTGGTGAAAATTCATAGTGAGGTTGATGCTATCGGAGATGGGGAGCTTAGATGTTCTGGCATAAACTTTCAAAAACGAATTCCAGCTAAATGTGACCTTCTCGTCACAGAAGATAGCGAATTTGAAGTGGATGTTAATGTTTGGGATGTCGATGGTGCAGAAGGAATAATTGCTGACTATTTTTATTCAGGGGAAGAGAAGACATTTCTGACAAGTGGACTTGCGGCATTTTTTGAGGGGGCACTAGATGCAACCAAAGAGCGACTGCAAACGCCGTTTGGAGAGACTGCAAAAAACAACGGAAAGAATAAAGTTCTTAGTGGCCTAACCAATGTTGCTGGAAACGTAGGAGAACTTATTAAGAGTTCGGGTGAACAAGATTTAAGCATTGCATACGTTAACGCAGGAAAGGAGGTGCTGCTATTTTTTAATCAGGGTTTGGATTTAACAAAGGAGGACAAGTGAGAGTAAGTACGGTCGTATTTGTTTTGTTATTAGTATCTTGCTCAACTTTAAAGAAGACCATCATCTACAGTGCTCTGTCCGGAGGAATGGTCGGCGCTACTTCTGGAGCAATTTTAAGTCCAGATAAGCCAAGCCAAGGAGCTAATGCAGTAGTATTTGGTTTAATTGGTGCTGGAGTAGCGGCACTAGCAGGATACGCTCTTTATCAGGATGATCCTAGAAATTATAAGCTTAATAGCATGCTATTACCTGAAGAGAAGCGCCCTTTGCCAGATGAAGTTGATATCGGGCTCGGAAATATTAACATCCAGGCCAAACTACAAGAGCAAGAGGGATATAAAGTTCCACTTGGTGAACTTCCAGACAAATTGAAGGGGAAGGTAAAGCAACAGTATCTCATTAAATATCAGTCAAAGGAGCGCTATGTAACTAATGGCAGTCGGACATTTTATATTCCATCCTTTGAAGTTTATGAGCATAGCTATGACGAAAAACTGGAGGGAGCAAATGTCGGCCAAGAAAAAGAATGATGAGTCTGTTTTAGGGGATGTTCTTCTTCCGTTGATGGAGCTTACAACTTTATTGATCATGCAACTCATGAAGTTGGTCAGCAACGGAATATTTTGGATGATCAACAGATACATTTTCAAAAGGGAGGCCACAATGGAACCAAAAAAGATTGAGCGCAAAGATCTAAATAGTAGCAAAGTTACGATAAAAGATGATGAGATCGGCCATTCAATAACAAATAGAAAAGGAGTTAAGAATCTCGAGTTGAATAAAAGGTTACACACGGCAATTGTTGGCGCAAGTGGATCCGGGAAAACAGCTCTCCTAGATGTTTTAATGCTGGCAGATATGATGTTGGGAACGCCAGTAGTGATCATAGATCCAAAAGGTGATAATGGAGCATTAGAAAACTTCATTGCACTTTGTCGGCTTTCAGGAAGAGAGTTTTGTATTTTTTCTGAGCATTATAGTGGGCATGGGGCTATATCACTTAATCCAGTAAAGGATGGTAGCGTAACCAATATTGCTGATCGCATTCATCACTCTTTTACGTGGTCTGAAGAGCACTATGAGTTGCTTTGTTATGATGCCCTAAAAGAAGCTATTTCGCTTCTTAAAATGTCGAAAGAGGAGTTATCCCTGACTTCAATCCATCGGAAGCTTCTGCAAATATCAGAAGTGCAGGGCGAGATAAAAGCACGACATGACCGTAAAAATATTCAAGGCATCATCACTCGCATAAAGAACTTAATAGATTCGGATTTTGGGCCAAAGCTTTCTGGCGCCGAAGCTCTTTCGTTTTCACAATTGCGTGGTAGTAACAAATGTGTCTACATTGGTCTTTCAGTATTGGGTTATGCTGAGGTAGCACGCAGCCTTGGAAAAATTATTTTGGGTGATCTGGCCTATTCAGTCTATGACACCTATAAGACAATTTCTTTGGAAAAACACTTTCAATTAACACCGCTTGGTATTTATATTGATGAGCTTTCGGCGGTAATAACCGACGAGTTCATTGAAATATTAAACAAGTGCCGTGGGGCCAAAGTCGAGATCACGTTCGCGTTTCAATCACCAAGTGATATTTCAAAGGTTGATCCTAATCTTTGTGTTCAGATTCTAGAGAATGCATCCAACTGGTTTATCTTTAAACAGCGCATGGAAGAGGGGGCCGCATTGTTTGCGGAGGCCATTGGTACAATTACCAGCAAGAAACAAACAAAGCGAGTTCAGGATGGGGAAGAAGTAGATCAGGGATCACAACGAGAAGTTGAAGAACTGATAGCTCACCACAACATCATCAAAAATTTAAAAGTAGGACAATGCGTTTTGCTAAGGCATTCTCCCACAAGAGTGGATCTTCTAAATGTAAAATATCTCGACCCTTTAAAAATTAAAGAGTCGGTCAGTTGGTTAGAAGAGTCTGGGGCAATTGATAAATTATCAAAAGCTTCCCAAAAAAATTCAAGTGAGAAATCTCCTGCAAAGCGTGATGATACCGTCTCATTAGGTGGAACATTGGTATGAGCTGTCCAAAAGTTTTTATACCAGCCTGGCCGTATACAGAGCTAATGAACATTATTGGACAATGGAAGATCATTGATGTTGCCTCGCTCAAAGAGCTCTGCTCATATAAAATGAAAAAACACAATTTCTTGTTGAAAATTAGAAATCTTGAAAAGGCCGGGCTAATTAGTGGTGTGCGTGATGGCAGGAAGCAAAAGCATGTATATTTAACAAGCAAAGGAGTAGGCCTTAGCGAATTTAATAAAAGCGATCAACTTTGTGATGAGAACATTACTCACGATATAATAGCAAGCAATGTCCTTCGAAAACTTTTAGCGTTTGCAAATTTCTTTAACGGTCGTATGTGTTATGCAGGAACAGAAGACAAAGTGCTTCCTGACGCTGAAATAGAGGCCATTAGGCAAAATAAAAAATACACCCTGGCCATAGAGGTGGAACTGACTCAAAAGGCCTCTAGTCGAATTAAAGAGAAATTTGGATATTACGCTTTAAGCAAACGCTACGACTTTTGTCTTTTTATCACGAACAAGCCACAGCTATGTAAGGCATACCTCTCGTATCTTAGGGAGATGGATGCATCTGTAGTAAAGAGGATTGTCTTTATGGTGGATCGGACTATGACAGTTTCTGAATTTAATTTTTTTGAGGCAGACTGTTTTTATATGGGAAATCAGAAGAAGTTTATAGAAATTTTTGGAGATTAGATGGCACTTAACTATGACTTAACTAAACTTAACTATCGTTTTGCCCCTGCTTGTTTTGCCGAATCATTCCAAGCAATTATGGTGTCGCGTATTTTGACCACCCCCTCTCAACGAAATTCGATGGGGTGGTCAAAATACGCTAACCAAATGCAGGTTTGTTCGGCAGTTTTAGCAGGGGCAATTTGAAGAGTAAGAATCTGAAAGGAGTTAATTTATGATTGGAGATTTTAAGAAAGTAAAAGAAGAAGAGAAAAAGAATATAGAAGAGAAAACAAAAAAGAGAGGCAGGCGCCAGAATAATGTTAGAGAGGAGTATGTACTAAATCGTGAGCAGACCAAATTTTTTGTCGACCTATCCAAAGATAAAACATCCCTGGAGTTAGTTTTTAAACTACTGCTAGATGCAAATAAGAAAAACTATGGTGCTGAAATTACCTTCAAGGAGTTGTCGATTTATGCTCTGGAGCGACTTACCCCAAAAGACATTGAGAAGATTCAAGAGGGAAGCATGACCCAAATGGAAAAGGTCGAACGAGCACTAAATGATTACAATCAAAAAAATGGTGTGACGTTGTCTCTTGGCGATTTTCTCGTCAAGAAACTTAATATTACCTAGACAATGGAGGTGTTGATTATGGAAAACAAAGAACAAATTTATCTTGGGAGATTGGGAAAAAATCCAGAGTTGCAATACACAATGAATAATAAGGCAGTTTGCTATTTAGCAGTAGCAATTAACAAAAAAGGAGAGGGGGATATAAATAAAACGGAATGGATGCGTGTTGTTGTTTGGGGTAAGCAAGCCGAAATCTGCCCGCTCTTTTTAAAGAAAGGGTACGAGGTATTTGTTCATGGGACCGCGCGGGTGAGAGAATTTATCAACAAAGCTGGAGAGAAAAAACAATATGAGGAGATAAGTGCAAGATTGATTGGCTTTCCAACGACCTAACATTTAATCAAGGGAGGAGTATGGCCGAAAACATTTTAAATCTGGATTACAATTTGTCTCTTCCACGATATAGTGGCATTCCCGAATCGAAAGATGTTGGGACGCTCTTTAACAATTTAATATGGTTGACGACGAAAGAAGCTTCTGTTTACTTGCGAAAAAGTGTGAATGCCATTCATACATTAGTTTCGCGTAGAAAACTTAGGGCCAGAAAATTTACCAATCGCCTCTATTTTAAAAGAGATGAATTGGATTATCTTATTGAAACTTCCCAACTTAAGGGAGGTTGATTATGGCCGTAATGAAATATGTAGAAAATGGGAAGGATCTTTGGAGGGTTTATGTTCATATAAGAAGCAGAACCAATAAAAAGAAACGATTCCAACAATCTATTTTTTGCTTGAACTCAGAAGATGAAGCTAGACGAGAAGAAAAGAAACTAATACGCCAATTATCCACAGATGCACAAAAGTATGACGGACTTGGTTTAACTTGGGGTGATGTTGTTCATTTATGGTGGAAAGATGTTCAGGCTGGCTACGTTGGTAAAATAACTGAAAATTCTGCCAGAGGGTATTTAAGCACCATTAATAAGTGGACTACTCACTGGAATAATAATCCTGCAGCACAATTAACTAGAGCTGATGGACGTAAACTTATCCAGAAATTAGAACAGGCAAATTTATCTAGATCCTATCAGAAAAAAGTTAAAAATATTATTAACAAGGTTTTTGAATGGGGTGTTGAATTTGGATTTATCATTGGAGCTGATTGCTCTCCGTTAAAAGGACTGTTGATTGAAAAAGGAGAGGAAAAGGTTCCGGAAATTCTTTCGCTGGAAGAGATTCGGAAATTTTTAAATGCAGCAAAGATGGTTAACCATCACTGGTATCCTGTCTGGGCCTTTGCAGTACTCACAGGAATGAGGAGTGGTGAATTGCATGCTTTGACCTGGGAGCAGATTGATTTTGAGAAAAATCTTATTTTAGTTGATCGTTCTTACGATGCAAATATGAAAAAAGTAGGTCCAACTAAAGCAAGATACTGGCGAACTGTTCCAATTAATAATAGTCTCCGTAAACTTATTTTAGATTTAAAGCGCGATCCTGAGCGCTTGAATTCCGAATATGTACTACCGAGAAGTAAAGATTGGGATAATGGGGACCAGGCAGTGCCACTTAAAAACTTTTTAAAATCAATTAAGCTCAAACAAATAAAGTTCCACGCGCTACGTGCATGCTTTGCAACACAGATGCTGGCCAACGGAGTTCCATCTCCAATAGTAATGAAAATTGGAGGTTGGAAAAAATCAGCAACGATGGATATCTATCTTCGACTTGCTGGTGTTGACACAAAAGGTGCAACAGACTGCTTACAGTTTACTCCAGACGATATTATCTTTGGGGATAATGTTGTGACCCTTTTTGGAAAGCAGGTGGAAGCATGAAAGAACCAAACTTAGCAGTCATTGAAAAAATGATTTATGTAATTCGCGGCTATAGAGTTATGCTCGATAGTGATTTGGCAGAACTTTACGAAGTAGAAACAGGTCAATTAAACAGACAAGTCCGACGAAATGCATCAAGATTTCCTGATGATTTTATGTTTGAACTGAATGCAGAGGAGTTTGAAGTTTTGAAATGCCAAATTGGCATAGCAAAATCTGGAAGTGGTGGTAGGCAAACTCCACCATTGGTTTTTACCGAAAATGGAGTTGCAATGCTTTCAAGTGTATTGAGAAGTGAAATTGCTGTTCAGGTTAATATTTCTATTATGCGAATTTTTACTAAACTTAGGAGCTTTCTATTATTAGAGAAAAATTTGACTGATAGGATGAATTTACTCGAAAGAAATACTAACAAGATGTTTAAAATTGTTTTCGAGCGACTTGATGAGCATGAAGAGGTGCTTCCAGCAAACCGAAAGAGGATTGGCATTAAAATTAACGATGATTAGATTAATTAAGCGAGAGATTAATAAACTTAAATCTCTCGCTTATATCTTCTATCAGTTTTTTATTAGAAGTATGTTTCTTTCACAGATAAAATAATTAAAAATTCGTCGTTCAATCAATTCATTTAATGATGCTCGATTTTGCTAAGTAAATTATTCAAGTAGCTTACATCATTGAGAATTTTATAAAAACTATGGAATCCTCCACTCAGATTCTACTCTTTTGATCAATCATCACCGAAATTTCCCTACTTATTTAAAATTATTAGCAACTGGTTTCAATTATTTATGATCTTTAACCGATCATCAAACTGTCTAGAATTGTCCCTCCCTTTCTCCTGTAGGCTTAATTGGGCTTAGAGTTGTGCTTAGAGCGTTTGCAAAAAGGCCTAAGCACAACTTGCAACTCAGCAGCTTCCCCAATCGTCGATTAACCTATTATTTCGGAGACGTAGGGTGAGTGGTCAAATCCCACTCACCCCTATTTCTGGATCACCACATTTAGTGAGTGGCCCAAAGCGTTTCCCGTCGGATAGGAAAAAGGACAACAAATGGACACAACAAAAACAGATAAGAAAAGAATTCGGAAAATTATAGTTACACCTGAGGCTAAAATTCTTAGGGAACTGAGAAATCAGAAGGGACTTTCCCAACGACAGTTGGCAAAACGAATGAATACTTCTCAGACCAAGGTAAATCATACAGAAAGTGGGCGCACAAGTGTGACCCAAAATTATATTGCGAACTTTTTGTCAGCGATTGACTCAGATCGTAAAGTTTGGGCAAAAATGCTAGGCCTAGGGGATATGGAGAATGATCTTCGAATACAATGCAAAGCGCTCATTGATCAGATGAATATAAAAAGAGTGAGAGTGCTTTTTGATTTTCTTACGAGGTTTTAAAATGCACCAATCGGGCATCTACAATTTTTTACTAATTATTTTTTTTCATACCACATTTTTTCAAAAAGCAATATCATGCCATTTTCCGTTACCAAGGCGCTGTCATTTTTTCCTTCTTGCGATGTTACATTTAAATTGAAATAATCTATTTCATGCAAATACAACCAATTTCATATATTTCTAAAATATTATGGCGATTTTATGGGGGATCTGCTCCAGATGATCCCCAACAAGGAATTAAAGATATTCAGTACATTATTAAAGCCGATAAAATTGTTTTAAAACCATTCCACGGATTAACAGGATATAATTCACAATATAAACGTAAAGTCGTTTTTGAAAATGCTGGATTTGAAGAACCTGAAAAATCAATTGATGTTGTCGAAGAAACAATTTATGCATACGAGCCAAAAGCTGTATGTTTTTGTGATATACCCATAAATCATTTACCTGAACATATGAAGAAGTATAATTGTGTGGGATTAGGAATTGATAGAAATTTCCTCGCATATCAGTCTAAAGATTTGCAACCAGTCAGATACTATAACATTAAGGATAAGTCTGAATTAAACAATTCGGTTGAAGGGATTTTTGACGTTATACATGAGTCACCCAAGATATTAGCAATGAAACCTTTCGTAAAGATACCTACATTATTTCGAGGACAGCGGTTACTTTCAGGCATGCTAAAAGATGAGGACTCATTATTTGCACCATCAGAAGGTTTTGATTCTATTTATGAAGAGCGAGAATGGAGGTTGTTTGAAGAAATTGAAATCCCTTTCGATAAAATTTCTTTTTTAATACTTCCATCTAGAAACATGGATGATATAGGTAGTCTTAAAGCGATTTTGGATAGTCGAGTCGGTATAATTTATGCTGATGAATTATTTACTGAGGTGGGGAAGTGAAACGTAGAGATATACTTACTTTTTTAGCAAAGCAATTTGATAGAATTGGTACAAACTATCCCATGTATGAGATAAAACTAGACACTTCTGTTGACTCTACTATTACAGTTCCAAGAACATTGTTTATCGAAGCAGATAAAGATAGGGATATTATTGTAAATTGGTTTAAAAATTTTGGAATAAGCCTATCCGATGATCACATAAGACGATATAGCAACAAATCAGACTTGGTAAGTAGTGATCTCATTAGTGTTGATCAACTAAACTTAACAAACAATTGGCGCGGACGATTAATTAAATGGTCTAAACTATCTAGCATTTCTGGAAGAGATGATTTTGAAAAAACGATATTGAAATCTTATTGGAGATTAATTGTAACTAAAAATAGCGATGATTTTTTTACGCGTCATGAAATTACGCCTTACTACTATAGCCCAGGGTACAGTACTGCAGGATTCGATAGCTTTAAATCTGGAATTGATTCTTTTTTGAAATTCCTTGACTCTATGACCGATGTCGGCCAGACAGATAGTGTTTACGATCAAGTTGTGATACTTGCGAGAAAAGAGCCGGATAAGGTCTTTACCAAATGTATTCCAGCATTTTTTAATAATGAAGAATTAATTACCTTAAAAACTCTGCAAAAAGAAATCCATTCTTACGGTAAAAATGCTGTTAGTGCTCAAATTGAGTCTTCGATTAACATAGCTTTTAAATAGTTGTATTATTTAACTTCCCACTCTGGGTTAACGATAAAAAGAATTATTAAGAAAAACAGAAGAAGTGATACTTAAGAGTAAGGCTTTCACAGATAATATTTTAAGTTAAAAAAAATAAAAAAAATGCATTTTATGACGCACCGCAGGCCTTCCCATAGCTTGAAAAATA
>MEQL01000047.1 GCA_001770205.1 Bdellovibrionales bacterium RIFOXYD12_FULL_39_22
AAAAATGAGTCTGTCATTGGGGCCCCGCGTCTACGGCCCTGCGTCAAAAAAAAATCAGCAAAAGATGTGGGTTAAGCTAAGAATAGATCTTGCGCAGAAAGGCGAGCTTTTCTGAGCAAGATCACGAAAGTTGAGAAATAACGGGCATGGCCCAGATTTTTAATATTTGCTTAATGAACAAGAAAAATTATTAACGTTCAATATCGATTTATTGCGGAGTCATTATCAAATCAAAAGTAACTCGAAATTATTTTTTTAAATTAAACAATGTACTTGTAGGTTATAACTCCGTAACAAAACAAAATCACGATGGTAATATTTTAATCAAGGCAGTGGATGAAATTTGCCCGACCGCGCAGGGACGGAAAAGCCATATTAGAGTTGATACGAGAATAATTTGTAGCACTGATGGAAAAATACTTTCGATTAAAGAGACGCAAGTGATCTTTGGAAAAACTTATCAAAAAGAATACATTGTTGATGGCGACAAATTATTTTTAATTCAAGAATTAACCAAAAAAGAGATCGGAAGAATTACGCGACCACCACTACTTCATCCTCAATATATTTATAAAAAAATAATTGATGAGAATCTTTCATCGTTTATTTATGAAGATCTCGCAACAGAATCGGATGCTCTCGCTTTATCAGAGGCTAAATATAGTGTGTCTGCAAGTGATAGGATTGTTGAGACAAAAAACACTGATACTGGAGTTAATACTATTATTAAACTTGATAGTAATGGAGACGTGGTTGAATCTGAGACAAGAGGAGGTGCGATCAATGTAACTTTATTGTATGCGCCAACCGACGAACCAGTGATTAAATTTAATGAGCTTCTCTTTGGTGATGAGAAGACTGCAGAAATTTTAACTATTGCCAAGGTTAACCGAGAGTTTGATTTCGCGGGTAAATATCTTGCGCGAAAAATGAAATTCAAACTTATTTTTAAAGATCAACTTAACAAGAAATTCCAAGCAGTTCTAAGGAGTAGTTATAATGTAACTTCCCAAAGCACAAAGGTTTTCATTGTAGAAGTTCCAATTAGTCTAAAAAAGGAAGCGACGACATCTGAAATTCGGAATATGGATATCTATCTTTCACAGCCGAAATACCTAAAGTTCGATGACGATGAGTTTATTAAAACAACCGCAAGAATTACGAAAAACGAAAAGGGCTTAATAAAGCTAAGACCCTTGAGAAATGGGTTAATAAGCTTATCGTTGATAAAGGCGGTGGTGGGTTATTACCAGCCATTGACATATTTAGAATGGAACAACCTGCCGGTGATTGCGGGAATCATGCAGTTCTATTAGCATCAGCACTTCGATCAATTGGAATACCTTCGCGTATTGTGTATGGTATTATGCAATTCAGTCATAATTTTGCCCAACATGCCTGGTGCGAGGGGCTTATAAATGGAAAGTGGCACGCATTTGATGCAACGATGGCCCTTGGAGGAGCTTCTGCTTTAAATATAAAGCTTGGCGAATTGGCCGGTGACAGTGATGATATTCTGGGACTGGCATCCTCGATAATGAATTTGACGGAAGGTATGGCAATGGAGGTAGTCTCGGCCAAAACAAAATCAGGAAAAGTATTTAATCTAAGGCAGATTGATAAATATCGTCGAATCACAAAAACTGAATATATTGATTATTTTTGGAACATTAAATTAAAGTATGGAAAACAATTTCAGATCATTCAATTAGATTCTATAAGTTCTCCTATTAAGTTAACGAGTTTGACCGGAAGGCAGTATTTATTACTTTTTTCTTCCTTGCATGATCCATCTACTTCTCTTATGAGTTTTAAGAAAAAGTATCAATTATATCCAAAATTAAAAAATGTTTTTATCAAAGAGTCAAAAAACAAAGAGATTATTCACTTGATTACTATTCGTTTTGGAACTCTCGTTGAGATTAAGTCACCGGAAGGAATTATATGCAATGACGCAAAAAATATTTTATCTAGGTTAACAAGCTGGAATGAGCCCCTAAAAACTAGACAGCTTCTCGATAGATATTCTGAACAGAACGATTAGCTAAATCCATTTTAAATATTTTGTATTCATACTCCTCTGGGGTTAAAATATCCAAGAGATGAATGCAGCCCTTTTCTATTATAAACCTCGGCAATAGGCCTTTGTAAGGAGTGGAGCACTTTTGTCGACAATTATAAAGCATGACGCATAATAGAAGAATTGCTATTATTTCCTCAGAATGACGAAGAAGGACATAAAAAAATTAATAGATTATTGGCTTCAAGGCCACGAATATGATTGGGCCACGGCACTTAATTTAAATCGCAGCGGACGATATCCATATGCACTTTTTTTTGTCCATCTTGCGATAGAAAAACTAATAAAGGCAATTATTGTTGCGCAAACAGAAAAACAAGCTCCCTTTGGACACAACCTCGTCTTTTTATTGGCCAAAACTAATCTCGAACTTTCGGAGAGAATTGTTAGATCGTTGACAGAGATATCGACATTTAACATAGAGGCAAGATACCCAGGGGATGCTTTCTATTCAATAACAACAAAGGATTATGCGCGCCAATGGTTTAAAACTTCAAAAGAGATTATTCAATGGTTAAAAAAAGAGTCCAAAATCAAATAGAGCGATTTAAAAAAATACTTCTGGATAAGAATATCAAGTATCTTGAGTTATGGCTTTTTGGCTCTCACGCTCGCAACATGGATACTGCGAATAGTGATGTTGATCTTCTCGTTGTTTTTCCAAATAAAGAAATTCAAAGTTATGAGGAGAAAATCCGGTTACAGGCACAATTACTGGGATTGGCCGGTTTAAACGGGCTCAATTTTGATATTATTGCAACCTCCCAAAAAGAGTTTTTAGAAAATGAGATCTCACCCATTCTTCATCAAATTAGAAGATATGGAGTTCGATTATAATGCATCCTGTGGCCATTACTAATCATCCAAGCACAAGGTGTCCCTTATTAAATAGCGCTATAGGTACGGCCCTTTTCAAACCCAACCAGAGAAGTTGATCGATCAAGGCCAACAATTTACTCTACATTTACTCCAATTTTATGCCCGCACTCCAATTGCTAAAATTGAAAAAACAGATCACAACTTAGCCGCTCGTTGACAACACTGCATAAAAGTCGTACATTTATGCATATGTATGCACGACTAGCTAATCCTTTAGAATTAGACAACTTTTTTCTTTTTGGCGCCCGCGGAGTTGGAAAAACTACGCTGCTTTCGACCTTTTTTAAGGAAAAAAAAGTGCTTCGAGTTGATCTACTTTTGGCCGAAGAAGAAGAGCGTTTTTCGGGCCACCCAGACCAGCTAAAAGAATTGATTGCAGCAGATTCCGCCATTGAATGGGTAGTAATTGATGAGATCCAAAAAATCCCCAAACTATTAGATATCGTACACTCAATAATTGAGACCAAGGAAAACAAGGTTAAGTTTGCGCTTACCGGGTCGTCAGCAAAAAAACTTAAGCGAGGATCTGCAAATCTTTTGGCCGGCCGAGCACTAATTAATAATCTATTTCCGCTCACCTTTTTAGAGATGGGTGAAGCGTTTGATCTTGAGGCGGCACTGAGCTTTGGATTGTTGCCTAAAATTGTTAATACTGAAAATTCACTTCACAAGTCTGAAATTTTAAAAAGTTATACCCAGGCATATCTAAAAGAAGAAGTATGGGCCGAACAGATGGTAAAAAATCTCGCACCATTTAGAAAGTTTTTGGAAGTAGCTGCGCAAATGAACACCGAGATAATAAACTATTCAAAAATTGCCCGAACGATTGGAGTGGCCACGCATACCGTGCAAGGATATTTTCAGATCCTTGAAGACACTTTACTTGCACACATTCTTGAACCCTTTAACACATCTGTGAGAAAACGCCTCATCTCGGCCCCGAAGTTTTACTTTTTTGATATCGGAGTTAAGAGAGCACTTGATCGAACAATTAATCAAACAGTTGTTGCCGGAACTTATGAGTATGGGCGCGCCTTTGAACATTTTATCATCACTCAGCTTATTGCGCTGAACTCATATTATCGATCAGATTTTCGATTTGGATATTTAAAAACAAAAGATGGGTTAGAAATCGATCTGATAATTGAACGGCCCGGACAATCACTTGTTCTTTTGGAAATTAAATCAAGCATAAACGTGGATAAAAGTGATCTGCTTGGACTTCGTTCTGTAGTAAAAGATTTCCCTGGTGCAGTTTTTCTTTGCGCGTGTCAGGACAAGCTTGCAAGGCGGATGGAAAATATTTATATTTTACCTTGGAAAAAAGCAATAGAAAAAATTTTTAACAACGGGGAACTTGGATGAAACAAATAATAGTGGCAATTGTTATTGTAAGCGCGGGCCTTAGAGCAGAAGCGTCGATATCTCTTGTCTCTGCAGATGGATGGGATTGCTTATACAACGCTTCTTTCTATATTGATTTATCAAGAAATGGATGCACACTATACAGGTAAAACCACCTTCTTTTCCACCTTTTGGTCCATCGTTATCAAGTCGGGTGGTCGAAAATCCTTCTGCATTCAGAAAAACGCTTAACTGCACTGACAAAAAAACAAATTTCTTAGTGTCTAAATCAAGATAATTATTGGAGCTTATTCGCCCCCGTCGAATGCTAGAGAAAAAACCTAAAGTATTACCAGGTCTCGACGATAAGCTTTTGTAGTAGGCAAAATATTTTTGTCAACAATCGCTTCATTGGAGGTACTATGAATAAAAAAATCATCGTCTTTTTAGGAATGCTTATTTTTTCATCCTGGGCCGTCTCTTACGCTGCAGAACAGGCAGGATCAACGCCAGAAGTTGCTGCCTTCACCAAAGATTACTCTGGGCTTTTTTTCGATAATTCTAGCAACCAATACTTTATAAATGACAAGATAGCCTTCAGTATTCGTCCAACTAGCGATGAAAAATATCTAGATAAAATTAAATATAGTGTTGATAATGGCCCATACTCCGAGTACTCCGGAAAAATTAAATTTGAAAAAGATGGCTTTCACATTGTAAGATTCAAGGCCGTCGACCCAGTATTAAACTGGAGTCCAATCCAAAGCTTTCGCATCTACGTAGACTTAACTCAACCAAAATCCAGCGCCAATTGGATCGGCAATACTTTCTCAAACGGCCAAGATTTCTTTGTTAACCCCGAGGCCGAATTAGTTCTATCGGCACAAGATAACTTATCTGGTGTTGCCAAAATCATTTGGGTAGATGGTGGAGCGCAGGCCAATGTAAAAGAGTACAAGAGCAGACAAAAATTCCCGGCCGGACAATATGAAATTAAATACTCATCTATTGATAACGTAGGGAATTTTGAACAATGGAAAAATTTAGTGTTCAAAGTAGATAGTGAAGCACCAAAATCAGCGGCCAGCATCACTGGAAACTCTTACACCTCCAACAATCGACTTTTCATTGATAAAGGAACATTCGTAACTCTAAAAGCAGATGACAATAGTTCCGGTATTGCCAGAACAGAATATCGGATTAATGAGGAAGCACCTGCTATCTACAATCAAAAAATATCTATCAACGATCCCGTAACCAAAATTCAGTATCGCAGTATAGACAACGTAGGCAACAGTGAGCCATGGCAAGTTATGACAGTCTATCTTGACTCAACCCCACCAGAGCTAAAAGTTAAAAACGTCGGAAAATTCCAAGAAGTTGCTGGAAAAGTTTTTGCTCGCTCTGGACTACGTGTTTTGGCCAGTATTGAAGACAAAGATAGCGGCGCCAATTTGTTAATTGTTAATAACGAAAAAAATGAAAAAATTTCGCAAAAAGATCTGCTCTTTTCCGATCCAGGAGAACATGATCTATTTCTTAGTGCAGAAGACAATGTAGGAAACGCTTCTAACTCGGTCAGCTACTCAATCTTTGTAGATGAAAAATCTCCCGAATCACAATTGGCAAGCGCTGTTCCATTTATAGAAAAAGATGGAAGTTTTATTTCATCACTTCCTAACAAATTAACTTTTTCCGCTATCGATAATGGTGTTGGTGTTGATTACATCGAAATGAGTTATGACAACAAAACCTTTCAACGAGTATCTGACGCTATCGATCTTGCTACCTGGGATTCCCCTCGTCGCACCATTTACTATCGTGCACACGATAAACTAGGCAATATTGAAGAAACAAAACAAATGTCTATTTATGTAAGAAAGCAAGGCCCCAACGTAGATCTTTTTGTGGAGAAAGAAGATCTGCCAGCAGTATCACTGTCTGATTTGATAAAAATGAAAGGTTCAAGCAGAACTCCGGCCCAAAAAAACAAAGAAGAAAGTGAAGTTAAAAAAGATAAATAGAAGGAGTTGGCCAAGTTTGTGAAAACGCTATTTGTTGGAATATTTATAATTGGGTGTTTGCTTGCTAGTACAACGCTTGGATTAGCACAAACAAAAAAAATCAAAGTAATGTATAAAGCACACACCCAATTTGATTTTTCAGGAAACCAAGTCAGTGGAAAAATCAGGACTCCAGCAGTGTTTTATATTTTCCAACGTAAGCGTTCAGAGGGCCATCAGGTTATTGTTCCACCTGTTAATTTTAATTATCACGATACCATAACTGAAGAAAAACTTAAGCGAGCTATTGGATTATGAAAAGTGCCGCCTTATATAAACTAGACACCACCTCTGAGCAAGAAATATTTCTGGCCCACGTGGGAAATAGATTAAGCATTGGAAGTAGTCCTAACGCAGATCTTTGCTTAAGCGACTGGCGCTGTGGAGGCATTCATGCCCTGATTAAGCGAGATGATAGTAGCGATGATAGCAACGAAAAAATAAACATCATCGATCTGGGAAGTTATTATGGAACTTACGTAAATAGAAAGAAAGTGGAAATAACTCCTCTCGTAGAAGGAGATATTGTCTCCATTGGTGATCAGAAAATCATTCTGCGCTATACTGAGAAAACTTCTACCATCTACAACAATGAAGATGGCCAAATCCGTGACAATGTCGTCGTTTTAGAAAAGGCCAAAGCAAAAAGAAAGGCCAATATTTTAGAAAGCCAAAAAACTATTTTGGAAGCATCTCTTTATTGGGGAGGACAGCTATTAGAGGTAAAATCTTTGGGGCCTGGCGCAAAAGTGACAATTGGTGATCCCAAAAAGTCCACCTTTGGAGTCGTTCTAGAGGAATTTAAAAAGTATAAACTTGGAAAAAAACAAGTTTATCGTTTAGCAGAATATAAAAAAGGACAACTCTCTTTAAAAATCCCTCAGGAGTGTGGCGGAATAGTTTGGATGGGTAACAAAAGTTATGCTCTAGATACTCTACGCATATATGAAAAAACTTTGGCCGGTACAGAATATTTGAACATCTCGCTACGCATGGGCGATCGAGCACATCTAGAATTTGGCGAACTTTCACTTTTTTTTAATTTCACAGCTCCGGCCGAAAAGATCCGAAAAGAGTTGCCCTTCCAAAGAATGGATAAGACACTCTTGAAAATTATTGGAGGTATTTTACTCTTTTATCTATTCATTTTTGGAATACTCTCACTAGTCGAGCCTGAGGTGAAAGAAAAAACTATTGAAGATATACCAGAGAATTTGAAAAAAATTGTCTACGATGTCGGTATTCAAAATGCTGATCGGCAACGTAATGCGGCCATTGGAGAAATTGCCAAGGCCCTAGAGGGAGGTCGGGCCCGAGCAGAAGAAGGAAAATCAAAAAGCAATCAGGCCAAAGAAGAGCAAGTTGTCAGTCAAGAAAAAACTAAAAAACAAGAGATAACAAAAAATCAACCGACCAAGAATCAGGCAAAATTAACCTCTATGGTTACAAACAACAGCATACAAAACAATATTCAACCAATTGACTTTAACAATACTTTTGCGGTGGCGACTCAAAGTAATCTTGTGAAAAAAGCATCGGTGTTAGGCAAAACTACCGAAATCGGAAACACTGCTTCCGCGCTGGCCGACGGTGGATTTGCTCGCGGCAGACAAGGCCTGGGCGCCGGTGGTGGTGGTAGCGGTGTTGGTATTGGCTCCCTAGATGGAAGTCTAACCGGCGGAGGAATGGGTGCTGGTGATTATGGCCTGGCCCCTTCCAAAGGAAGACAAATTACTATTTCCGATAACGAAGAAGTAGTGATGCAGGAAGGATTGGATCCTGATCTAATTGCTTCCATTATCAAAAGATACATTCCACAAATTCAAAATTGCTACGAGCAAGGACTGGTCTTGCATCCATCTATTAAGGGAAAAGTCACGGTCAACTTTGTTATCAGTCCGGCCGGAGAAGTTACTATTCCCAAAATTGTAGAAAACACGCTTAACGACTCTCTGACTGAGCAGTGCATGCTTGTCAAAATTAAAGGATGGAAATTTCCGCAACCCAAAGGTGGCGGAACAGTTGGAGTGAAATATCCATTTATTCTAATGTCGAACTCGGGGAATTAACAGGGGGATTTATATGGTAGATTTAGACGGTATGATTAAGTTTTTTTTCGATGGCGGTTTTTATATGTACCCGATCGCTGTCATGTTGGTCTTTGGTACCATTGTCTCAGTAGAACGCATGTACATGATTCTTTTTGTCTACAGCACCAACTATAGCAAGTTCATGCAAAAAATTCAGGAGTATATTGTCGACAACAATATTGAAAAAGCGCTTAACCTTTGTAATAGCAATAAGCAGTCTGCAATCCATCAAGTGTTTAAGGCCGCGCTGCTAAATGCGGATCGCCCCTTTGAAGAGATCCAGGCGCATGTAGAATCTGCCGGACTATCTGTTATACCAAAACTACAACAACGCATTCCCTTCCTTTTTACTATTGCCAACGTAGCAACACTGTTAGGACTACTGGGAACCATCGCTGGACTAATTGCCACTTTTCAGGTGGTAGGTACTGTTGAAGCCTCCGAAAAGCAAAAACTTTTATCTGTGGGAATTTCTACTGCTATGAATACCACGGCATTCGGATTGATTGTGGCCATCCCATGTATGCTCGTTTATGGATTTTTATATAATCGAATAAATACAATGATCGATGAAATTGACCATTATACCTCTCGCCTTCTACTTCTATTACGCACTGGCAGTGCTTATTTTGATCGCTTCAGCTCAGACAATCTTATCTCTACCAAACAACAGCCCATGAAAAAAGAAAATAAAACAATTGATATAAGTAGTGGCCATACTACGGCCGAAGACAAAGAACACAAAGAGCATAAGGAAGATAAAAATGTCGCTTAAAAATAATCGCCGTCGTCCAGAAATGCCATCGGAAGAAGTTAATATTACCTCGCTGATGGATATTTTAACGACTTTACTATTTTTCATTTTAATGATTAGTAGTTTCTCCAACTACTCTGTCATTGGAGGAAGTGCGCTAATTAGCGGAACTCCGTCTACAGAAGAAAAGAAGGTTTTCTCTTTACAAATCAGAGTCATCGATGCCAATAAGGGAAGCGTTGAACTAGGCCCGATCGAAGGATTATCTATCGTTGGCCGCGAACAATTTGCTAAATATTTAAATCGTTTTTTTCAAGGAAGTGAGGTCAATGGTTTTAGCAAATCCATAACCGGAAAAGACAGCACAGAGTTTTTAAAAAAGTTAAAAACGGAATTAGTAGTAATAAAGAAGGCCTTTCCTCAAGAGACCAAGGCCATTTTATCCATTAGCGACAATGTTAAATATCAGGATGCTATCAATGGACTATCTGCATTGCGTGAACTGGCATCTGATGACAAAGGTGTTGAGCTTGCTAGTACTTCTGGCCAGAAAGAAACCGTTAGATACTTATTTCCCGAAGTTATTATCTCTGAAAATAATTGAAGGTGAGGTGCTTTTATGACTAAAAGAAGACGAGTCAATCTACCGGAGGCCGGAGTAAATATCACTTCACTGATGGATGTTTTGACTACCTTGCTGTTTTTTTTAATTACCAGTTTCTCGGTTAACTCTGTTACGTTAGATACTCCGGATAAAATCGTTCTACCTTCCTCTGAAATTAAAGCACAAGCAGAAGAGGCCATCACTGTGGCCTTAAGCAAAAGTGGAATTTGGGCCAACGGCCAATTGGTTGCCAAAATTAATGGACAAAGTTTTATAAAAAAAGATATCGCCGATGATCAGCGCACTGTAATTCCTCTGCGCGACTTTTTAACCAAAGAACTCAAAAAAAGATATTCCTTTTTTAAGGATGTTGGAGATTTATCAAAACTCCCTCCCAATAGAATAATCATTCAGGCCGACAAGGATATGCCTTTTAGCTTGGTTAAACTAATGCTTCATACCTCTGCGGCCACTGGGTATGCTGATTATCAGTTTGTTGTAGTGAATGAAGGCGGTTAAGGACATATAAAATTAAAATGGTTAATATGTTAATTTCAATCTAATTGATATTAACACCTAATTCTTTAAGACGCGCTTTGGTTTTTATTGGAACATTAGGAATATTTTCTAATAGTTCCCTAAAAACAACCTTCTCTTTTTCATTGAGTGTTTCTCTATAGTCTAAATAATTAATTAGATTATCAAATGGCTCGCTATAGCCATAATCGACTATATGATACTCTTCGACAATGAACTTTGCTATCACATCGCTGACTGTTTCAAGAGGCAAATTAGAAATCAAATTTGACGGTTTGTTTTTTTCTTTTTTTATTAATTCGATAAGGAATGTTTCATCTTCTTCATTTTGTAGGTCAAGATAAGAAAGTGCATAATAGTCATGAATTATAATGGAATCATCTCTTTTATTTAGGAGGATACTTCTTTGTAAATCCATATATTTTGGCAAAAGTGCCATCGGCATTTTGGTCATTTTACCTTCGGAAAAATTTTCATTAAATATGAAAATATCGTATCCAAAGGCTTCCTCAAAATATTTACATTTTTCGTAATCACTAATAGAGCTATCTGCCAAAAACATTTTTGCCTCCTCAATGGGTAGACTTGCGGCCAGTGCTCCAATGCTAACTATTTCCTTATTTTCTTCCCTTTTCTCGAGATTTTGTTTTAGTACTAAATTAAAAAAATATTTTACTTGTTCATAAGATTTAAATTTTGAACTCTCAAGCAGGCCAATTTCGATATTGCCTGTGGGGCGCTGCACCCAAATATTTAAATTTTTATTTGATTTGATTATTTTTTCAACCTCCACTAACGTATTATCGTCAGCATGCCCAGTTTCAAGAAGACATAATAAACCACTCATTTTATCGTCCTGAGATCGTCCTTCTTTTAGTTGTGCTCGACACTGAGAGATAAGTTTATCTAAACGTTTTTCTGAATAAAGGAGAACATCAAGTGCTGCATTTCGTAGATCATAACTATCACCACTATTTGCTACCTCATATAAGCGATCCAAAAGCTCATTGTTGGTGATTTTTAAGCACGCGAGGGCAACAATGGCATTTTTGTCTTTAAATACACCACTGTCTAGTTCACCAGGTGAGACGGGAAATTTAATATTTTCATAATCTTCCTCATCATTACTCAAATCTACATCTTCTAGATTGTTTGGCCCAGGTCGATCAAGATTGCATATTGCGTCTAGGGTGCCAACAGAAAGTGGTGGTTTTAGATGGGAAATAAGAGTGTTTTTTTCAACTTCGGTGTAATCATCTATTGAAATTAGAGAAAAATCATACAGTGATCGGGCAAGCTGTAACTTTCCAAAAGGGGTCTTTGTTTTATCAAGTAACGTTAGTAGGCGGTTTTTAATTGCAGGGAAACTTGCAAGCGCAAGATGAAATGCTTTGTTCAAACTATTTTTGCCCATAAAATCAGAAATCATTGGAAGATAGATAAAAAAATCATCTTGTTGTAAAAGATCAATGGCCAAATCAATTCCTTTTTCCGGTTCATCTTTTAGTTTGTAAAACTTACAGATATTTTTAAACACCTCAATCATTGGATCATTGCTATCAGTGGCCATAATTCCTGGGCATTGATCAAAGTTGGTGATAGACAGTATCTGCCCTAGTTCCTCATTTTTTTCTCCCCATTTTGAAAAATTTCCCATTAACGCATTTATTCTTTCAACTTCAACCCTCATGAGGTGGTCATAATAATTTGGTTTTTTTTCAAAATATTTTTCAATTAATCCTCGCGCGCTGGCACCGCTAGGCCCAATATCGCTGAAGCCATAGATATGAGGAACCCCCCGAAAGATTCCTCGCATACTATCGCGGAAGGAGGTTCCGACTAATCCATATCTTTGCTCAACAATGCGAGCAGCATCGAAAATGTTCTCATCATGACCAAGCAGAACATCTAAATACTCTAGTGGATTTCTCACATATCCATCTTTACTGGCCAATGTGTTGCAGCCAAATAGGAACACCTCTTTAGGTGAACCAATAATGCCATCACAATTGTTACTACATGATTTTTCTTCAAGTTCACTAATGGAAAGATCATAGCCTGATTTTCCAAAAAAAAGTCCGTCAAATTCACCAGAAATTGCTAATATATCGCAAGTAATTTTTTGTTCACATGCTTTGGCAAACCAATCGACACCTTGATCGTTTTTCGCTGGAATAAGTTCTCTAAATGTAAACCTTCCTTTATTGACACCAGTTGATAACTTTTTTTCAAAAACCTTTTTTTCCTCCGTTGAGTTGATGGTAATAAAGCAGACATTCATCGGTTCAAACTTTTCGGGTGCATTAACTTTTGTTGTGTTTTTTTTGTTGGTAACAGATTCTTTGGTGGCCGAAGAAGTAATTGGTGCTAAAAATAGCACTGTAAGTGTAAAAGTTAGTGATATTGCATATACTGTCTTTTTCATGAGATAATTATCGTAAAAAATGGATTTTTTATTAGTAACATCTAACCAGCGTAAAACTGTCTGGTATAAAATTCCACTTCTTAATATGGTGGGGACAATATTACGCAAGACTGGATATCGTAACTAAACTGCATGACACAACCATGCGCTGGTAACAAGCGCTAAAAGTTGGCACTTTATGAGGAAAAGTTTGACCACCTCATCATTAACATCCTTAACCATGTTCTAAAAAAAGTTATCTAATATCAAGGTATTATCCAATCCCCAACACTACATTATACCAGAGGACAAAAAAACTCTTGTTTCTCTCTCTATATTCTAGGTTTGAGTGGTAAAATTGTATTAAGAACAAGGGGGATTTTATGAATTTAGTAAATTTCCTACGAAAAATATCTCTTCACATAACTTCTCTGGCAGCTCTCCTTTTCATCTCCTCCTTCCTGCTAAGCGGCTGTCAAGAAGGAACCGAGTTAGCAAAGGATACTCCTAATATTTCCAGCGATGGCCCTAACTTAATAAATCACTCTTCTTTCCCTAAAGAGTGTTCGAAGTGTCATAACAATGTACGGCCAGCGATCCATCCAAAAACTACTGAATGCGGAAGCTGTCATGTGGCCGGTGTTAAAGATTGGCAAAATCCACATTCTCCCTCTCCTAGCAAATGTTCTAACTGTCATGAATATTTCCGTCCTAAAACCGATCATCCGGCAGAAGGTGATTGTCTAAACTGCCATGCTGTAAAATCTGTTAACAACGATCAGTTTAGGTTTAATCACGCCGACCTTTCGACAGGCTGTATTAGTTGTCACGCAACAAAAAGGCCCAGCGAAATCGTTGAGCGCTTCCTTCACTCTGCAGTCGACACCGAAGATTGTGCAAAATGCCACTTACAACCAGGAGTATCTTGGAGTGAGGGGGCCTATAATCATACCCCGCCCCCCACCTTGTGCTCACAATGTCACAACGAAGATAGGCACACTGAAGTACAAAATTCTATACCCGTAGGATTTCCAGCAGAATGTTCAATGTGTCATAAAAAACCTGGCATTCAATGGGAAATTCCCAACACTCCAACCTGTCTACTTTGCCATGGTAGTGGAACTTCTGGCCGTCATGAATCGCACAATGAGCAGGCCTGCAGCACTTGCCACAATAATTATCTTCTTCACCCAAATCACATGGAAAATAGCGGAGATGGTATAAGCTTTGTCTACTTTGATCAAACCAATCCAGCAGGCAGTTGGAATGCTGAAACAAAAACTTGCAACAACATGAGTTGCCATGGAAACATTAGTTGGAATTCTACGGCCGCGTTATCGTGCACAAACTGCCACATCCCAGGAAGCTCCATTGCTGGCGGTGGCCGACACGCTAAACATCAGTATGATTGTGAAAAGTGTCACGCCAACTACAAAGAACAAGCTACTCACAAAGATGGTGTTTTCGGCCCAACTGGATCTACTTCTATTGTAAACTTTGGCACGGCCCCTATCTCTTGGGATAATACCACTAAAAATTGCAGTAGTGTTGGCTGTCACGGAAATTTAGGATGGACACAAACCACAATAAGTTGTGTTAATTGTCACTCAGCAGGGTCAATAATTGATCAAACGGTAACCAACGGTAGTGGCATGGCCGGAAAACATAATGCACACACTCGCTACGCTTGCTCGAAATGTCACAACAATTATGAACTCTCTGCCAATCATCGCAACGGAGTTGATAACACTGATACAGCAACCTCGATAGTGGCATTTGATACCTTTAATCCCAACGCCATCTGGGATAATCAGTTAGGAAAATGTTCCACTACCTATTGCCACGGTAACGGTACACCAACTTGGTATTCCAACGAAAAAACCAATTGCAGTTCTTGCCATTCAATGACACCGGTTTCCGGCAAACACAATCGTCACTTAGGTGTTCGCTTGGATTTGACCTGTCTGCGCTGTCACAGCACCCCAACAACTCTTTCTGCCAACATCGCACTACCTATTAACCATATCACCAAAACGGTTAATCTAACCTGTATAACCTGCCATGCCGACACGGTAACTTTCTCCAACACAATCATACAAAACTCCACAACGCACATTAACGGAGTTGTTAACGTAAAAAATGGAGCGCAAATTTACGGATATGCCCAAGTAGATGGTGTTCGCATGCAAGCGGCCTTTCAAAATATTTTTAGTTACAATTCAACCAATAGAGGAACCTGCTTGACTAATAACTGTCACACAGCTTGGGGGGGCGGATTATATTGGAGAAGTCAGTGATCTCGACAAAAACAATTAACATGCCCCTATCTAAATATTAGAAAAAAGGATTTGAAATGATCAAGCAATTTTCTCAAACCCTGATGGCAATATTAACTATGCTACTTTTTTTTCTCGTCATAATCTCCTGCAATGATTTTGGAGAAAGAGTAAACAATACTCCTGCGGCCAACACTTCCGACAATGAAAAAATAGAGGACAACACTTATTTTCCTTCCAGCAAAACGACCTCTTCATTTACCTGCACCGGAGCAATCCCTGCTAATGCAGAAAGATGTAGCAATTCTGATCAGGGCCTTATTGAAAATATGCCCATCATTCTTTCCAACAATTGCGATCTGAGCATAAAGTGCAATTATCGCTGCTTACCGGGATATGATTTGATGAAACACAGTTCTGGTTATTTATTATGCACCGAAAGTTATTACAGTGCTCCAAGTGTAATCTCTGTAAAAAGTGACAACGCAGTTGATCACTCTATTGCCACTGTTGTTGGGTCGATCGCCTGGGCATTAAAGGTCGCCCGGGCCAACGATGAAATAAAACTAATTTCTAACTCCACTTACAATATCCACAATCGTCTAGAAATCAACGCTGATGGGCAGACAAAAAAAATAAGTATCGTTGGCCTGGGAATAAATTCTGCGCAGAAGATATTTTTTTCTACATGCAATAGTTGCAAAAATGATACGGCCATTAGAATTATGGCCGGTGGATATAGCGCCGTACAACCCATTACGCTCCGAGGAATAAATGTAGATGCCAATTTTTTGGCATCTACCACCGTAAAATCAGAAGGCAATTCTAATATAGTTATAGAAAATTCTAAATTTGAAAACTCACTTTATAGCGCTATTCATTTACGGCAAGGAACCAATATTACCCTACGCGAAAATTTTGTGCAAAATGCAGGTGTGGCCGGCAACGCTAACGATTGTAGCGGATCGGCCAGAGGGATTAACACCATTCCGGCGGCGGGTATAGATGTTCAACGCTCAATTAACGTCTCTATTTCCGAAAACAGTATTAAGCGAGTGCGAACGGCCGGTATTGATATCGGTGCGAGTGTTGACACTTCTGTGTTGTTTAATTCATTAACTTGCGTGGGATTGGGAGGACTCAACTATCTTAACACCGGCATGGCCGCCGATGGAGTAACTGGCTATGGACATCGGTCTAGCTCCATTACTGGACCGAGAAATTGGCTGATTGCCGGAAACAGTATCGTTAATTCCGGAAACAATGGAATTCATGTCAGCGGAGAAAACATAAGAATTCTGGTGAATACTATCCGCAATATTGCTCATTATGGAATTGCCGTTAGCGATCAAAAATCTCCTCCCGACTGTTCTTTTAACATAGTGGTATTTGGCAATGACGTCTCTGCGGCAACTCAATATGCCGGTTTTAATTGGACCACTTATTATCTTTTAAATTTTTATCCTGCTAGCGGAGTACGAGATGGAGTTGTTACCAACAACATAGAGGCCGGCCTTGTAAAATTTGGAAAAAACAGTGCTGATGGAGCAACACTTCGGGCGGTTTATCATCACTCGACAGAAGTACTTCCGAATCCTAATTATTTGTCCATAGAAAATAATCGAACCTGCATTCCATGAATGCAAATGAATGCAAATGAATGCAAATCACTTAATGACAAAATTACAGATTTTTCCAGGAACATAGATCTCTTTTACTATCGTGACGCCTTCCAAATTTTTGGCAATCTTTGGGGTGGACTTCGCAAGTTTTAAAAACTCTTCGGCGGAAATATCCACTGGAACATCAATAGTATCACGAGTCTTGCCATTAATAGAAATTGCCATGGTAATCATCTCATCACGGGCCAACTCTTCACTATAATTTGGCCATTTTTCAAACGCCAAAGTATTCTGATGGCCCAATAATTGCCACAACTCCTCTCCGGTATGAGGGGCAAACGGAGATAAAAGTAATACAAACTTTTCTGCACTCTCTTTGCTAAACCTTTTTTTCTTCAAACAAAGATTAGTAAAAATCATCATCTGCGAAATAGCGGTATTAAAACGCATCTCGTTAATATCGTTAGTAACTTTTTTAATAGTTTTGTGTAATAATTTGGAAGTCTCTGTATCTTCCGGCCCTTCCACTATATTGGCACTTTCGCTAAAAAACTTAAAGACCCGATTAAGAAAATTATAAACTCCCGTCACTCCACTTTCTGACCAGGGCTTAACTTTATCGAAGGGGCCCATGAACATTTCATAAAGTCGCAAACTATCAGCACCATATTTAGCAACGACACTATCAGGATTAACTACATTACCCCTGGACTTGCTCATTTTTTCGCCATCTTCTCCTAAAATCATTCCCTGATTCATCAATTTTTTAAATGGCTCTTTAGTTGAAACATAGCCTAAATCATATAGAACCTTGTGCCAAAATCTAGCATAAAGCAAATGGAGTACCGCCTGCTCTACTCCCCCAACATAAAGATCAACAGGCATCCAATAGTTTTCCGCTTCTTTCGACCACGCCTCTTTACTATTGCTAGGATCACAAAAGCGCAAATAGTACCAACAACTTCCGGCCCACTGTGGCATCGTGTTCGTTTCACGACGCGCCCGCTTTCCTGTTTTAGGACAAGTAACATGCAGCCAATCAGAGATTGTTGACAAGGGAGATTCGCCCGTACCCGAAGGCTCATAGTTTTTTACTTCCGGTAAAGCAACTGGTAATTCGTTTGCTTCTAAGCAACGAATAGTTCCATCCTCATATTTCAAAATAGGAAATGGTTCTCCCCAATAACGTTGACGCGAAAAAATCCAATCCCGCAACTTATAGTTGATCTGCTTTCGGCCAATACTTTTTGATTCCAACCATCCAATCATTTTCTCAATTGCCGAATTTTTATCTAATCCATTTAAAAACGCAGAATTAATATGTAGGCCATCACCAACGAAGGCCTCTTTCTCTAAGTCTCCTCCCTCTAATACAGGAATTATGGGCAGGTTGAATTTTTTGGCAAACTCATAATCGCGCTCATCATGGGCCGGTACCGACATAATGGCGCCATGTCCATAAGAGATGAGAACATAGTCGGCCACCCAAATCGGAATTTTAGAGTTATTCGCCGGATTTATTGCAAAAGCTCCAGTAAAAACCCCACTTTTATCTTTGTTTAAATCTGTTCGCTCTAAATCTGATTTTCGAGCAGTAATCTCTAAATAATTTTCGATGGCCGCCTTCTGCGCAGTTGTTGTAATTTTTTTCACCAGTGGGTGCTCTGGGGCCAAAACCATATAGGTTGCTCCAAACAAGGTATCCGCTCTAGTAGTAAAGACCTCTACTCTTTCCGCATGGCCATCTAGGGTGAAAATTATATTTGCCCCCTCTGATTTTCCAATCCAGTTACGCTGCATCTCCTTTATATTTTCTGGCCAATCAAGTTCATCTAAATCATTTAGTAGGCGCTCGGCATATTCCGTAATACGCAGCATCCACTGCTTCATGGGACGACGAACTACCGGATGGCCACCAATTTCAGACTTACCATCAACGATCTCCTCATTGGCCAAGATAGTTTTTAACTCCGGACACCAGTTGACTGAAATTTCATCTTCGTATGCTAATCCCTTATTGTATAGTTGAACAAAAATCCACTGAGTCCACTTGTAATAATCCACATCGCTAGTCGCAATCTCACGATCCCAATCATAAGAAAAACCAAGGGACTTTAACTGCCTAGTAAAAACTTTTATGTTTTCTTTGGTGATAACATCTGGATGAGTTCCCGTTTTAATAGCGTAATTTTCTGCGGGCAATCCAAAACTGTCCCAGCCCATGGGATGCAAAACGTTAAGGCCACTCATTCGTTTGTAGCGACTAACGATATCTGTGGCCGTATAGCCTTCAGGATGTCCAACATGCAAACCTGCTCCGGAAGGATAAGGAAACATATCTAGCGCATAATATTTTGGAAGTTTAGATTTGCTACTTGCCTTAAAGGTTTTATTTTTTTCCCAAAAGGCCTGCCACTTCTGTTCAATACGAGAAAATTCATAATCCATGAAAATATCGCTCCTTGCTATTTTACATTAGTGTGCTCTAGTACGAAAAATATTTCTATTTTTTTATTTTGGCGTTGATCGCCGACTCATACTTTTTAATTTCTTCACTGGGAAGAGAACTAACCTCAATCTGCCGAATTGATTTCATGGAAATTTCCATTTCTTCACAACGATGTGTACCACCATCAGAATTTATAGGAACATTGCGTCTTCCATCTTTAATCCAGGTAATCTCTTTTCTACAAAATTTACAAGTCGCCATTTTTATTTCCCTTGCACATATTAGAATCGGCCAATTGAAGAACAGTTTTCGTCGTTACTTCTTTACGATAGGTTGATGCTCTAAGGCCGTTAGCGAGGCCGGACGTTTAACACTTTTAATTTTGAACATCGATTTGATAGGACGTAGACTTAGTTGACTATAAGAGAACTTTTTCTTCCGCACAGAAGTGGCCACTTTTATGCTCGAACGCACAAAATAGCTCGCTTCAGTTTTTAAAATTTCATCTTCATTTGCCATATATTCACCAAGTTAGGATGGCCAATTCTTACCCGGCCTGATGCAGTTTGTCTATATTTTAATGACGTAATATTAAAATTACTCACCGCATAAATATTTTCTGTCAAATATTATCGTACTCCTCATTTATTTTTTTTCTAGTAGGACAAAATATCCTACCCCGGAGATAAGTTGTAAATAATTGAAAACTATTGCATCCTAATGAGTATAATCTTAGTAACTTAGATAAATTAGCGCGGAGATGGATTTTCCTATGTTAACGCATAACCCCAAAAAAATAGTCGCAATCGCGGCACTTTGGATACTTACTGTTCTCTCGTCATCCTGCAGCTCGTTACAAAAAATTGGATTAAGCGCCACCAGCGATCTGCTATATAAGGGGGGAAATTCCATCAAATTGGAAGAAAACTGGAACAATTTTAAAGTTGGCACTCTCGCCAACCTGCAAATGATTGAAGGACTACATTTCTTGCACCCAACTAACGAAAATTTTCTACTAACACTGCTTAAGGGTTACTCTGCTTACGCTTTTGGAGTCAATGAAACTCTCTACATTGACGACTATTTTGCCGAAAACAACAGGCAAGAACATAAAGATCAGGCCATTTACAATTATTCAAAGGCAATGGCCTATGGTGAAAAGTTATGGGAAGAAAAAGAATTAGATTTTTCAGAAGTGCTTCGCCGCAGCAGCAGTGATAATGACGGCCCAAACAGTCTGGCCAATTACCTAGATAAAAAACTCAGCTCTGATGTTCCTGACATTGAGGCCATCTTTTTCATGGCACAAGCACTGGGTGGGCTGATCAATCTACAGAAAGAAAAAATCCATATGGTAGCTTTGGCCACCACCATGAAAGGGATGATGGACTGGGCCTGCAATAAACGTCCAGAGCTAAATTATGGGGCCTGCCAGCTTTTCTCGGCGGCCATGTTAGTCAGTCGCCCCAAAATGTTAGGCGGAGATCCCGAACAAGGAAAGAAAATTTTCCTTGAGGCAATTGCCAAATGGCCTGACAACCTTCTCTTGCGAGTAAGCTTTCTTCAGTTCTACGCCATTCCCATGTCTGACGAAGATGCCTATAAAGGCCAACAAAAAGAGATCGAAGCAGGCCTCAAACAACATCTCGGGAAAATGGTCTGGGCCTATCAAAGTAAAAAGAATCTGGGATCTGAAAATAAAATTCCCGATGATTTAAAACTTTTTAATGCTATCGCAATTAAGCGATATGAGTTGATTACTAAATTCGAAAAAGATTTCTTCTGAGTAATTTTGGGAGGAAAAATGGAGATCATGAGATGGCCAAATTATTTTTAGTCTGCTGTTTATTTCTATCAATGGCCTTGCCCGCAATGACTTTGAAGTTAGGGGTAGTGGCACCAGAAGGTACCAGTTTTGCTACTCTCCTGAAGGGATTATCTAAAGAAGTTGGGGAACTCACTAACAACGAAGTAAAACTCAAAATATATTACGGGGGATCGCAAGGAGATGAGCCAGATGTTTTGCGAAAAATCCGCTTAGGACAACTCCACGGTGGAATTTTCACGGGAAAAACCTTAGGCGATATTAACGGAGATGTTAGAGTAATGGAGATCCCTCTAAGTTTTGGCGCCAATCGCCAAAAGGCATTAGAGACACTTGAGTCCATGAGCGATTTTCTCAGTGCCAAAATGGAACAAAATGGTTTTGTTAATTTAGGTTTTTTTGAAATTGGCCTTGTCTATTTAGTATCAAAGAAAAAAATCTCTCGCTGGGGAGATTTGCCCGGGATAAAAATCTGGCTTTGGGAAGGTGATCCTCTAGTTACCACTTTAGTCGAGGCCACCAAGCTAGTTTCCGTTCCTCTTCCATTGCCAGATGTCCTTACTTCTCTATCCACAGGAATGGTGGATGCGGCCTACTCCCCGCCCCTGGCAATTTTGGCCTTACAATGGAATACAAAAGTAAAATATCTTTTAGATTATCCTATCACCTACTCGGTTGGTGCTTTTTTATTAGATAAAAAAGAATGGATGAAAGTGCCTGCCAAATTTCAAAATAAAATAATGGAGGTCTCCAAAAAATGCATGCGCGACATTACTGAGGCAAATGCGAAAGCAAATCAAGAATCTCTTATAGCTTTAAAACAAGGTGGTATCGAATTTATCTCTTTTCCAGAAGAAGATTACAAAATCATGGGAAATATGCGCCGAGAAATTATAACTCGCTTGGTTAATAAACTTTTCACCCAAGAAGCGCTAGATAGAGCAGGTAAACAAGAGCAAGTAAAATGAAGTTTTTAAAAAAAATCGACGCTTTAATTTACTGGCTTTCGCTACGCGTATTAGTCCTATCAATTTTTTGCCTAATCGCATTTAGCAGCTTTGGAATTATCACACGTTGGTTTAATTTTTCTTATCTTTGGACAGAACCGCTCATTCGCCATATCGTTTTTTTGGTAATTTTTTTGGGAGGACTTATCGCGACCGAAAAACAAACTCATGTTTCTATCGACTTGCTCTCTAGGTACTTAGAGGGGAATGAGCGAAAAAAGGCAAAAAGAATTATCAATATTTTTGTTGCTTCCACAACTTTACTTATTGTCACCGGACTAATTTATGCCTCGATAAACTTCATCAAAATTGAATTGGCCTTTGGCAAAGAAATTTTTTGGGGAATCCACAGCGGTTTTTTAGTCATGATAATTCCCATTGGTTTGTTTTCTATTGCCCTAAAATTAATTGTTAAAATTATCGAGATGCTTTGGCCTACTAAGGAGACAACATGGCCATCTTGATAATTTTCATCCTTGTAGTGTTGTTGGCACTTGCAGGAGTCCCTCTATTTGCAGTAATGGCCCTGTTTGCCCTGGCCTTGTTTTCCATCGATGGAACTGATATCTCTGTGGTGATTGTTGAAATTTATAAAATCTCCTCTGCTCCCACCTTGCTCTCTATCCCACTATTCACTTTCGCCGGATATATCCTGGCAGAATCCAATTCGCCCAAACGACTCTTTCGGCTGGCCGAAACAATGCTGGGTTGGATGCCGGGGGGGGCGGCAATAGTTGGACTTTTTGTCTGTGCTTTTTTTACCGCCTTTACTGGAGCTTCTGGGGTTACCATTATTGCACTCGGTGGACTACTATACCCCATTTTGATAAATGAAAAATTTTCCGAAAAATTCACACTTGGATTAATCACCAGCTCCGGGTCTTTAGGCCTGCTGTTTCCCCCCAGTCTGCCGCTTATTATCTACGGCCTAGTAGCGCATGTTGACGTGGAAATTCTCTTCAAAGCAGGAATTTTGCCTGGAGCGCTGCTTATCGTTATTTTATCCGCTTGGGCCATTAAAAACCGCCACCCAGGAAATATCCGTGCTTTTGTCTGGAATGATTTTATTATTGCCTTAAAAGATTGTCTTTTTGAATTTATCTTACCGATTCTCGTGCTAGTGGCAATTTATGGCGGTTTCACCACCGTCTCTGAAGCTGCTACCATTACCGCTGTCTATGTAATTATTCTTGAATGTTTTATTCATCGAGACCTCTCTATAACTGGCGACATTCCACGAATAATCTATGACAGCATGAGCTTAGTCGGAGCAATTTTATTAATTCTTTGCTGCGCTTTAGGCGTTACAAATTATCTTGTGGATGAAGAAGTTCCCATGAAGTTATTGGAACTAGTGCGCCACTTTATCACCAATAAATACGCCTTCCTTCTGTTTTTAAATATCTTTCTACTGCTGGTTGGCTGTCTAATGGATATCTTTAGTGCGATTATTGTGATCGTCCCTCTAATCATCCCCATGGCCACCGAATATGGAGTACATCCCGTACACTTAGCAATAATTTTTTTGATGAATTTAGAAATAGGATATATTACGCCGCCAGTAGGCATTAATCTTTTCATTAGCAGTTTTCGTTTTAAACGTCCAGTCGTTGAATTATATAGGGCATCTATTCCCTTCATGCTCCTCTCACTAGTTGCGTTACTAATTGTAACCTACTGGGAGTGGATTAGTTTGGTATGGATTGAAAAATGAAATCTATATCCTTCCTCTTTTGGTGGGCAATTTTTTTATGGGCCACCGGCCTAGCGAGAACTCCTGTTGGGGAGAATGATCATGGTATATATTTCGGGCCATCTGATCCCCGCACTACCTCATCTCTCCTGGTTGGCCATTATGTTTTTTCTGATGACGATTATCGCTCCAACTATCTTTTCGACTTAAGCGATAACTCCATAAGGTCACAGCAAAAACTTTGGCATAATAAAATACTCCCTCAAGAGCAATGCCCCTCCACCTATCTTGAGCAACATGAAGCTTACATCAGATATCTTTTTCGCTTACTTTCTATTAGCTACTCTTTTGAAGCGATTAATCAATACTATGTAGACCTCTTTCAATTCGGTGTAACTACCAACAAATGCCAAGTATCTTGGGATCTACATCTAAAAAAATGTCTGCCTTCTGGTGCGGAAATGAAGAAATTTATCTCTCGTATTAATTTTTCTGTTTTGGATATTGATCGTCAACAATTAATCAGCAAAGATAGTGGTGAAAAGCTCTCCTGGATTAATCAATTAACTTCTGCTTATAAAAAAAATGTTGCTAGCGAGATCTCTTTTTCTCGGATTATTAGTTGGTGTAATTTTCATGGAAGAAATGAATGTAGAAATTTTGATGAAAAAAAAGTCATCGCCATTTTAGAAAATGCTTGTGAAGAAGATTTAGCATTTATTTTAAAGGCCTGTAACGAACAAGACTCCTTGCAAGGCCTATCTAAAATCTATATCGCCCGACAAATTCTGGCCAACTCCAATGTAGCAACTATTATAAACAATGACGGGCACGCTTATCAATGTTTGGAGCGTTTTGCTTACGAATGGAAAAATCTCGAAGTGGAATATTATCCGCTATCGACACTTTTTGATTCTGTAAGTAAAAATCAAAAAAATAAAAATTATGGCCCACTAACCGGACAGCTTTTTGCTCCTGGAGCATTAAAAGAGTTTGATGATCGAGGACTAACCGATTTTTTAATGCCCCCCACTCCAGCTGCGCGGGCAATCAGTCCAATCCCAACGCCCCGGCCTTCCCCTACTCCGCTTGTGGCATACAAAGCTCCTCCAAAGTCAACACCCACGCCACTTGCAACGGCCCCCGCACTACCTACTCCAACACCACGTATCTCTGCCATTGTTTCTGCACTTAATAAGCTAAAAGAAGATAAAATAGATTGCATAGACATCGATATGAATAAGTTTAAAACTGATTATGTCTTTTCTTCGGAAGTACTGGCCAAAATAAAAGAACCATTAATAAAATACCAAACCCGTGTTGCTCTGGAGGACATGCGAAAATTTGACAAGCTCGGCAGTTCGATCGAACCGATAAATATCATTTTTATAAAATTCTTAATTGATAATAATATTCACCAAGGTCTCTATAATATAACGTCAGTTATTGGGTCAAAGTTTTATATTAAAAATACCATTGATAAAGATAACTCTCCAATTTACATCGAACTAAAAAATGACGAAACTACCCAATACCATTGGCAAATAACTATTCTGCGCCCTCCCGTAACCACCAATGATCTTTCTACAAAAAAATAGGAGAGAAAATGGGCCATATTCGCGAGGAAGTAAAAGTAATTGAATCAGGTGCAAACGACTTCAAGCTACTAGAATTTTCAGTAGGAGAAATTCGTCAAGGCATAAATATTTTAAAAATTTATAAAATTATTAAATATTGTCCGGCGGATATTCGCCCTATTTTTAATTCGGAAAGTTCAATCGCTGGAATCTTAAATATTGAAAATACAATCATCTCCATTATCGACCTACACGAAGTTTTTCAATTAAAAAATAAGGCAAACAACTCTAGTTCAATTATTATTACCGAGTTCAATCAAGAATTTTTTGGGTTTGTTGTTGATGATATTGTGGCCGTTCACAAGATCTCCTGGAAAAACTTACGGCCTATCAATGATAGTTGCCCTTCCGATCTCTTTGTGAGTGTCGCCACAATCAACGGGAAGGAGATTCTTCTTACCGATTTTGAAACCGTTGTAGAAAAAGTATCTCCAGGAATACTCCGACTTCCTCGCGAAGATCTATCAATTGAAACGGACACCACAAGTCGCAGGAAGTGTACAAAAATAATCTGCGCTGACGACTCAAAAGTGATTAGATTAAAGCTTAAATATATTTTCGATCATAACCATTTCGACAATGTAACAATCGTGGCAGACGGACAAGATGCGCTAGACTTAGTTATTAAGCAAAATAGCAGCGATAATCCGACAGATCATTTTACTTTTATGATAACCGATATTGAAATGCCTAAAATGAACGGCCTCACTCTTTGTCGTGAAATCAAAAATAGATATCCTCATATTCCGGTGCTAATACTCTCCTCGCTTGTTTCCGAACAATTGCTCATAAGAGTTAAAGAGGTTAATGCTGATGCTGCTGTCTCTAAAAACAATCTTCACCAACTATTAGATGAAATTGATAAATTGCTACTACTGCAAGAAAAACAAAAAAAACTATCTCAGTCTGGCCATCTAAAATTTGATCGGCCAACTATGTAATCTGAAAAAATTCCCGACAAAAAAGATCAGTCAAGTGCCGCCCGCTTTTTTTGCTTCCCCTTCTTACATTATAGCAAAAATACCCTTATACTACTCTTGTATATTAACTTACAAAATTAGGATCGTTGCCTTGTCTGGAATATTCAATAGCAGCAGTGGAAGTCAATTCGCGACAGAAGAGATCGGTGGATTATTAAATCCTGCCCGAAAGCAAAAAATTTGGGCAGTGGGTGGTGGCAAAGGTGGCGTCGGCAAAAGCCTGGTAACTGCTAACCTTTCCATTTGTCTCTCTTTAATGGGATACAAAGTCGTTTCCATTGATCTTGATTTGGGAGGGGCCAACTTACATACTTGTCTGGGTATCCCCATTCCAGATCTAACCATGTCCGATTATCTGAATAAAAAAGTTACCTCCATAAATGATCTTCTTACTCCCACTCCCATTAACAACTTATTTGTTATCAGTGGAGCACAGGACGATATGGGGATTGCAAATCTAAAGCAAACTCATAAAAATAAAATTCTCTCTGCGCTAACAGATCTTGACACTGATTTTATTTTACTTGATCTGGGTGCTGGAACCTCCGCCAATACTCTTGATTTTTTTATGGCCGCTGATCAGGGGATTATTACGACACTTCCCGAACCTACTTCTATTGAAAACTCCTACCGTTTCATTAAATCTGTCTATCATCGAAAATTGCGCACAATGGAAGAATTTTTAGAATTAGGTCCTACGATAGATCAAGGATTGAATGCAAAAATTTCTCAAAACCACACTCCTGCTGATTTTATTTCTAAAGTGATCCAAAATAACCCATCACTTGGAAATAAACTACGCAGCGAAATTAACAAATTAAATCCCAAGCTGATTATTAATCAGATAAGAACCCAGGCCGATATTGATATTGGTTTTTCAATGAAAATAATTTGTAAAAAATATTTTGGAATTAATCTCGATTATGTCGGATATCTTGATTACGATGCTACCGTATGGCAGAGTGTGAAACGGCGAAAACCACTATTAATGGAATTCCCCAACTCCGTACTCGTCAACAACTTTGACCGGATTGTTCATCGATTGCTAAATATTAACTAAAGGATTATGGCAAATGAGTGCTGAAGATAAAAATTACTACGAGATTTTAGAGTTGCCATCCAACGCCAGTCAAAAAGATATCAACGAGGGTTATCAAAAGGCCAAAAATGCCTACTCCTTCGATAGCATTGCACTCTACTCAATCATGACTAAGGCAGAATGCGATGATATGCTACATCAGATTGAAGAAGCATATCTGATTTTAAGCAGCCCACAAAAAAGACGCCAATATGATAACGCTAAAGGATTCAATCTCGACAACGCTCCATATTCCATCAGTGAACCAGATTTCTCTACCTCCTCTGGAATTTCTAATCCTTTTAGCCAGGCCAACGCTCCTGGTAAGTTTGAAGTTAATCAAAATACTAACAACATGAAAAATATCACAAAGATCGTTGCCACCAAACGATTCACTCTAGATTACGAAGTAAATCCAGATTTCGAAAAAGAAATTGAACAGACGACGGAGTTTACCGGGAGCTTTTTGAAAAAAATTAGGGAGTATAAACAAATTGATATTGCCAGAATGTCTGAGATGACTAAAGTTTCAAAAACCTATCTACTCAATATCGAAGATGAAGATATGGCCTTACTTCCTGCACTAGTGTATGTCCGCGGATTTGTCTATCAATACGCTAAATGTCTTAAGCTAAACCCAGATCTGGTTGCCACTTCCTACATATTCAATCTAAAAAAGAAACAAAAGTAGGTCTCTTTGGAAGATGATTTTATCACGCTCTCTATCACACTTGATGATTTAGAAAATTTCCAGCGACTGGATGTTTATCTGGCCGCAAAAATCCCTAACTTAAGCCGAACCTTTATTAAAAACATTTTTGAACAAGAGTTAATTTCTCTTGATAATGGCCAAGAAGCCTCTCTTCCAAAGCTTAAGCTAAATAAGATGCCTCCGGCCGGTGCCAATATCGTTATTCAAATTCCGCCGCCCATTCCAGTCAACGCTCTCCCCGAAAATCTTCCTTTGGAAATTTTGTATGAGGATGAACATCTGCTTTTTATTAATAAAGCGGCCGGGATGGTAACTCATCCCGCACCTGGTAATTACAATGGAACTTTAGTAAATGCCGTTTTACATCACTGTCCAGATCTATCCCGCATAGGCGATAAAATCCGTCCTGGTATTGTTCATCGACTTGATAAGGGAACTAGCGGCGTCATGGTAGTTGCCAAAAATCAAAAGTGTCATGAAGGACTAATAATGCTTTTTTCTAAACATGACATTGAGAGAAAATATGAGGCCATCTTAACTAGTGACAAGCTCCCACCTCTGGCAAAACTCGAGTCAACAATCGGTCGACACACTACTAATCGCAAAAAAATGGCCATTAACGTAAGAAATGGAAAAAAGGCCATCACTCATTTTCGTCTACTTGAAAAATTTAAACATTTTTCCTTCGCGGAATTTACGCTAGAAACTGGCCGGACTCATCAAATTCGTTTACACGCTAGTGCCCTCATGCAGGCACCTATTCTGGGCGACTCCATATATGGTAACAGTAATCTCCATTTAAAAAAATCTCCGGCCTCTGTGCAAAAACTTTTACATGATTATCCTTATCCTTTGCTGCATGCTAAAATATTGGGGCTCGTTCATCCCATCACCAAGGAAAAATTATTTTTTGAAGTAAAGCATCCTTCCATTTTTGAAAACGTGCTAGAGGCCTTCCGTCATGAGTAATCTTATATTCCAAAAAAGAATTTTCAATTTTGACTTCTACACTTTAGATGGGCCTCCAAACTTTCCTGTTAATTTTTTAAGGCAAGTGCATGGTGTAGATTTTATCTCTTGCCCCAGCGAGGGTAAACATGCCGCCGACGGTTTTATCGTTGATAAAATGGCCCTAATAAATAGCGAGGAAGCCTATGCTATTTTAACTGCTGATTGCCTTCCTTTACTTTTTGTGGGAGATAAAATTGTCTTTTTACACGCTGGTTGGCGCGGACTACATCAAAATATTATTACCACGAAAACTGTAAAGGAAAATTTACCAACTTATCTTTTTATCGGGCCCCACATCAAGAGCTGCTGCTACGAGGTCTCTCCTGCTTTTGTCAAGAATTTTGCTGATCCAACACTCTTTTTAAAACGCAACCAAAATGGACAGGAAAGAATTTTTTTTGATATGGAACAGTTCGTTATTCGCACCGCCTCTGCTGCTTTCAAAAATATAGATATCATTAGTTCCAATATCTGTACTTGTTGCTCAAAATCGTTTCATAGTTACAGAAAAGATGGCACAACTGCTAGAAATTGGAATATAATTTCTAGCAAAATTAGAACATAAAAACGATCCCGGAGATTTGGCCATGATCATTGAAAATCAAAAAACTCTAACTTTACACGGAATGAATATTAAGCAGATGATTCTCATCGCTTTTTCTGTTTCCATGTCTGTGGCATCGCTTTACCTTTTGAATCATCATTTTGAGACTTTTTTCCCCACCGGAATTTCTCAAGGCGTTATTTGCAACATCAACAGTTTTTTCAATTGTGACACCGTCGCCTATTCTCCAATTGCCTCGCTGTTTTCCGTCCCCATTGCACTATTTGGTATGCTGGCCGGACTTTTTCTACTCTTGGGTTCAATTCTGCCCTCAGTATCGTTTGAGGGAACTAATAACTTTCTTGCTAAAGTTAATTTTGTTGGCTGTATCCTGCTTTTTTTATACTCCATCTTAATCTTAAAGCACCTCTGTCCAGTCTGCACACTCTATTATATTTTCTCGGGGGTCGTGGCCGTGCTTTTTTGGAAGTACAGCGAAATAACCGCGCCCTCTCTGAAAATAATATCCATCTATCTCGCAATCACCATTGCAGCTTCTCTAATAACAATTTTGTACGTCAAAGGAAAAGAGGCCAATCGCGATATTTTGGCCAATACTCTAATCAAAGATTATGATTCCTATCCCAATCTTGGATCTCCAGAAACACCCTCTCCTTATCGCTTGGCCAGTGCCGCAGAAAGATTTGAAAATGCCCCTTTGCAATTAACCATCTTCTCCGACTTTCAATGCCCATCGTGTGAACTGCTATCAAAGATGATGGAAAAGGTTATTCCCCGTTATGCCGGAAAAATTAACATCCAATATTTCTTCTACCCTCTAGATATGGCCTGTAATCCTGAGATGACGAGACCTATGCACCAATTTGCATGCCAGGCCGCTTATTTGGCCTCTTGTTCCGGGCCACACTTTAAAGAGGTACATGATCAAATCTTTGCCCAAATGGAAACACTCTCTGATCAATGGTTAGCGGATAAAGCAAAGGCCATCGGTGCCTATGACTGTATGAGTTCTTCTCAAACAAAAGAACAGGTGCAAAAGCAAATCGAGGCAGCAAAACCATTTAATGTAAAATCTACTCCCACTTTTTTATTAAATGGCGTTAAAATTGAGGGGGCCATTCCACTAAATCAACTTTTCATCCTACTAGATGAACTATTAAAACGAGTGGAGAACGCCCCAAAGCAATGCACCTCATGCTAACTGATACTCATTGTCACCTTGATTATCTTAAGGCCGCGGCAATCGAAGTAATTGTTGCAAACTCAATGGCCGCAGGCGTGTCACGCCTGGTTACTATCTCCGTTGATCCTACAAACCTGGATGAAGTTATAACGATTGCAAAAAAGTTTCCTCAGGTGGCCTGCTCACAAGGAATACATCCTCATGACGCTAAGCTGTACAATAAAGAAGTTGAAAGAAAAATTATCGAAAACTGCCAAGATAAAACTAACAAGGTGATTTCCATTGGAGAAATTGGACTAGATTATCACTACAATCACTCCTCAAAGGAAGAACAAACTATGGCCTTTGAGGCCCAACTCTCCTTGGCGGGATTACTCAACCTTCCAATTATAATTCATTCTCGCGAAGCAGAAGATGACACCATGGCCATTTTGAAAAATATGGAGTCAAAAATCAAAAAATGCCCGGTGGTTTTTCATAGTTTTACTTCCAATGATAAATTAGCACAATTTGCCCTGGCCCGGGATTTCTTTATTGGTATTAATGGCATTATAACTTTTAATAAATCAGACAATGTACGAGAAATTGTAAAAAACACTCCTGCGGAAAAATTAGTTGTGGAGACAGATGCCCCGTTCCTCTCTCCTGTTCCCTTTCGCGGAAAAGAGAATAGTCCTCAATATATTCCTTACATTGTGCAAGCAATGGCCAAGATCAAAGGAATTGATGAAACATCCCTTGCTTCACAATTAGAGCTCAATACCAAGGCCTTATTCCGCTGGTAATAATCAAGACACATGTGATGCTTCGTTACGATTACCTAATGTATCCTCTAATTGGAAACCAGTCCTCATAAATTTCGTTGATCAAAGATTCTTTATTATCCACTTGCAATAATTCTCCATCTTTTGTCATTTGCCACGAACTGTATTGATTGTTATTTGGTGACCATTTTTTATTCTTCCGACTATAGCTCCAAAACGGTTTACCTTTCTCAAAATAGCGCAAATAAACACGACTTACCTCTTTTTCACTTGGTGGCCCTTTGCGAATATCAAGAAATACTCGCTTATTAACTGGATCAACTATAACCCTTTCTAGATGTCCAAAACCAAGCTTGTTGGCCATGTGATAAAACGGAGTTGCTTTCGCCGCTTCAATCAGCTTTTCTGACAGATCTATTCGCTCTTGATTGGTTAGATTTTGTACTTTTTCAAAAGACAATTTATGCATTTTTTCTATTGTGCCAGTTGAATTTTTAATGAATGCTTTCAAGTTATCGCGCCCAAGGCCGCCAGGAATTCGCTGCGTATTTGGAAATTGCTCTAGCGCTGTTGCCAGAAAAAAGTATGAGGCACCATGGCCACGATATTTTTTGTGCATGGAAAGATGAAAATCTAAAGTATATGTATCATCTGGAAACATTCCAAATCTTCCGCCCCCCACTTCTTTGTCTCCATCAAGTAAGGTGTAAAATTTATGTCCATAAAAAAGTTCACTCGCCTCCAACCGTATTGCAATCTTTCCAACATCAACTTCCGGATTATCTTGTTGCATACGATCTTTGAATTGTTGTTCATAATACTCACGGGCATTTTTGTATTGATTTTGAATAGGATGGGCCGCTCTATCTTTCTGAATCTTTAAAAAATAATCGAGCGTCTCATCCATATCAGAAAAATCATCATCAACCCAATGAACATTTGTTTCCATTGGCCCTTGATAATTATATCGAGTAGTAAGATATATTTCCCGACGAGTCCCTGTTTGTGCTTTAACCCATGTTTCCACCGGAACAATTTCGTTAAACATGGATGGATCAATAACCATTGCGGATATTCCGCTTTCATTTTTTACAGAAATAATTGGCGCCATGTGGCCATTCCATTTCACAAAACCATTAGGATGATTAGGTGTAACAATACTCAAATCTCCAATAACAAAAATTTTCCCGACAATAATACCCATCTGTTCAGCAAGTTCCGCCATTTTATGCGCCCGCGCATAACATCCACTGTCGGGACAATTGAATGGAATTTCCTTTCGAGAGGCCAATTTAACAAAAAGTTCACTGGCCTCATCTGTCGATAATACACTAATCTTAAAATCGTCGGCCATTATTTCGCTAAGCTCTTTGCCATAAGCTTCCGCCTTAACTATCTCGGAAATTTCGACATAGCTTTTTGGATATTCCCCAATTGAGCTGCTCTCTTTTGCAAATTTAGAGACCAGCTCATTAGCAACTTCGATGCAAGAAGAAGCAAAAACTTCGCCTCGAAAAATCACAGAGATCAAAGTTAACACTACAAACAGTACGTATCGCATTTTATAATCCAAGTATTTACTTGGGCATTAGGCCCTGTTAATCATTACCTAAATAGTAACCAAAATGTTAATTTGAACAAGTTATTTGAAATTCTTACAGTAAAAAATAATCTTCTTGCCTAATTATTGAACAGTTTACAGCAATTCCTTGAAAAACCATGGACATATCCGAGCTATACTCTTAAGCCCCATATGGCATATCAAGAGGGCGTGACAACCACTCGCTGGCATTAACAACACTTACTCCATCGATTGTTCTCGGCAACTTGCAATCATCATTTAAAACAAGTTGCACGGCCATAGGAATTTTTAACTTATGCATAAAATAAAATAAATGAGAGGATGCTTTGGTATCAGAAACTTTCGCCTCCACTAACAAAATAGGTTTGCGGTTTTTTATTATTACAAAATCGACTTCATGCCCATCACGGTCACGTATATAGCTCAACTCATACCGATCACCTGTAGAATCTTCTAGAAAATGATTTTTCTTTAACAGGTGGTTGGCAACTAAGTTTTCAAATTTAGCCCCAACATCTCCCTGCACTTCTCCATTATCATAAAAATATGCCTTGGGTGCCTTAACAATTGCCTTGGCCATACTTTTACTATACGGGGATACAATAAAAACAGCGTAGGTGCGCTCAAGAACGTATAGCCAATTTTTTACCGTCTTCGGAGCAACTTCTAAGTCTCTGGCCAGATTTGAAAATACAATTTCACTTCCAACACGTTCAGATAATTGAAAATAAAATATTTCCAATATTGTCAGATCTTTAATATTCTCTAGGTCCCGAATGTCTTGACGAAAAATCAAATTTATTCGCTCATTACGCCAACGCTTGGCAAGCGTTAAATCATTTGAAAAAAACGGTTCTGGAAATCCTCCGAATTCTAACAATTTTCCAATAACATTCTCCGAGCTATTTATACCTATACGAAAATTTTTTTTAAGCTCTGCTAAGCATAGCGGATGGAGTCGCCAGGAAAAAAATCTTCCCAACATGGAATCTTGCCCTTTTTTATAAATATCTAATTTGGCACTGCCTGTAACCAAAAAGACATGACGATCTTTTTGCGTATCATAGGTTCCCTTGAGAAAATTTTTCCACCGCCCATATTTGTGAATTTCATCAAGCGCAATCACTCTGCTTTCATCACTCCAATCCCTTTTTAGAATTCTTTTACGCTCGTCTATGTCGTCCCAATTAAGATAAATTGAGTTAGATTTTCCAATAATATCTCGCGCCAACGTAGTTTTACCTGCCTGTCTTGGGCCGGAGACAAAAACCATTTTTCTTTTCAAATCGCTCTGAATTTGTTCCTGAATATATCGCAAGCTTTTTCGCTCCTTTTAATGAACTGTTCTTTGTCTGGACAATTATAACCTATGAGTCATAATTGTCCAGACAAAAAGGACCTGTTAGTCATAATTGTATAAAATTCACAATAGCATGTTTTTTAGGCCATCTTCTCGTTGTCAAATATTTTACTGGTGCTGCTGGCCACCACTTCACCGATGGTTTTGTAAATTTTGAATTGAATATCTGGTGAATCATCTAGATCAGTATGCCCTTCCTGACGAAGCTCATTTATAACATTGGTAAATTCAATGTCGCGCGCAATATTGGGGCCATCGTTATATAAAAAATCTTTGTCTCCAATAAAATTTAAATTTTTCTCTACGTTTTGTGGAATAATATCATTATTAAGGCCAACAGAATCTAGCGTCACCAGCAGATTAACTTTGCGAAAACCATTTTCCATATTATTTAGCTCATTAGCAATCTCCACAGCTAAATCCCCTCCCAAGCTGTGTCCCACCATTATTATTGGCCGCTCGGTCGGACGTTTTTTTATCTCTTCCATGATCTTACTTTTTTCCGTCCAAGAAAAATGTTCCGCCCCATTAATATATTTGCTCATCTCTTTGAGGCCCCCCGCATCGCTCGAACTTAATTTTCCAAATTGCCATCCACTTATAAAAAATATCCCTGGCCGGTTGACCATAGGTGGAGCTTTTTCTTGGGCCTGAGCAGAACTAGCTTTTTTTGGCAAAGCTTGCTCTTTTACACCTTCGCTTTTTAATGGAACGGCCACGCTTTTAGTGGCACCATCCACCACCGTGGCAGCGGCCGATCCAACGTTTTTTGCGGCGGCCACTGCCCCTGGCGGCATAGTGGCGATATCTTTGGCCAATTCCTGGGCACGCTCTGAAATATCGGCCTTATCACTTGTGGCCGATGGCACTTTTGTGGCCTGCTCGGTAGCTGGCATAGTGGAAGAAGAAGTAATCGGCCTCCGATTAAGATAATCCTGATGACTTTCATACTTGATGACTCGAGGAATAGTTACACTATTGTTAGTTATTGCATTCATAGCAATATTATAGCGGTAGTCTCCATTTCTAAAAAATAGAAAGTGGGATGGTAGCTTTTGCCCGAGCTATATACTCTTTTATTTTATAGCTTTTCAAAAAAATTTAAGATTTTTCCTACCCCGCCGAAGTAGTAGCTACTAGAAAAACGTTATTATTTTTCAGGAGGCCACAATGGGACACAAAGAACACAATGGAAAAGACAAACAAAAAAAGAAGCTGACTAAAAAAGAGCAAAAAGCACAAAATCACCTAAAACTAATGAATGGCGGAAAAGGTACAAACGGTAATGCGGGCACCAATTTCACCCCAGGAAATGGTGATAATAAAAAGGCAGCTTAGTCGGCCAATTAGGGCGGTGGCCTTTTAAAACTTTAAGTTTAACCCACCGCCAATTCCTAAATCGCGATCCATGGTTAAATTTTTAGCAATAAAAATATTTGCGCCTATATCCTCATTGATCCCAATCAAAACGCCACCAACAAATCGCGCCACTATAAAATTATAAAGAATCTGTTCAAAATCATTGAAGTCGCTATCTGCTGGTTCAAACTCGTGATAATCTTTTTTGTCTGCCCCAGTAAATTGATGGTAACCAATGCCCAATTGCATACCAGCATAGGGAACGACTGGAAAGGTTTTTATAACATCTGTCACGGCAGCATATAAATTATATACTCCCTCAATGACAAAAGTATTTTGGGCCGTTCCATAACTAACTCCACTTCCGTGCAAAACAGCATTCTTGCGCTTTAACAAATTAACATTAAAATTGTGATAATTTTCGGTGTAATCAAAATCATTACTGACCGAGGAAAAACGATAGTTGGCCTGCAAAAATGAAGTATCATTTCCTAAAAAATCAGCACGCACCTCCATCGTCCTTCCCAAAATGGCAATTAACGCTAGCAAAAATAAACTTGTTCTCATAATTTTCTCCATCAAGTGTTATCGTTATCATTGTCGTTATTATTAACCTTAAAATTTTTCAAATGATCTCCAAAGGAATGCTTTAATTCTCCCTTCTCATTTTTCTTCTGACTTTTTTTTGCTGATACCGCCACCACTTCTTCGTTACTTTGTTGCACGCCCTCGGGCGTCTTTAGATATTCGCGAAATGTTGGCAACTCTCCTTTGTAAACTATTCTATTCAAATGTTTTACAAGGCCTGTCCAATGGCCCAAACTATTATCTTGCCGCTTGGCCGTCTCGAACGAATTCATTTTAGAATCTATTAAATCAATGTGATGAACCAGTAGTGCCTCAGAAGTTTGTGGCGTTTTGGGTGAACCAAACTCATATTCTCCATGATGAGAAGCTAGAATATGTCGTAGATGCATTTTGGTTGTATGGGGAAAGTTAGTAATTTTAGCAGTAAAGCGATCCAGTAGTTCAAACGATTTTATCAAATGTCCTATCAACTTGCCCTCTTCGGTATAATCAACTAAATCACCATCGCTTAATTCATAAATCTTCGCAATGTCGTGAAAGACTGCACCGGCCACCACATAATTTCGATTAACCGCATAGTGTGCAGAAAGCAGTACTGCCAACTTAACAGATGACAATGTGTGCTCCAGCAGGCCGCCTTCATAACAGTGATGAATTGATTTTCCCGCTGCCCAAATTTTTAAACGCCGAGAAATTTCTGGATCATAAAGAGTTGCATGTAAAAAATCTTTAATGTAAACATCATCTAATGTCTCCACAATGGCCATCAATTCCCCAAACATTCGGTCTGGTGGATTAGCACTAACTTGAACAAAATCTTCGCGTCGTAAATTATCCTTCACCGCCGGCCTTATCTCTGATGCAATCAATTGGAGTCTGTTTTGGTAACTATTAATCTTACCTTGTATTTCGACATAATCTCCCCGACTAATTTGCTCAGCAACCTCTTCCGCCCCCTGCCACTTTTTAACCTCTAAGTCTCCAGTAGCATCCGCAACAATCATGTTGAGATAAGTGCGGCCATCTTTAGATTCTACCAGCGCAATATATTTAACCAAAAAGAGTGAATCAATATTATCTTTGTTCCCTAAATTTTTTATGAACTGTTTTTTTTCCAAGCAATTTCCTATGCTAATTATCAGTTGAATGAGTGATATCTGCAATGATACTTAATTCATATAAAAAGTCTACACAAGCTTCCCGATGTGTGGCATAATCACTATTGTTTTAACAACCTAATATTTTTTTATAATCACCGAGCACAACACTCGCCTTTACGCAGGAGGATCTATGTCTCTCAAATATGTCGACGAAGTAAATTTTAAGGGGAAAAAAGTAATTGCCCGTTTTGACTTTAACGTTCCACTGGCCAAGGATGGCAGCGGAAAAATTACCGACACCACTCGCATTGATATGGCCATGCCCACCATCAAATACATTCTAGAACACGGTGCGAGTAAGCTAATTATGATGAGTCACTTAGGCCGTCCCAAAGATGGCGTAAAAGATGCAAAATATTCTCTTGAGCCCGTGGCCAAATATTTGGCAACCAAGCTTGGCCAAGAAGTTGTGCTTACTGAATCATGCACAGATAAAGGAATTAAAAATTTAATCGGCCTTAACGCTACCAAATTGGTTCTTCTAGAGAATGTACGTTTTCATATTGAAGAAACTAAAAATGATCATGAATTTGCTAAGACTCTGGCCGGCTATGCTGACTTCTACGTTAATGACGCTTTTGGAACCGCTCATCGTGAACACGCCTCGACCTATGAGATCAATGCCTTTTTTAAAAATAACAATGCGGCCGGTTTTTTAATGCGCCAAGAAATTGAGGCCTTGAATAAAGTTGTAGAATCACCTAAGCACCCCTTTATCGCGATTGTTGGTGGAGCTAAAGTAGCAGATAAAATCAAGATCATCGAAAAACTTCTAGTAAACGTTGATAAGATGATAATCGGTGGTGCCATGGCCTATCCTTTCTTAAAGGCACAAGGCCACAATATCGGCAAATCTCTGTGCGATGCGGAGGATGTAGATTTGGCCCGCAAAATTTTAGGCAGTGCTTCGGCAAAAAAAATCTCTTTGCCAATTGATCATATCGTCAGTGATTCCACGGAAGGTAAGGGTGAAACCATAAACTCCAAAGATATTCCTAGTGAAAAAATGGGCCTAGATGTTGGGCCCAAAACGATGGAGTACTTTCGCGATACACTTAAAGATGCTCAAACAGTATTGTGGAATGGCCCAATGGGATTTTTTGAAAACAAAGAATTTGCCAAAGGAACAATGGAGATTGCTAAAATTTTATCAAACCTGAAAGGGGCATTCACCCTGGTAGGTGGTGGTGATTCGGTAAGTGCCGTACAAAAGGCCGGACTCTCTGATAAAATGTCCCACGTCTCTACCGGAGGCGGTGCTTCGTTGGAATATATTGAGCAAGGAACATTACCCGGAATTAAAGCACTTAAATTTGGAGTTTAAACATGAAACGAAAAATACACATCGTCGGCAACTGGAAAATGAATCAGACCCTGGCCTCCATTAAAACTTTTTTTACAGAGTTTAATGAGACATGCGCTAAATATAATAATTGCAATATGTGGATCGCCCCACAATTTATCCACATCCCATATTTGCAAGAACTTGCACGCACACGTAATCTGGTAAAAGTGGGCGGACAAAATTGTTCTCATGTCAACTCCGGTGCCTTTACGGGAGATGTTTCCGCTGCCTCTCTTAAAGATATGGGGGCCGATTTTGTAATAATTGGCCACTCCGAACGTCGCGCCTTTTTTCAAGAAAAAGATGAAATTTTAAACACCAAAACAATCAATGCCCTCAACGCTGGACTCAAGGTAATCTTTTGTGTTGGAGAAACACTGGAAGAGCGCGAGGCCGATAAAACCAAGGCCATTATTAAAGGCCAAATTGATAAAGGACTGGCCAAGATTCCCTCAAACAAAATAAAGGACGTAATTGTGGCCTATGAACCTGTTTGGGCCATCGGAACAGGTAAAAATGCTACTCCTGAACAGGCCCAGGAAGTTCATAAATTTATTCGTGGACATATCAACTCTACCTTAAAATGGAACAGCGATGAACTAATCATTCTTTACGGTGGAAGCGTAAAACCAAGCAATATCGATGAACTTCTTGATTGCCAAGACATCGATGGTGCACTAGTTGGCGGTGCCAGTTTAGTGGCCGCTGATTATGACAAACTTTGTGCTAGCGGAAATCGCAAATAAAAGCTTTTCGACTTGCCAGATAGCTATAAATTAAGTAAAAATTTTTGCTTCTAGTTTTTAGTGATTAGTTTTAACCTAACATCGAGGAAAGTTCACTATGGTAACTTCATTAATGGTTTTGCAAGCGATTATATCTGTTTTAATTATCCTTCTTGTACTTATTCAGTTTGGTAAAGGTGCAGAAGCTGGGTTAATCGGCGGAACTTCTGATTCTGTTTTTTCTGGTGCACAACAGGGCAATATCTTAACAAAAATCACTACTATTTTGGCCATTATTTTTATGGGAAATTCAATTTATTTGGCCAAAGTTCAAAGTAGCTCGGCCAATAAATCACTTCTTGATAACGAAGTAGTCACTCGTCCACTAAATAGCGATAAGGCCGACAAAAAAGATACGGCCACCACTCCACCAACGGCCGAAACAGAAAAAACAAATAACGCCAAAACTACTGACAAAAAGTAATCTTCAGCGCTAAAATACACCATCATAAATTAGCTATTGCAGTTAGTAGCTATATTCAGCAGGTGGTGTATTTTGAAAACAATGAAATCTCTTATAAAAAAAGATGCCCGCCGCGGCCTCTGGTTGGATGACTCTCCAATCCCTACTCCCAAGTCAAACGAAGTAAAAATAAAAATAAAAAAAACGGCCATCTGTGGAACCGATCTACACATCTATAACTGGGATGCTTGGTCGCAAAAAACTATAAAAACTCCGATGATTATCGGCCACGAATATTTAGGGGAAGTGGAGGCGGTAGGAGATCATGTTACCGCTTATAAAAAAGGAGATCTCGTTAGCGGCGAAGGCCATATTGTCTGTGGCCGTTGTCGTAACTGCTTGGCCGGCAGGCGGCATCTCTGTCCAAATACCTTTGGCGTAGGAGTTAATCGCGACGGCGCCTTTGCCGAATATCTCTGCATCCCCGATGTCAACGTCTGGCCTTGTGACAAAAAAATTAATCCCGATGTTTTATCTATCTTTGATCCTTTTGGAAATGCCGTTCACACCGCCCTCTCCTATGATCTTTTGGGAGAAGATATCCTAATAACCGGCGCTGGGCCCATTGGCATTATGGCGGTGGCCATTGCTAAACATGCCGGTGCACGTCACATTGTTATTACCGACGTCAATGAGTATCGTCTGGAGTTAGCGCGAAAAATGGGTGCCACCGTGGCCTTGAATGTAAAAAATGGGAACTTAAAAGATACGATGAATGCACTAGGTATGAAGGAGGGCTTTGATGTGGGACTAGAGATGTCCGGTAACCCTCTGGCATTTAACGACATGCTGGGAAATATGGTGCATGGTGGGAAAATTGCTATGTTAGGCATCATGCCGACGGAGACTAAAATTGATTGGAACACTGTCGTCTTTAATGGACTTTTTATTAAAGGTATCTACGGCCGAGAAATGTTTGAAACCTGGTATAAAATGACGGCAATGATTCAGGGAGGACTTGATGTATCTCCCGTCATAACTCATAAATTTCCCTATACTAAATTTGAAGAGGCCTTTGAACTAATGAATAGTGGTATGTCGGGAAAAATTATTCTCGATTGGCAATAATTGGCAATAAAGGAGCATATTGCATGTACGGATCATTTAAACAACACCTACAAAAAGAATTAGCAACTATAAAAGAAAAAGGACTGTACAAAACTGAACGAGTAATCAACTCGCATCAGGCGGCCAAAATCAAAGTTTCTGCGGTTAAAGATGTACTAAATTTTTGTGCCAATAACTATCTAGGCCTCTCTTCCCATCCAGAGGTAGTCAAGGCCGCGCAAGATAGTTACAAAGATTGGGGATATGGTTTATCCTCTGTGCGCTTTATCTGTGGTACACAACAAATTCATAAAGATCTGGAAGATAAGCTTTCTCATTTTTTAAAGACAGAAGATACTATCCTCTATACTTCCTGCTTTGATGCTAATGGCGGATTATTTGAAACACTACTGACAGAAGAAGATGCTATCATTAGCGATGAACTAAATCATGCAAGTATCATCGATGGTGTTCGTCTCTGTAAGGCCTCCAAATATCGCTACAAAAATAATGATATGCGATCACTCGAAGAGAATTTAAAAGAAGCTGTCTCTAAATCACCACGCTTTAAACTCATTGTTACGGATGGCGTATTTTCCATGGATGGATATATTGCAAACTTAAGAGCTATCTGTGACCTGGCAGATAAATATGATGCTCTTGTTATGGTAGACGACTCTCACGCCGTTGGCTTTATCGGAAAAACAGGCCGTGGCACCCATGAATATTGTGATGTGGTCGGACGTGTGGATATTATTACCGGAACTTTAGGTAAAGCACTGGGAGGGGCCAATGGTGGATACACTTCCGGCCGACGAGAGATCATTGATCTTCTTCGTCAACGCTCTCGCCCATATCTTTTTTCTAACAGCGTTGCTCCCAGTATTGTGAAGGCATCACTTAAGGCACTTGAACTTTTATCGTCTTCTGCTTTACGAGAAAAGCTTATGAGCAATACGGCCATGTTTCGTGCCGGCATGGAAAAAAATGGTTTCAATATTTTGCCTGGAACTCACCCGATTGTTCCAGTTATGCTAGGTGATGCCAAGCTAGCGCAAGAGATGTCTTCTCGCCTTCTGGAAAAAGGAGTCTACGTCATCGGTTTTTTCTATCCGGTGGTTCCCATGGATCGTGCACGTATCCGCGTACAAATTTCTGCTGGCCACAATGAAGATGACATTAAATTTGCCATAGAAAAATTTGCAGAAGTAAAAAAAGAGATGAAACTTTAATGTAAGACCTTTATTGAGGCAGTTAAACAGATCCAACTAAGACAATTCCTACAAGCAAACGGCCCTAGGTTGCTCTGACATTACCGACAATCCGATTATCATCACTTCTTAAAAAGTGTAGATTCCAGGCCCCAAGAAAAATAAAGCGAAATTAAAAGGACTGGAATATGAAAACATGTGAATATCGAAGAAATCGTACTAACAGAATAAATAAGAGTAACAACTGCGGACATCACTACCGAGGACAAAGTAGTAGAGCGTTAGTTAGTAGCAAATCATGTTTTCGCGGAATAAATCAAGTTGGCAGATTTATCCGAGAGACGAAAGAAGAAGCTGCCATTATGGAGGCCGCTGGACAATCGGCCGGAATATTTTTCTGTATCTAATCGAGGAGGTTATCCATGCGAATTAGCATTGATTTTGCCAGAGGAATTATCCTATTAACGGCGCTCACTGTATATATCTGGCAGGCACACACGGATTTTAGTACTATTTACTCTCGTACAATTGGCCTCTCTCCGCCTTCAATGGAAAAACCAGATTTATCTCCGTTCCAATCTCAATATCTGGCATTGATTGAATAGTCAGTTTTCCTTTTAATTGCTCTGTCAGTTCTTCAACTAACTGCAGTCCAAGGGTTTTTGCATTGCTATAATCAAAATTTTTGAAAAAACCCACGCCATTATCTTTAACTTTCAATTGACAGTTCTCATCAGTACTATCGAGGGAAACTTCCATCCCTCCACACGTCTGGCCAACAAACGCATACTTTAAAACATTGATAACAAGCTCTCCAATTATTAATCCGCAAGGAATAGCAGTATCTATATCCAACGTTATCTTGGATAACTTTAAAGATACCGTAAATTTGTCTCCCATTTTGTTATATGACAAGATCAGATCAGAAACAAGAGTTTCAACATAGTCTGAAAAATCAATCTCGGCAGTATTGTTTGCTCGGTATAGTTTTTCATGAACCATGGCCATGGCCTTAATTCGATGCTGTCCATCTATCAACATCTCTTGCAGCTGCTTATTCTGAGAAGTGCTGGCCTGTAAACTGAGAAGACTAGATATAATATCCATATTGTTTTTAACTCTATGATGAATCTCCTTTAAAAGAATCTCTTTCTCATGTAATGATTTTTTAATTTGCTCTTCCGACTGCTTGCGCTCAGTAATATCTTCTAAAATCCAGATTGTCCCCTGCTCCATATCTGGTGGTGCCACTGCCTTGCCATAGAAGCGCACAAAAATATGAGTTCCGTCTCGACGAACCAACTCCTGTATACTCTCAAACGTATGTCCAGCGGCCATTGGCGGATATGACTCGTCATGAAATTTTTCATATGCTTCTTGCGATGGATATAAAAATCTGGTTGTTTGATTTTTAAAATCTTCCTTTTGGTACTGAAAAATTTCCTCCATTTTTTTATTTGCCCAGACTTGCTTTTTATTCACAATCATTATGATACATATCGGCACAGTATCCAAAATAATTTGTTGCATGCGCATTATTGCCTTAACTTGTTTTTCCTCTACTTTTTTTTTGAAAATATATTTCCCCTTTTGCCACTAGCTAAAAGTGGCCACAAAGAATGGCCCTTATACTATTTTATACTGTATTACATAGCGGACAATGTCAGCGCTGTTTTTTAAATTAAGTTTCTCCAAAATCCTAGTTCGATAAGTACTTACTGTTTTAACACTTAAAACGAGGTCATCGGCAATCTCCGACACGGAAAAGCCAATTCCAATTCGTCTCATTACATCAAACTCGCGATTAGATAATTGCTTATGTGGAACACCATCTGTTTCATGTACAATGGATTCCACCAAGCTATCGGCCAGGCGATGAGACAGATATTTTTCTCCTCGCGCTACTTGCCTTATGGCCGCCACTAAATCTGTCGAGATAGCTTCTTTAGATAGATACCCGAAGGCCCCTGCTTTAAAAGCACGAATGGCATATTGATCTTCTGGCTGAGAAGTTAGAACCAAAACTTTTGATTGCATGCCTCTCTCTTTTATTTCTCGCAAAATATCAAGGCCACCTCTTCCGGGGAGTGTTAAATCCAGAATAATCACTTGCCAGTCTTGATCATTAAGTTTTGCAAAAAACTCACCCGCACTACCAACCTCAGAGGTAACAACCACATCATCGGTCTCAGATAAAATTACCTTTAGTCCGGCCCTGGCAATCGGATGATCATCAACGATACATACCGAAATCATAATTTGCTCCCTGTATATTGTCTTAAAAAAAATAGTAACACAATTCTAACTAAAAACAAGCTATACAGGGTATTCTCTACAATGAATGATCTATAATAGTCAGTATGTAGGAGTCTTCTTACGTGCAAATACGCTGTGTGATATGGTTTTACTTAAGTATATCAGATAGAATCATGAGAGGAAAATATATGAATAAAAAAACCGTGATAATTGTCGAGGACGAGGCCATCATTAGACTCCGAATAAAATCAGATATGGAGCAAAATAATTTCGAAGTTATTGGCCATTATGCTTCAGGAGAAGATGCTTTGGCGGCAATCGAAAAACAAATCCCCAATTTAATACTCATGGACATTCATTTAAGCGGTACGCTAGATGGTATTGAAACGGCAGATCTAATTTTACAAAAACATAACCTTCCCCTAATATTTCTCACCGCTCATGCGGAAGAAGAAACTCTTATTCTGGCCCGCGCTGTCAATCCCTATGGTTATCTTCTAAAACCTTTTACGAGCGATGCTCTGCGTGCCACTGTCAAAATGGCCATCTATAAACATCAACTTGATTGCGATAAATTAACGCTTACCCGAGAACTTCAAAAAAAAATGGATGAATTACTGCATCTAAATAACGAACTTAAAGAGTTTGCCCACGTCATATCTCACGATTTAAAAGATCCTCTCGCCATGGTTAAAAGCTGCTGTCAGCAACTCCAACAAAAGGCCAGCGATAATCTTGACGAGAAGTCCAACAATTATTTAAGCTATGCTATTGAAGGCTCACGACGAATGGAGTCTTTGATCGATTCTCTTCTAGAATATTCGCGAATTGGCAAGCTTGAACAAAACGCTTTTACGCCAGTAGATCTTCAGGAAGTTGTTGCAGTAGCAAAAATCAATCTATCAAAAAAAATAGTAGAAACAAACGCACAAATTGTCTGCGCACCTCTGCCAACTGTTAAAGGTAACTCTTCTGGCCTTGTTCAGGTTTTTCAAAATCTTCTATCAAACGCTATTAAGTTTTCACCAGCGGATCCAATTATCAGAATTGAATATAAGCTACTAAAAAATATTCACCAGATCTCAGTTTGTGATAATGGGATTGGTATCCCCGCTGAAAGCGCGGAAAAAGTTTTTCAAATCTTTGAAAGACTCCACAGCGAAGAGGAATATCCAGGTACAGGAATGGGTCTAACCATATGTCGTAAAATCATAAAACATCATGGTGGTAATATTTGGGTTAGTAATACTTCCACGAAAGGAACCACCATAGTTTTTGAGTTACCAGTATGATAAAAATAAAAACCTTAATTTCCCTAATCGTTTTGTCATTTTTTCCTGTAACCTTTATAGCTCTTCGCGACGACAAGCTTTTTGGCCGTGCAACACTGCTAACTCTTGCCTGCACATTTCTTTTTTTATTAATCATAAGATTAATTACCTCTATGGCCACAAAACATAACAGTAAAAATCCATCGAGCAATTATGAAGACGAGTCTAGCATTACTAAAATCAAAATTCTTCAGACCAGCTTAGATCATCTTGCTAATGAACAAAAGGCCATTTTAGAAACGGCCAATATTGGTTTTTTAAAAGTAATTGATCTCAAAATAGTCTGGATCAATCACAAGACTGAAGAGATGCTTCAATACAGTAAAGATGAATTAATTGGTAAATCAACCCAAATTCTATACCCTTCCGAAGAAACCTACTCTAAATTTGCTGAATCCTATGCCATTATGACAACTGGGAAAATTTATGAAACAGAGGCAATCGTTCTGAAAAAAGATGGAACCCCTTTAGAAGTTCATTTTAACGGGAAGGCAATTAATCCATCCGATCCATCTATGGGGGTTCTATGGGTGCTTGAAGATTGCACAGCGCGTAATCAAACAGACCGGGCCCTCCGTGCCAGTGAAGAGAAATATCGCATCGGACAAGCACTATTACTCGCAGTAGCAGAAGGTACCTCCGATGGAATTTACGTTAAAGACACTTCCGGCCGATATTTACTTGTAAATTCTGCCGCGGCCAATTTTTTTGGCCATCCGGTAAAAGAAATATTAGGCAAAGATGATACTTTTATTTTTCCTCAGCAAGAGGCAGAAAAAATTATTGCGAGTGATAAAAATGCCATCACCAAGCTTCCTGAAACTTACGAAGAAGCTCATATCATAGCTGGGATGCAACGTTTTTTTTCAATTACAAAAGGGCCCGTCTTCAATTCTAAAGGAATTGCTTTTGGAACCTTTGGAATCTCACGCGAAATAACTGCCCATCGACATAGTGAAGATAAAATTAAAAATAACCTACGAGAAAAAGAAATTCTATTAAAAGAAATTAATCATCGAGTTAAAAACAATATGGCCATAATCTCCAGTCTTTTGAGCTTACAGGCCGCTAATGTTAAAGACAAATCAATACAAGAAGCACTGGCCGAGGGACAGCGTAGGATTAACTCAATGGCCCTCATTCATCAACAACTCTATAGTTCAAAAAACTTAGCGCAGGTAGATTTTGGTCAATTCGTTAAGACAATCTCTAGCGAGATTGCTGAAACTTTTCGATGGCAAGAAAAAAAACCTAATATTAATATTAACGTCCAAGAGATTACCCTAGATATTGCATTGGCCATCCCCTGTGCTCTCATTGTCAACGAACTTTTGACCAACGCATTTAAATATGCCTTTCCATCTAGCTCCAATTGGCCAGATAAAACAATCTCCATAACAATGGAGCACCATCAAAATAAAAATTTTCTTTTGTCCATAGCAGACAATGGCCATGGCCTTCCTAAAGAAAAGCAGTGGCGCCAGTCCAATGCACTTGGCCTTCAACTAGTTATTGCACTTGTTGAACAAATTAAAGGCAATTTAAAAATACTATCGACAAGCGATAATATTATTGGAACTCAAATAACAATCGAATTTAACAAAATAGAAAATAACTTCTCTAGAAAAGTAATGCCATGAGCAATACTTTATCGGAATAATCCCACATTGATTTATCATTTTACTGATTACTAGTTAATACTAAATACTGTAGATTCCAGCCCCACAAAGCATTAATAGTAATCTAACAAAGGATAAATGATGAGAATCCCTCGAGAAAAAAAGAGCTACAACATACGACGATGGAATAACCGAAAAGAGTGTATTTGCAGCTTATGTGGAAATCATTTTAAAGCGACAGGAAACTTTAGTCGCTTTTGTAAACGATGTAAGGAAGAGAGTGAAGTGCTTATGTCCGTCGGAGACTTTCCTGAAACCATCCATTGCCCTTAGGCATGCTTAGCGTAACTCCAAAAATATTATATAAACTAATGTAAATGGCCGATGAGTAGAATACTGGATGAAAATTTTGTTATTCTATAAATTCTAAAACCCGTTCAATCAAATAATGTGGTAATTGTATTAAGGTGAATTTTGCATTTCTATAATCAACCATAATTTTTTGCGCAGGATTACTTGAAAACTTAACTGCCTGATCTGTTTTTTTATCCATAACAAACTGGGTTAGTGATTTGAGTGATCCTGTTTTTCCTGATTTGACTTCTATTGGAATAATTTTTGTTCCATGCTGTAACACAAAATCAACTTCCGCATTATTGCTTTTGCCTTCCCTTAACCAATAATATAACTCAGGTTCTACATTTGTCTTTGCATATAGTAAATGTTGGCCAATAAACTGTTCATGAATTGTTCCGCTTATTATTAGATTCGCTTCGCTGTTTTCATTTTCTAATATGCGCTCCAACGTTTGTCCACCTAGTCCACTCATCAATATGTGAAGTCCAACATCTAAAAATAAAAATTTATATGTATTTTCATCTTTTTGTGACGCGATCGGAATTCCAGAGCAGTTTGAATTATAAATAAGTCCCAATACCTGGGCCTTGGCCAGAAGACCTATGGCCTTCTTTAATTCTCTAGATTGAATATCTGATGAAATATTTGAATATTTTATCTTCCTTCCTAGATTTGTTCCAGCATACTCAAAGATTTTTTCAAGACGTTCTTGAGGGATCATTTTTCGGTATTTATTAAAATCGTTTTTATAATTATAAATAATCGATCGCAAAGATTGCTCAGCGGCAGAATAGTTTTTTTCTAAACAACGCATTAACGCCTCAGGCATTCCGCCAAAAGAAAGATATCGATAAAAACTTTTTGTTAGCTGTTCGTGTAAGCTAGGGAGTGTTTCCCTAATTTGTATTTCCTTCCATTTTGAATAAAGTTTTGGATTTTCTTTTGCTAAGAATTCTGAAAAACGTATCGGCCCTAAAAAATAGTAATCAACTCTTCCAACAGGCATTGAAAAATCAGCAGACTCAAGAACAAACTCAAGAAGTGAACCAGCACACACAATCGCTATATGCGGATGTTTTTCATAGAAATAACGAAGGCAGTGTAGGGCCTTTGGGATAGATTGAATTTCATCAAAAAAAATTAGTATCTTTTGAGTGCTGTTTAGCTGGACGTTTTGATCAATTTCAATATCGCTAATAATCTTTTCCACTTGCAGATTATTGAAGTAGCGTTCGTATTTTTTTTCTAATTCCAGGTTATATTCGAGAAGTTTAATATTTTCTGACTTGGCAAACATTCGTATGAGTGTTGATTTTCCTATTTGCCTGGCACCTCGAATAATCAACGGCTTTCTTGCAGAAGTGTTATGAAACCATTTTGCTAGATCTGTAATTGCATTTCTAAAAATCATGGCCAAATTTCCAACTAATAAAGTAACTATGAGTAATCATAGAATACAAGCATGAAAAATGCCAATAAAATATGCATATGCAGCATAAAAAATACCCATAAAATATGCACAAAACAATATGGGTACCGGAAATTGAATTAGAGTAATCACGGATTTTCATTCTAAAAAGCTAAAGCTAAATCTAACCCTATTTTTTTATCCCAACCGATCCCGAATTGACTCAGAATATCTGTTACCGAGGCTTGGTAACAGATATTCTGAGTCAATTCGGGGAATTTCATTTATTTAATAATTTCCTCATATATTCCGATACATTTAGGTGAGGTTTATACTAAAACTAACTACATTTAAATACCTAGAAATTTTTGTTATCAATCTGGTGCTAAGTTTTTCCAGCTTTGCCGATCCCACTCTCTATTTTAGATGGGGGCCATATGATACCAACAAAATAATTCTCGAAAAAGGCGGCTTCCCTGGGAATGCGGCCGTATATGATCAAGATTTATATAGTGGAGAGTCGGCCACTTACACAGAGGATTTATACAAAAAATTAGCAGAGTGGAATAGTATGAATCAAGATGCGGCAAGTACCGGTCTCTATAACTCTTCCGACTTGTTTGATTCTATGTCCTTTGGCAAAAGCGAACCATCTTTATTAATAATTGAAGTGGATGTTTCCGATGGTAAAAAGACCATGTACAGCTATACTAAAACATGGAATGTTGCAACTAAGAATAATATTGGACCCCACATTAAAATTCGTCCCCCTAGTCCAAACGATGTAAAAAAAGTATGGACGCAATTAACCCAAAACATACAAAACGAAAGTCTTCACGAAACAATTTTTTCTCTATGTTCCTCATTACAACGACATTATGGGCGCCATCTATTCCCAAACTCAACTAAAATCTTTCTTGAACGAATTATTTTCGACGAGTCTTTAGACTATTTAGCTAAGGAGATCGATAGAATATCTCGCACCGTAGCAACGGCAAAAGACCAACGCTTTTTAAAATCGGTACTTGCGCTCTTTATTACAAAATCACCAGATCATCAAATCGTGCAAAAACTTCTTCCTTTAACCTCTATCTGGGGTTGGGAGGATTCTACTGTAAGAAAATTAATTTTAAATGAAAATCCACAAATGCTGATTGAGATGAATCGTCACGCTACTCCCGCAATGCGAGAACAAATTCTACAACTATTCGAGGGCCCTGATTTTTTTTCTGCAAATATGTCGCGAGATAATCGACTAAACGTCTTATTACACTACGCCAACACACTCTCTCCAAATAGAACGACAAATATTAGAACAGAGCTAGAAAAAAGATTATCGCATGGTACCCCTTATGACCTATCAAATAATTTCTTAGAAACTATCGATAAATTTCTAGGGCCAGACATCAGCCAGCAACATAAAAAAAATATTATTCACGCCTCTTTTGAAAATTATCTTGATATTAATTCCAATCTTTTAAAAAACATTGCATCGACTGATCATCAGAATGGGGTTTTGATGATTAAAGAAATTATTATTAAAGAGTTAGAAAACCCCTCTCAAGAGTTTAGTGAATTAATTTCAGGGGTGACAAAATCAACATCACAAAGATCATTCCACGCTGGTTCTTTTTCAAAATGGTGGGAACTATATTTCCGTCTCCAAAACAATAGCTTAAGCAATACTCTTTCACATGCCCAAAAAAGTGAGCTTGAGGCTGCCCGAAAGGTATTAAAAGAAGTTTTGCCAAAAAATCTTGAAGCGTGGAACATGGAGCATATTCCCAACCAAGCAGCATTTTTTCAAGTTCTTTTAGACACCAATCCATCGCCTGATATCTTCGTAAAAACCATAGAACAATTTTCTGCCGATTTTCCAAACTTCAACAACCAACTTATCGCAGGACTAAAAAATTTCAGACTTACCCCCCAATTTCAAAAAAGTCCATTGCAGTTGAAAGTTTTTGATGCGTTAGAAAAACTTGAAAAATCTACCAAAACAGGATTAGCTAAAATTAGCAAAGGACATGCGGCAACACCTCCTATTAACAACGAACAACGCCAACGCATTAGCCTAGTTAAGTGGGAATCTGCTTTTGAAAACATTCCTAATTCTCAAGAGTATTCTCAACTAAGTCGAACCTTCGTTTTAGTAGACCCCCTATTAGTCAGTGAAGATTTACGTAAAATGGAAGCAACAAAACCATGGCTTCGCTTCAATGAAAACTATATTGAAGATGGCGTTAATTATAAACAATTGGCCTGGGAAAACTTCATAAATGCCTGGGAAACCGAAGCCCCTGGATTGCTTGTTGGGAAAGATGCAAATTTGTATCGTGCTGGTCTTTCTTTAGTTACTGGTAAGGTCGAAGGTGGACTCAATGCCGGATCAGGCGAAATTGATCTCGAATATAGAAATTCACTTGCTCCAACATTTACTATAGAAGAATGGAAAGCTGCTGGTGGTTTAGAAGTTGAGTCACACCTGGGAAAATTTTTTGAAATTAATAAAACAGAAAATCTTGTAACTTTAAAGTTTAAACGATTACCAGCCCCTGGGCATAGTTGGTTACAAGGAGGAACAGCTTCAACCACCGCCCTTTCATTAATTATGGATAAAGTTGGCAAAATCAAAAATCCAATAGATAGGGCAGCAAAAATCCTAGATGAAGTTCCAAAAGTTCATGCGCTCAACAACGGAAATGGCCGACTTGCTAGATTTTGGGCCGCGGCAGAACTTACAGCTGCCGGCTTTCCGATGCCATTAGGTTTTTCAACAAATGATTTTTTTATGAACCCAGAGCGTATGAAATTAGAAGTAAGAAAAGCCGTGGCATTGGGGAAATTCTGGGAGGAGATGTTAAAAAATGCAGAAAAAGATGGCGTAAAGGTTGAAGATTTTTTTCAAAAGGTTTTTAAAGGATCTTCATTGGAAGGCCTATTGCTAATTACTCCTCATACCGATTTAGAAATGAAACAGTTGGTTGAATATTTAGAAAGTCTAGATACTCCTCCAGCATGGGCGGCAGATTTTATGAGAGAAGTCGAAACTCAGATCAACGCGATAAATAGAAGTGGAAAAAGCATCGGGACAATCTCGGAGTTAGATCAACACAATATTTTAAACAACCTTTGGAAAAACTTCTTGGCCACTAGCAAAAAACAAGGTAGATGCGCCTCGCACTTGAAACAATTAATTATTGAGTATAGTAGGAATTAAAGGGATCTCCCAATTACCCTTCCCATTTAAATTCCACCGAAAATCCCAAAATCTTAAAATCAATATTGTTGGCCAACTCTGAAAAGTCCAAAAGACGCGCGAGTTCTGCTGTTGTTAATGCGTTTGCTGGAGGAGTGTCTGGGCCATTGCGCCGATCCTCTGGGACTATTTCCCATCGTTCAATTGTTCGAATCTCAAGATCTAATACTTCAAAAGAGCAAAAGAACTTTTTTCAATCCTCTGGAATCGATTATGGGCCCAACAATATGGCTATGTCCCTTCCTCATATCAACGTATGAGTTATGAAAGAAAATCTTATTTTTTTGCGGATTAAAAATCATGACGAGAGAAATAGAATATTTAATTAAAACCGTCTATGACGTGCCTAAGGCCCAACTTACAATGGAAAAAGCACAACCAGGTTTGTGAAGGATGAAAATGTTGAGCAGGTAAAAAAACAGCTAGAGAATCACAAAAAATTTCTTATTTTAATTCAAGAATGGGTAAGTCTTGCAAGCGATTTGGCTGACCTTGAGATAGTTTCAAAATCTGAAAAAGTTAGCCAGACAAAGGCGAAAAACGAAGAGTAGCTAAAACCGCCTTTGTTTTTCTGGAATACTATATAATAAAATTATTACAACACCATTTAGATTTTTTTCAAAACCTTCAAATAAACTGCCGCAACCAACGCACCGGCAGCTCCATACAAAAATGGCCACATTTCCCCAGCATGATCCCAAAGTAATCCGGCCATTGTACTTGCCAAAATAGTACAAAATCCAGTAACCGTTCCTAAGATTCCCACCGCAGAGGCCTTAAGCCTGGAGGGAGCATAATCTACGGCCATGGCCTTTCCAACTCCATCGGTAGCTCCCATGTACAACCCATAGGCCGCAAACAAAAAAGCAAAATGCCAAAGCTGGCCAGCAAAAGCAAAACCAACATATACGCCAGCAAACATTATCATTCCAAATAGCATCAATTTTTTTCGCCCGATACTATCGGACAATTTGCCAAGATAGGGACTAGATAACGAGTAAACCAAATTATATGCGCAATAAAGCCAAATAACTCCGGCGGTAGAAAAACCCATCTGCCGGGCCCTTAAAAGCAAAAAAACATCACTAGAATTGGTAAGAGAAAAAATCCCCCAAGCAAAAATATAATTTTTAAACTCTCCCCCAAACTCGCCCCACAAGGAAAGAGGATTTTTCCATTTCGAGGCCTCACTCTTTGTCCGCCCACTGGCCGGCTCTTTAACAAAAAAAATAACTAGTACTGAAAACAATCCGGGAATTGCTGCCCAATAATAAAGGGGACGGAGGTTATCGCCATAAAATGATAATAACAACAGTGCCAACAATGGGCCGACTGCCGCCCCCAAAGTATCCATTCCTCGATGCCAACCGAAGGCCGCTCCTCGCGCCGAGGCATCAACTGAATCAGCAATCAAAGCATCTCGCGGCGATGAGCGCAACCCCTTACCTGTACGATCTATTACCCGCGCACTCAATACTCCTATCCAAGTAGAAGAGAGGCCAATCAGTGGTTTAGAAATTGCTCCTAAAAAATAACCGGCAAATAAAAAAGGGCGGCGCCTTAAAATTCTATCCGACCAAATCCCCGAATAGGTTTTAAGCAAACTGGCCACTGCCTCGGCAATTCCCTCAATCACACCGACAAAGGTTGCAGATGCACCTAAAATGGTTGTCAAAAATATCGGGGTAATTGGATAAAGCATCTCACTGGCCACATCAGCAAAAAAAGAGACCATTCCTAGTTTTGCGACTGTGGGATTTAATGCTTTATTTTTGATATTTACGTTTTTATTTTTCAAGAATCGTATTCTCCTTTTAATTTTCTAGCAATCACCACTCTTTGAATTTGATTCGTTCCCTCTACAATCTGTAACACTTTCGCATCACGCATAAAGCGCTCAAGAGGATATTCGCTAGTATAACCAACTCCTCCCAAAATCTGTACTGCATCAGTGGTAACTTTCATAGCAGTATCGGTGGCCTTAAGCTTGGCCATGGAGGCCAGCTTTTGATCATTTCGTTTTTCATCAAAAAGCTTGGCCGCTTGTCTTACTAATAAACGAGATGACTCAATTTCTGTGGCCATATCGGCCAACATAAATTGCAAGGCCTGAAAATCAAAAATAGATTTTTTAAACTGCTTACGCTCTAGCGCATACTTCATCGCTTCGTCCAGGGCCCTTTCGGCCAGTCCCACTCCGATCGATCCAATGGTAATGCGTCCTCGATCTAATGCCGACATAGCAATCTTAAATCCGACGCCTTCTTTACGCAGCATATTTTCCTCTGGCACCAAACAATTTTCAAAAATTAATTCTCTGGTTGGGGAAACTTTCCAGCCCATCTTTCGTTCTTTTTTGCCATAAGAAAAACCGGCCCTTCCATCTTCTACAATAAACGCGGAAATGCCAGCCGCCCCCTCTCCTCCAGTGCGGGCCATGACAATATATGTCTTTGCAATGCCTCCAGAGGTAATAAATATTTTAGATCCATTTAAAATATAACCTTTGGCAGTCTTCTTGGCGGTAGTCAAAAGAGAAGCGGCATCCGACCCCGCAGAAGACTCGGTAAGTGCGAAAGCACCAATGGCCTCCCCCGAAGCAAGCTCTGGCAAATACTTTGACTTTTGTTCATCGTTTCCATATTCATTTATTATCGATTGCACCATGGAAGAAACCGAAACTGTCACAGCATAGGAGACGGAGGACTTAGAAAGTTCAATCAAGGCCGTACATAGATCTTGATAAGTCAACCCCACTCCTCCAAAATCTTCTGGTGTGGTCATGCCGGTAAATCCCAGCGCGCCCAACTGCTTAAAAATATCCATCCGAAATTTTTCAGCATGATCATCGGCCTCCGCGAAGGGCTCAATTTTCTCTTTGCGAAATTTTTCTAGTTGGGAAATTAATTCTGTCTGTAATTCGTTTAACACGGCCTCCCTCCTCTCTTCCGACTATCTTAAGATTTAAAAGATAGATAATTCTAATAAAAACGCAGGTGACGAGCAACCGTTTTTAAACTATATTGAACAAGTAATATCGCACCCCAATCGGACGGAGTTTATAATTATGAAAGTAACTATTTTATCTATGCTTATGGTAACAATCTCGATACTGCCAAATTTTACTGCTTGGGCGGAAGAACAATCTAGCAAACGCTATGGCCTTGGTTTTATTTTAGGAAATCAAACGGCCTTAACAGCAAAAATGAACTACCTGGATAATCGTGCAGTAGATGCCGGACTGGGGTGGTCTTTGGATGCAAAATACGACCGCCTAGTTATTTACGCCGACCACCTCTGGACAAAACCAGAGTTACTCTCCATCGACAAAGCAATGATAGATGTTTATTACGGTGCTGGCGGGAGGATTTTCGTAGAAACCGAGGCCAGTAAATCGGCTGATGTCATCCTGAGTGCACGCTTTCCGCTAGGAATTCGCTACTATTTTTCTAAACCCCGTATTGAAATATTCTCCGAACTTGCTCTAATTTTTAATATTTTACCATCAATGCAATCAGATGCCGATTTTGGCATTGGCGCTCGCTACTACTTCTAAAGAGCCTCATGGAAAAACTATTCTTTGCCGAAAATGATTTACTCACTCTCTCCGTTTTTCCGGTTGGCGCCCTCCAAGTTAATTGTACCGTCATCTGCGCAAAAAAAAGCAAGCACGCTATTGTTTTTGACCCAGGAGACAATCTTGCTGATATAAACGCTATTCTTTCCCAACTAAAGATCAACAAAATAGAATGGTTGATTCACACTCATGCTCACTTTGACCATATTGGCCTGGCCAGCAATCTTAAACAAAAATACCAAGCACAAGTCGCACTGCATGAGAAAGACAAGGAACTTTACGCCAATATTGCCGAGCAGTCCAACATGTTTGGCCTGCGCCTAGATCCCCCCACGCAAGTTGATAGCTACCTAACAGAAACAACAATCCTAGAAACGCCAGATCCAGATCTGGGCGATTTTCTTTCTCGATTAAAAATCATCGCCACTCCTGGACACTCTCCTGGCTCTACTTGCTTTTTTTCGGAAGATTTTACCTCTCCGCTGCTCATTGCTGGCGACACTCTATTTTTTCACTCCGTTGGCCGCACAGATCTTTTTGGTGGAAATTATCTCCAGATTGTTTACTCGATCAAAGGTAAACTCTTTACCTTACCTGGCGCCACGCAAGTAATTTGTGGCCATGGCCTAATGACACTCATTAGTGATGAAATTGTATCAAATCCTTTTATTCGCTAATGCTCTAATTCTCTATATCGCTAGACTCTTCTACAATCGGATCAATGGATCTAATCTTATAGTCAAAGTTAGTAGAACTAGTTTTTCCATATCCACGACAAAAAACTTCCACAACCGAAGATATCTGATTGATAACTTTTAGACACTCTTCCACATGGCCAATAAACGTACTTACTGAAACATTGATATCTATAACTTTATATGCCCCTCCCATCGTGAGATCTCCTCGCTGCAAATAACTTTTTGACCACTCTTTTTTGCCCCCACTCTCGACCAGTTGAAAAATAGTCCCCCCTTCGGCCTGAAATTTTCTCACTAAATCACTTTGCCCAAAAATCTCTCGTACCTCCCAAATATTCGCAGGTAAGTGCCTATACTCAATTGTAATAGGTAACTCCGACTCTTCTGAACGCAAAATAGCGGACATATTCTTAGGAAAAAAATATTCGACCGCATTAACTTTCTGCCTACTGCTTTCACCATTTTGCTTTAATAAAATCATATAATAGGATGTTGCCAAAATAATAACTGCCGCATAAATATAAATTCTACGCTGATGATTTCGCCCGGCACTTCCTCTCCGTGCATCCTTAGACCCGCGCGCCAGCCACTTATAGCGCTCCTCCATCTTTTGCATTTTATCTTGATGATGGGCAAATTCTTTTTCAATTTTTTGTCTCTTATCCTCTTCCATATCTATAAATATTCTATCCCCTACACACCTGGCCGTCACCTCCTTGATTATATTCTGGCCGAGCTTTAATGAGATAGAATATAATTAAAACAGTTATACAAAAAAATAAGGATCAAATATGGCAACCCAAAAAAAGTCTTCCGGCAGAACAATGGCCAACCTTCCGGTGAAAGCACTTGGCCTAGGTGAAACTAATTATCCAAAAAATTATTCTCCTGAAATTTTAGAAGCATTTCCCAATTTAAATCCAGACGTGGATGCTTGGGCCTCCTTTATCTGTACAGAATTTTCCTCCCTCTGCCCAAAAACTGGCCAACCTGACTTTGCCAAAATATTCATAAACTACATCGCTGATAAAAAAATGATTGAATCTAAATCTTTAAAACTTTATCTTTTTAGTTTTAGAAATCATGGAGACTTCCATGAAGATTGTGTGACAAAAATTGCCAAAGACCTAACCGCCCTAATTTCACCAAAGTATTTAGAGGTAGTTGGCGAATTTACGCCGCGTGGAGGAATTGCCATTTTCCCTTATGTTAATTACGCCTGCAGTGATAAAAAATATCAGGATATAAAAACAAAAAGGCAAACTGACTACGCTCCCGGTAAATACAGTTTGCCTTTATCAAAAATCTACTAACTATTAAAAAATTACTTATTACTCAATAATTTCGAGAACAGATCTCTTTTTAAGTTTCGTTGATGCCGCATTTAAAATTGTTCGGAGGGCCCGAGCAGTTCTTCCCTGCTTGCCAATAACCTTACCCAAATCAGTTTTGTCTACACGCAATTCAACCACAGTTGTTTGCTCACCTAAAACTTCGGTGACATCTACTTTGTCTGGCATGTCGACAAGATGTTTACTGACGTACTCGATAAGACCTTTCAATTCACTCATGACACAACTCCACTTGCTTACTTCGGTTAATCTTTCTAATTCACTGAATAGAATTTAAAACGGACCTTCAATTTATAATATCGAATTTATTTAATGTCAATCTTGTGTTTTTTAAATAATGAACTAACCGAATCAGAAAGTTCGGCGCCAGTCCCTAGCCAATAGGCAATTCGATCAGTCTTAATGTTGGCCAAAATATTTTCTGACCTTGGATCGTATTTACCTAGTCGCTCAATGAACTTTCCAGTTGCGGAGTTACGAGAACTAGTTGCTACGATTGTGAAAATTGGGCTGTTTTTTCTGCCACCACGAGATAATCTGATCTTAACCATTAATTGCTCCTATAAAAAGTTATCCCCAATATAAAAATTATAAACCAATATGAAAGGTGATTTTTAAATCAATTACCCTTATAAGTCAACTCGCAAACTTTGCCAGATCATACCCACCTCTAAAAATATCCCTTCCCCCAGGGCCCACGTTTCCCCGTCCCACTTTTTTTCGGCCCAGGCATAGAAGGGGCCTGACGAAATCCCTTGCGCGCTCCCATTTCAGGCATTCCCCCATCTCCCATTCCAGGAAATCCCGGCATTCCGCCCTTGAACATGCTCATCATACTACCCATCATTTTCTCCATTTGACGAAATTTTGCGAGAAAATCTTGTACACTTTGAATAGATGTTCCAGAACCTGAGGCCACCCGTTTAATGTGAGATTCCTTCATTATTTTATAATCTTCTCGCTCCTTTTTAGTCATGGAAGAAATAATAACCTTCATCTTTTTCATCTCATTTTCTGCAGGAGAGAGATCGCCTACCTGCTTCATCACCTGCCCCATACCGGGCAACATTTTTAAAATTGATCCCATTGAGCCAAGATTAGAAATCATATTCATCTGCTTTAAAAAGTCATCTACCGTGAATTTACCCCTCTCCATATTTTTCATCATTCGAAGGGCCTCTTTTTCTTCCATCATTCCTTCCGCTTTCTCCACCAGCGAAAGTACATCTCCCATATCCAAAATTCTTTTGGCCAAGCGATCAGGATGAAATAGTTCCAAATCCTGCATCTTCTCACCCGTGGAGATATAGCGAATAGGAACACCTGTAACATATTTTAGAGAGAGCGCCGCCCCACCGCGAGCGTCAGAATCCATTTTAGACAAAACAACACCGGTCAATGTAATCGCCTCATGAAAGCTTTTAGCGACATTCACCGCTTCCTGGCCCGTCATCGCATCCGCCACCAGTAATACCTCGGGATTTAAGGCCGCGATCGCCTGTTTGACCTCTTTGATCTGTTCCATCAAGTCGGCATCAACATGTAGTCGCCCGGCAGTATCAATAATCACTATATCCTTATGTAATTTTGCCGCCTCCTCCAGCGCTCGCAAGGCGATATCCTTAGGATGCATCTTCAAATCAGAATCAAACCACTCCACCCCAATGCTTTTTGCCAAAGTAATTAATTGATCTTTGGCGGCCGGACGAAAGGTATCTGCCGGCACGAGCAAGATTGATTTTTTCTTTTTTTCCATCAAGTGACGGGCCAGTTTTCCAGAAAAAGTAGTCTTCCCTTGGCCATTTAATCCCACCACCAAAATAGGGATAACTGGCGGCCGGTTGAGATTTATTTCCTCGTTGGCCTCTCCCATCATGTGGGCCAACTCATCATGCATAATTTTTACAAATTGCTCACCAGGATTGACCCCTCTAGCGACTTTCTCGCCCAAGGCCTTTTCCTTGACCACGTTTACAAACTCTTTAACTACTTTAAAGTTTACATCCGCTTCCAAAAGAGCAGTGCGTACATCTTTAAGAGTCTCTTCAATATTTTCTTCTGAGATTTTAGATTTTCCACGCACATGGCGAAAAGCATCGATAAACTTATCACTGAGGGTATCAAACATGAGAACTTCTCCGATTTACAAATTAGGCAGACGATAATATCAATAACGAATAGATTATCAAGGTTAAATAGATGGTGAAGCATAAATTAGTGGACGAATTTCCCCCAGTAACCCGCGATAAGATTAATACCATAATCAATCGCCGCCAAACAATGAAGATAGAAAAATTTAATTTTCCATCTCAACTGCTTATGGCGCCGATGGCCGGAATAACCAATGCCCCTTTTCGTGCACTTATTGAAGCACTCGGAGCTGGGTCCACCACCAGTGAGCTGATCTCTTGTCACGGTATTGGATACAAAAATCCGCGAACTATAAAAATGCTTACCCCTCACCCCGCAGAACAAAATTGGGGAATTCAACTTTTTGGGGAAGATGCTCGCGCAATGGCCACAGCGGCCGCTATTGCCTGTGAATTTGGCCCGAAATTTATTGATATAAATGCTGGTTGTCCGGTAAAAAAAGTAGTCGGTAAAGGTGGCGGTTCTGCTTTAATGCAAAATCTTCCAAATTTATCTGAGATCATTGTGGCAATCAAAAAAGTTATCTCTGTTCCACTTACTTTAAAAATACGAATTGGCTGGGATCATAACTCTAAAAATGGAGAAGAAGTTGTTCGCATGGCCGCAGATTGCGGAGTGGATCTAATTACCATTCACGGACGAACAAGGATGCAGCAATATGGAGGATTGGCCGATTGGGAGTTTATTGAAAATATTGCCCAAAAGAAAATCATTCCCATCATCGGCAACGGAGATCTGCGCACCGCCTCAACTATTTTTCAGCACCTCCAAACGACTCATTGTGATGGATTGATGATCGGCCGCGGGGCCTTGCGCAATCCCTTTATCTTTCTTACTCCTTTTGATGATGGCAACATCACTTTTGATTCAATCGACTATTGGAATGTAATCCAAGTTTTTTATAAATTAATGGCCTCCCACTTTGATAGCGAACGAATCATCTTAGTGCAGACACTAAAGCATATTGTCTGGTTTGCTGCAGGATTTAACAATGCTGCCCACTTTCGTGCTCAAATTTATCGCGAAAAAAATATCGCTACTGTTTTACAAATGGGTGAAGAATTTTTTCATGCTAATGCTCACATACAACAACAAAATGATCATGCATATGAAGGTAATAGTGATGATGATGATGAATTTTTAAATAACGGCCATGGATAAAAAAAAGAGGGCCGTAAAAAATAATACTTGTGCAAATATCTCTTTTGTAAAAAGATATATTATGCCAAGTTCATTAAAAAAATGCATCTGTCTCCTTTTGCAACTCACTCTTTTGTCTAGCAGTTTTGCAACAACTCAAAGTATTTGGAACTCCTGGCCGGAACCTCCAACCGACACGATGTTGGAATAATTTCTATGGCCCGCATAGGGGCCTCGTTGCTGTTAACCGAAGATTATTCGGCAGATCTATGTGAGCGCGGCGGATATTACTTTGGATTTTCGCTAGGTGCACTCTATTTTGGCCTAAAAGAAGATAGTGGCATAATCTCAAATCTTGATCGTTTTAACCTCTTGTTTGGCCTAAATTTGGGGTACAAATTTTAGTGCACTTGGCCACCTTCTTATCTAATACAGCTAAGACATTTTTACTCCATTGACGGCAAATAAAAAGCTCCATACAATTCTACGACTACAAATAAAAAACTTACTTTTACCTAAGGCCAACAAACAGTAATAGGGGTTCATTATGCAAACTTTCGTACGTCCACTTAATGTTATTGTCGCTGTAATAGTTGTCTTTGTTTTATCACTATTAATTCCTGCTTGCGGACAAAATCCTCCTGACAAAACGAAAGTAACCTTTAACCTACAAAATCTTCTTGGTAATAGAACACGCGGTGGAACCATTGCACAAAATGGTGGAGTGATGATTGTCGGATACTCTATAGAAAAAGCACAAACTTTTTCTCTCGCTTTAACAAATGATACTGAAGAATCCTCCGCTGTTTTAGATAATGGGAGTTGGATCTTTGCCGCAATGGGATGGGCGGATGGCAACATTGATAACAGAATGAACGGAGTGGCCCGCTGCTCGACAGAAGTTCCTATGATGCTGACCGGAGCTAATACCATTGTCTCTTTAACAATTAATACTACCAATTGTAAAAGTAGTCGTTTCGGAGGCACAGAGTTTATCGATAGCACTACTGGATCATTTAAGCCATTGAAGGTGGTTGCTTGTGCGGCCAATGGTGTAACGGAGACCGTGACGGCCTGGGGCGAATGTTCCGCATTGAGTGAGGATTATCTTTCTTTCAAAGTCATGATGCCAACAATGGATCTTTTTTATGAAGGAGATATGGATCAATACGTAAATGAATGGCCTCCATTTATTCATCGTGATTTCACCTCCCAGTGCTACAGCTTTGATGCTGCTAGTAAAATGGCCATTACCGATGTTCGCATTCCAATGGGTACCTCCATCGATACACTTAATTTTTATCCTATGATTCTTCCATTTAAAACCACTGACTGCGACGGAGGGGCCATCTTTGACGATAGGCCATATGAAATTCCCAGAGGACACTCTACCGCTGATTGGACTGATGAGTCTGAAAATATTTTTGTAAGAAGTGATGCTTCTTCACCGTACAGCGTGGCATTCATCATGGATAGAAATTATGGTGAGGAGCAATCATGCACTTTAAATGATGTAACTGTCACATATGATTCTATAAATTCCCAATATATCCAGGGCAAACTCTTTTCTATGTGCCCATCTTTCGATAATGCTCTTGTTACCGGTGATGTTTTTATCTTTAATACGACCGCAGACAACTATTCCAAAATGTATATCGAGTCAGTTGGAAGCAGTTTGAAGTTAAAATATACCACTTATAGCAAAACAACAGGGGCCATTGTAAATACCGGCACCAGTGGAACATCCATTTATTTAAATTATGGCTCTCAATTTGTTTACGATTTAGATACTCCAACTTTTTCTGGCGGAAGCCTTGACTCTATTAATCACGATATATATCTAAGAACTTCTGGATCCGCCGTGTATTTTAACTCCAGAAACAACGTAACGCTGGCAAAAGTTAAGAATGAACCGATTGTTGCTTGTACGACAGTACTAAAAGATTATGATGCAATAACTGCGGCATATCTGCAATGTCGACTCAATAGCGGTATTTACACTACATCCTCAGGATCAGATGGAATTTTTTATGGAGTTCCAGGAATAACTACTCAGGCCAACGATCTTTTCCTATTCAAAACAGTCGATGATAATCTCGTAAAAATGAAAGTTGAGAGCGTAGCGGTAAAAAAAACATTGGAAGAAAAATCCGTTGGTTCAATTAATTTATTTTCCTACAAAGTGTTCAATCAATCTTTGACAACAATTAAAGAAGGTTCCGGCACTCTCTCTGATTGTTTTAAATTTAGTACTGCTTCTTACTCGTCAACTTGCACAGTTGGTATCAATGATTGGGATATTGGCCCCGGAGCAGGCAATCTTAGAATTAATTCCTATATTGATTTTGAACATATTCCTAACCACATGACAATAATTGGCACAGATATTTCCACCAACGCAATGAAAGTGAAAGTAGATGGCAGTTATGCCTACGTGGCAGATGGAAGTGATGGCCTAAAAATATTTGATATTTCAAACAAAACGGCCCCCACCCTCGTCGGCGGACTTTCCATGTCGACTCCTGGAGTTGATTTGGCCATAACTGGTAATACTGCCTTTTTAACAAGAAATAACGGATCAGCATTTTTAGATATCATCGATATTACCAGCAAAACATCTCCTTCTGCGTATTATGCTTGGTTTAGCTTAGGAGCAGGATCAACAAGTGGTGGCCTAGCGCAAATTGGAAGTAACCTCTACATCCCCTCCAGCACCGCACTATATCGTGTCGACGTTAGTACTCCGACAAACCCAAGTGTTGATGGAACATTTACTTCTTCTGATACCATCTACGACGTTACCACCTCTTCTGACAACGCATATGTTTTCACCGCCAGTGGATCTTACGGAATGGATTCTCGTACTGCCTCGTTAACCTCTGGAACATCGCTAGGATACATCAGTAATGGAACCGAAGATGCACGATCAATAGTAAGAATTGCTTCTAGCGTTTATATCGGGACTTCTAATTACTTAACAAAAATTGACGTATCGACAGCAGCTTCTCCGACCTGGAATACGCAAGAAACAAGCGAAGGACTCTCTAATCCCATAGCTGATCTTGCTACAGATGGAACATATATTTTTGCTGCATCTGGATCTAATATGACTGTCTTTAGGAATGACTCCGCAATTACTAAAATCGGGGCCGTTACATGTAACCCATGGGGTACAATCTACGGCGTCGCAGTATCTGGGGATTACGCCTATATGGCCTGTGGAGCTACTGGTGGCCTGCAAATAGTCGACATAAGCAGCCTCCCCTAATAAAACAACAACGATTTTAACATATCAACGGCCTCGTAAGGCCTGCAGCTGATCATCGCTGCCAAGCAACGAAAGCAAATGGAGTACATAACAATGGCGTCAACACCTCAACAAACAGCAGAAATAAATCTCACCACACTCCAACGTCTTCTTGTTCAGCAGAGACATGAGCTTGGTGAGTGGATTGGATTTGAGACTCGCAACAAATATGAAATCCTCGATGAACAAAAACGGCCCATCGGGTTTGCGGCCGAGCAGCAAAAAGGATTTTGGGGATTCATTATGCGCTCCTTCTTGGGGCATTGGCGAACATTTGATATTTATATCTTCAACATCAACCGTGAATTGTCAGCAACCGCCCATCACCCATTCCGCTGGTATTTTGAGCGCATTGAAGTTCGTGATGCCGCGGGTAAATCTCTTGGGGCAATTCAAAAAAAATTTTCTATACTTTCAAAAAAATTTGATGTGGAAAATAGCACCGGCGCAACCATCATGGAGGTTTCCTCTCCCATCTGGCGCATTTGGTCTTTCCCTTTCATGCGCAATGGCAAAAAACTAGCCGAAATTAATAAAAAGTGGTCAGGTTTTTTATCGGAAGCACTAACCGATCGAGATAATTTTATCGTGGAGTTTTCCGATACTTCCATGAACAATCAAGTGCGTACCCTAATTGTTGCAGCGGCAATTTTTGTCGATCTTTCATATTTTGAAAGAAAAAAATCATAGGTACAAACACACTATCATTCGGCGATAATCCTACTACTCGGCCTTGCGGATAACGTGGTTTAATCTATCTGCGATAAACATCAAATCACTATCCACCACCACTCCTGTCGCCTGAGATATTCCATTGGCCGAAGTAATTATGCTAGAAACCATCGTCGTTGATATAACAATTTTGCGAATAGCACTATTGGTTGCATCCGCAACATATAAATTATCCCCATCCGTGGCAATCTGCACAGGCATAGCAAAACGTGCCACGGTGCCAACACCATTCGTTGATCCCGAAACTCCAGTACCAGCAAAAGTCGACACTGTCGCCGAAGAGATCTCTATTTTTCTAATCTTATAATTACTAGTATCAGAAACATACAAGAAATTACCCATTACCAATAAATCCTTCGGGCTTCTAAATCTTGCCACAGAACCAATCCCATCGGTTGCCCCAGAGGTTCCGGCCAAACCGGCCAGAGTTGTAACCTCTCTTGTGGCAATGACAATTTTGCGAATGGTATGATTTCCGTAATCTGCTACATACACGTTTATTCCGTCAGTAGTAACCCCATATGGATTTTTAAATCTGGCCGCAGAACCAATTCCATCTGTTGACCCCAAAGTTCCTGCCAAACCGGCCAGAGTTGTAACAATACCAGTGGTAATTTCAATTTGGCGAATTGTATGATTGCCATAATCGGCAACATAGACGTAATCACCATCAGTGGCCACTCCCGTCGGATATTTAAGGCCGGCGGTCGCTCCAGTCCCATCTACTCCACTATAAAGGCCTCCGGCCAAAAGAGTAACTTCTCCTGTAGAGATTTCGATTTGACGAATCCTATGATTTTGCCAATCCGCAACATATAAGCGGGCCCCGTCACTGGCGATTGACGAAGGAAGATTAAAGCGTGCTGCCGCACCAATCCCATCCACTGTTCCAGTCACCCCTGCGGCACCCGCAAATAACGACACTGCGGTATACTGGGCCAAGGTGGTGGCCGAAACAATCGGAAAAATAACACGATTACCCGCTTCATCTTTGGCCACTACCGCAAAATAGTATGTGGTTAGTGGGTCCAGATTATAAACTCCCACCAAATAGTTATCGTTAATGTGATAATCTGCAATAAGGTCTAGGCCAGAAATTGCCTCTATTTCATCTAGGGTATCGATGGCCGCAGAAGATGAACCTTTAACTATTTTGTAAGTCAGTAGTGACATATCAGTTGTCTCATCAACTGCAGAGTCCCAATACAGCGTTAGCGAAGTAGATTGAACAGAAAGATTGGCATAAGCAGCACCGGCAACTGGTGCGGTAGTATCCGCAACCGGAGTTGGCGTAGCTGTTGGTTCCGGAGTTGGCGTAGCTGTTGGTTCCGGAGTTGGTGTAGCTGTTGGTTCCGGAGTTGGTGTAGCTGTTGGTTCCGGAGTTGGTGTAGCTGTTGGTTCCGGAGTTGGTGTAGCTTCTGGAACAATCGTCACTTCCAATTCAGGAGTCATCTCCGGAATTGGGGTTGGATCCACTATAATGATTTCTTCTTCATGGCCGGGCCGCTCAACTGTCGTGACCTCTGTGACACAACTTACAAACAGAAGGGTTGCCAAAGCACTAATTAAAAATATCTGCATACGTTCCTCCGAACTTTTAATTAGAGTGTTGATTCTCTCCATTTATTATCAAGCAAAAAGATAAAAAACTGAATTGTTATTATTTTCATCAACAAATCAATGGGTTATCGGAAGAATAAAAAAATAAAACGCCAATGATTTTTGCCAAAATGCCAATATTCTGAGGCAGCAACTACGCAACTCCTAACCGCTACCACTAAAACAACAACTTTAACTGACGACGATATTGCCACTGTGGCGGCCTCGGCCATTGGGATGGCCCAAGGAGCGAGCAATACCGCCACCTCCTTTGAAGACACTCCTCCTTCTCTGGCCGCTTCGCGACGCTCCCCTCCCTCTTCCCCAACGATCAGAACACCCGAGGCCGGCGGAACCTTCTCATGGGATGCTGTAACCAGTCTTTGGAATTTAACCTACTCTGCAAGCTCTCCAGAGGCCGGAATCTCCATTGACTACGATTACAATATCGGACTTCTCGTTAATGATGTCTTGACTCAGACTCCTGCCGAAGGTGCACTAGAAGGTGTCTCGATGCAAGGAACTATTAATTTTGACTATGATAGCGTGAGTACAACCGATGCCTTCACCATGGCCATTAGTTTTGGAGAAGTTGGTTCACCAATTATTTGGACTGGCATCAACACCAATACTTTAACCATGAATGGAACTATCAGTTTAACTGCTTCGATAGTATCTACCGAAGGGAGTGGTGAAATTTCCGCAGAATTTAATTTTGAAGATATTGTGACGGATAGAAGTGGTTTAGCGCAATATCCAAGCGGAACAATGACTATCGCCATCACGGCCAATAACAACGTGTTCAACGGAACAGTTACCTATAACGGTACTTCCACCGCCACTTTAGTTTTTAACGGCAATAGCTATAGCGTCGATTTAGATTCTGGCGTTGCAAGAAAATAGAATCACCTCTCATTCATAGGCCAGATCTTAAAACCTCTACCGACTGACGAGCGATTTCTAACTCCTCGTTGGTCGGTGCTACCATTACTTTAATTTTTGATTCTTTCTTACTTATCTCTAAAATAGATGAAGTGCGCCGTTCATTCTGGGCATTGTCAAATATAATTCCTAAATTTTCCAGTCCCGCACAACTCATCTGGCGAATAACCGAAGAGTTCTCGCCTACTCCCGCAGTAAAAATTATCGCATCCACAAAACCTAAGGCCGCACAGTAAGCACCAATATATTTTTTTATTCTATATGAATACATCTCCAACGCAAGCTTGGCATCAGGATCATTTTTTTCAAAATAGCGCTCCTGAATTTCTCGCATGTCGTTACTACCACAAATACCTTTTAGTCCACTTTGTTTATTCAAAATAACATTAACCATATCAATGTTGCTTTTATCTCTTCCCACAATGTAATGAGGAATGGCCGGGTCTATATCTCCAGATCTCGTTCCCATAATCAGGCCTTCTAGGGGAGTCATCCCCATGGTGGTATCAATACTCATCCCCCCCTTGATGGCGGCCATGCTGGAACCATTACCGGCATGAATGGTTATGGCATTAAACTTATCAAAGGGAATGGATAGAAATTTTGCCACCTCTTTAGCAACATAAAGATGGGAAGTTCCATGGAAACCATAACGGCGCACATGCAATCTAGTATAATAATCTTTGGGAATAGCATAACGATAAGCATAATCTGGCATAGTTTGATGAAATGCCGTATCAAACACTGCAATGTGATGAGCATTCGGAAAAATTTCCTGCGCTACTTCAATGCCTGTAATATTGGCGGGATTATGCAAAGGAGCAATAGGCACCATCTCCTTAATCGCATCTAAAACGTCATGTGTGATCAATGAGCTGGAATGAAATTTTTCTCCACCATGCACGGTTCGATGGCCAACAGCAGTAATTTCACTTTTATCTTTAATGATTCCATCTTTGGGGTCAACCAGTAATTTGGCAATAAATTCTAATCCCACTTTATGGTTGGGAACTTTGTCATTTACAGTAAATTCTTTATCCCCATAACTGTATTTAGTTTTACCAACTTCTTCCCCAATTCTCTCCACTAGACCTTTCAGCAACACCTTTTCGGTATCCATATCAAAGCACTGAAACTTAATCGAGGAGCTTCCGGTGTTAATAACTAGTACTTTCATTCCTCTCTCCCCATTTAAGAATTTTGCGCCTGAATGGCAGTAAGCAATGCAGTATTAACAACATCCATAACAAAACAGCCGCGACTCAAATCATTGACTGGTTTGGCCAGGCCCTGAAGCATTGGCCCAATGGCCTGTGCTTGTGCCTCGCGCTGCACGGCCTTGTAGGCATTATTCCCGGTGTTCAAATCAGGAAAAATAAAAACGGTTGCCTTGCCAGCAACTTTCGAATTAGGCATTTTTTTACGGGCCGTTTCATAATCAACCGCCGCATCATATTGCAGCGGTCCTTCGACATCTAAATCTGGTCGGCGCTCTTTTACAATTTTAGTTGCGGCCTTAACCATCTCCACATCCGGCCCAATACCAGAATCACCTGAAGAGTACGAAAGCATGGCAACTCTCGGCGGAATATCAAATGCTTTAGCGGTGTCAGCGGAAGAAATTGCAATCTCCGCTAACTGCTCGGGTGTTGGGTTAGGATTAACGGCACAGTCACCATACAACACAACCCGATTATCCATACACATAAAAAAGACGGAAGAGACAATTGAAAATCCCTTTCTAGTCTTTAAAATTTGCAACGCCGGCCGAATAGTATCCGCTGTTGAGTGTGATGCACCAGAAACTACGCCATCTGACTCTTTTTTATAAACCATCATTGTCGCAAAAAAAGTTGGATCTAAAATCTGTTTTTGCGCCTGCTCTAGCGTCATCCCCTTTTCTTTGCGTAACTCATAAAGCGTCTGCGCATAATCAGAGAGCCTGGCATCACTATTGGGATCAATCAATTTAACTCCACTAAAATTTAATCCTAGACGCTTAACCGAATCTTGAATTTTTTTATTATCTCCCAAAACCGTAACCTCTACCGCTCCTTGCTTAACTAAAACTTCCGCCGCTTTTAATATTCTATCATCCTCGCCTTCAGGAAGAGCAATACGCATTTTGCTTTTCTTGGCCATTTTTAAAAGATTATATTCAAACATTTTATAAGTCATGGCGGTGGTTTTGAAATTTTCAATCGTACTAATAATTTTATTCCCATCACTGTTGTCGTTGAACAACTTGATTAAGGCCTCTCGATTATCTACCGCCCGCCCATCTTCTGGAATCACCAGCAAAAATTGTTGCTCATTTTTTTTCTCCTGGGACAAGCTATGAGCTAAAGAACTAGTAATTTTTTTATCAATGTGATTAAAGCAATGGCCCAAGATGGGAACGTTTTTCTTTCTGTATATCGCTTCTGTTAACTTATAGGCGGCCAGCAAAAATTTTTCATTACGATCATGTCCATTCCCCACCATTATCACCGGGGCCCCTAAATTTTTTGCAATATCTAAATTCAAATCTAACTCAAATACGGGCAATGGCCCCTCAAAAGAAGTTCCCTCACAAATAACAAATTGATGGCCCTCTTCTAACATCTTATATTTGGAAATTATTCTCTCCATTAATTCATCGTACTTTCCGCTACTGATAAGCTCGTAGGCCTCTTCCTTGGACATTACTGAATTGCAATAAGTTGGATCAGAAGAAATCGGACAATAAGAAGCTATTTTATTATATTTTTTTCGAAGTAATTCATAAAGGCCAAGTGAGATTAATGATTTTCCACTGCCCTCGCCATTTGTTGAAATATATACTGAATTTGCCATAACTAACTCCTTTTTGTCATTGGCCAACCAAAATATGCTTAAAATATCCGCTAATAATAGAGAATATTATATCCATAACAAAACGCAATTTACATATATAATTATTTTTCGCATAATCACGCCAGCTTAATAATATTAGACTTTTTTAATGGGGTTTATTTTTATGGAATCAGGTATCCTTCAAAACGTTCTACTTTTTATTGCCATTTTCGTTGCCGTGCAAATGCTGAAAACATTTCTTTTGCCTAAATTGTTTGGCATTAAAAACATCTCAACAGCTGAACTAAAAAACAAAATGGCAAGCAAAGAAAATCTAGTAATCCTGGATGTAAGGACGGCAGATGAGTACCGAAGTGGACATATTCCAGGCGCAGTCCTAGTGCCATTAGGCGATCTTTCCACTCAAGTACCAAAAATTAAGAAAGATTATGCGGACAAAAATATCTGCGTTATTTGCCACAGTGGAGCTCGCTCGCTCTCTGCCTCTATCATGTTAAAAAAATCGGGACTTAAAAATATAATGAATGTAAGAGGCGGAATGGCCAGCTGGCCAGGCTAATCCAAATCAATCATCGCTGATAATTTGCAAGCAATTTCGCTCTTGCGCTTCTGACAGAAAAATTCTTTGAATAAAATATTTTCCGGTGTAATTATTTCATCTAAATCATCACGCAATCGCATCTCGGTGTCTAACAGCATAACTTCTTTTAATTTTGACCTATATAGATCCAGGGTGGCATTGTTAGCATCACGCATAATCATGCTTTTCTGCTTGGGATTTCTAGTGAACGCAAACTCTCTAACAATAATTGAAGTTACATTATCTATTAACTGCGGAACCAGAAATACAATGTTTTTCCCCTTAAATGTTAACTTACTCAGGGCCGAACTTTTATTCGAAAAATAGTTACGTTTAGTTTTATTACTGTTTCTTATTATCAGAGATCTGCTCTCCTTGTATTGCTGATGAATACCCCAAGTTGTGCCAGCTTTTTTATAGTTGGCCAAAATAGTAATCTCGGCCTCCCTACCAAAACCGAAAAGAGGGAAGAGACTAAACAGGAAAAATATGAACATAATAATCTTTTTCACAGTAGTGCTAATAGCACAAACCATTCCAATGGCCATCTGGTAAACATCTGTAATCTACCTGACCATTTTGAATCTTAAAGTCTATAAAATAGACGGCCGTCAAGAAAGTTGACAGTTATCTCTCTGGGTATAAAATGGCCTTACTGATGAAAAATATAATTTTCGAAGATAAATTCATAATCGTTTTGGATAAGCCATATAATCTCGTCACGATGGGCCAACGAGGGGAAGATTCTCTTTATAGCAGAACACTACTTTATTTGAATAAAAAAAAAGAACATCGACTGTTTGCCGTTCATCGTCTCGATAAGACAACTAGTGGTGTCGTCTTGTTTGCCAAGGATAAAAGCGCCTACGAAAAACTACTCCTGGCATTTAAGAAGCATTATATCAAAAAAGAGTACGTCGCTATTACTGATAGTAAAATCGATGAGCTTTTTACTGGCAATTGGAAAAAAGAGGGCCTTCCGTTTCTAAAATTTATTAAAGAAGATGGAAAAGAATGGCTCAACATAACCTATCCTATCCATGGTATAAAAACAAAATCTCACGTTGATGTTGAAAATGGAGTGGCAAGTGATACTTCTGTACGCATTGATCGCACAAATGACAAATATACCCAGTTAATTATTCGCTTAAAAACTGGCCGCTTTCACCAAATTCGCACTCACTTATCCTTTCTCGGCCATCCGCTTGTAGGAGATACACTATATGGTGGGCCACCAACCTCTTTTGATCGCCTTTTTTTGCACGCACGAGAGATAACTTTCACTCACCCCATCTCAAAAAAGAAATTACATTTTGCAAGCAAACTTCCGGCAATATTTAGCAAACAAATGGAATCTAATCACTAGATCGTTGACACATAATCTCGATAAAGGAACAATATAGTCTGGAGCACAGATATGGCACTTTACATTCTCGTAGTTGAAGACGAAAGCGATGTTCGCACTTTGATTGTTGAACAACTAAGAAAAGATGGAATAAAAAATAAAATTCTTGAGGCCGCAGATCCAATGGAGGCCCTGGATATTTATAACAAAAATAAAGAAAAGCTAGCGGCCATAATCTGCGATCACTACATGCCAGTGCAACATGGAATGCAGTTATGCAATATTGTAAAAGCAGAGCGGCCCGGAATTAAAATCATTCTTTTCACTGGAGACAGAAACATAACCGCCAAGGGAAATGAAGATAAGGTAAACGTCGTTATCTATAAACCAGATGGAATCTTTTTCTTGGCAAAACATATTAGAAAAATATAATTTCGGCCCTTACTGCTAGTAAAGGCCGAAGATGAAGAAGTGCTAATGACTAATTAGTCTTGAATTGATTATCTATCTCTTTTTCTGCTCGCAACCAATCCCCTTCCTGTGAACCATTTGTAAAACCTCTTTGCTCTGCAAATAGATAGGCCAAATTGGCAATCATGTTGTAACGCTCTTCTGTTGTTATTGTCTTTTTTGTTTTGGCCGTGGCCGTAGTTCTGTTGGTGGCCACCGGAACGCTCTTGGCCGAAACCGTTGTGGCGTTAGTCTTTGTGTCAATTTTGTTGCTAGTTTTTGTTGTTGTGGTGGTAGTTGGTCGAGTTGTCGCCTTACCTTTTGTTGTTGTCGTTGTTGTTTTAGTCATTTTATTCCTCCGGTTATTATAGATCTTTATCCATCCTCATTGAAATCAATCACACTCTCGAGTAGAAAATTATCTGGTAACCAATTGCTTGTATTACATAAATAGCATTTACGAGACTAGAATGCAATTAAAAGATTGGCAGAGACAAAAATCAAAAATTTCCAATAGCAAAAATCAAGTATGGATAATCAACAAAAGGATTTCGGTTTCCCTGGAATGATTCAATCATCTCATTGCGCTTTTCTTCTTTTTCGGAAACAGGATCAGCAAAATTCCACTTCCGAAAAACTGCCTCCTGCTCTGAATCTATGGCCTTTTTATATTGGACAGAAAAATAAAACATTGATCGGGCCAAATCCCCTTTATGTCGATCTGGCGGCTCAAAACAGAGCGTTCCTAGGGCGCTCAAACCTAGTTTGCTGCCCTCTTGTTCAAATTTAACAATACTAACTTCACAGAAAGGATGATTGCTCCGCCTTGAATTCATTGATTGATCAACCGGATAGAGGTGATGAAGATCTGACTTGGCATCTCCCGTGGCCCCCAGACTTTGTGGCCAACTATGCTCACAATTCATAACATTCCCGTCGGGTATACCGTTGGTTTCTATACATAGGTCGGTATAGACACTACACACTGTACCATCGATATTGTCTAAATTTGCAAACATCTCCAGTCGAGCGCCCGAGTAATCAGCGGTTATGTCAACAGAGATAAGTGCCTTAAGTTTTGTTAAAAGTTCTGCATCACAGAGATTTGCCAGCGAACCATACTCCGCTGGCAAGACGCCTCCCTGCACAACATTAACCCACCGCTGCTTGCATGATGCTAATGATTCGCTGTTGGCATTTGCCGAGCAAATAATAAAAAGCACCCACAACTGCCGACAAAAAAACACTCTCCACACGCCGCCAAATCTATGCATTTAGCATCCTCTTATTTTTTTATCTCTATTATCTTTATTATCTCTTATTCGAGTACCCCAGTAGCTTCAACGTTACGTCATGTAATTTCCCAGTGTCCCCAGAGCCACTATCAAAAATTTCTACTTTCCACTCCCCCTGGCCGACAGTGTTAAGCAGTGCTCCCAGTTTTCCTGTAGCATCATAAAAACCTTCGAGATCATCATTTCCGCCACCTTCTTTTTCCACGATGGTTATTTTGGTGCCATTGGGTGAAATCACATCTATGGTTAAATCTCCAATGTAGGAATGGGATAGCTTGATGTAGACCGAAATATCTTTGATCAATCCCATATTCTCAACAACGATTGGATGCGATACCCTCTTTTTATCTAGAATTGGTATTTGCAAATTGCGATCTTCACGAACAAAGCGCACCATTCTTCCAACTGGAAATCCTCCATTTCCAACCAACTCTTCTTGCGCAACCATTCCCGCATGAGATCCCTTTACAGAAAAGTTGGCAGCAGCTCCCGTACTACAACTAGCATCCACTTTCACCGCAAGAGGATTCGTAATGCGCACACTTTGCCCTGGCATCAACTTGTTAATCGCGAAATTGCCAATGGCACTGGATAAGCAACTTCCTTTAACAATTTCAAAACTTCCATTTGTTATTGCAACAGAACCACTATTTATTACCGTCAAAAATAACTTCCCACTATCACCCGCGCCCAAACTTCCATCCACTTGATTTTCTGGATTACCAAAGTCGATTTTATCCACCACCAACTCTGCGCGAGAAACTTTGAATTTGCGCTTAAACGTCCCTCTATACTTCTCGGCCGTTACCCATTCAAAGGTGACGTCAATCTCTGTACCATTAGCACTGTTTGCAACCGCAAAACCAAATCCATCGCCCTGATGCGAATAACTTTCATTCGTTGCCAAAGCAGGAATTTTTGCCTGCCCACTTAACGCGGTTGCCGGGCCATCAATTTTTATAATGGATAAAGTTGAATTTGAAGAAACAACAGGTGATACATTTTTAATTGTAAAATTTAATTTTGTTTGCTCATGTGGATATACATCCAATTGTTCACGATTTCCGACAACCATTTTTGTTACCATCAAAAAGGGCTCATTACTGGCAATCAGATCTATTTCCTTTGTCAAAAGTTTCATATCCTGGCCATAGACTGATACTAACAATTTATCGCCAACTGTCGCATCCACGGGAACCGGCACTGCTACTTTTCCGGAATCATCTGTGTATCCATGCCAGTAGATCCCTTTTCCAACCAACTCTAATCCGACACGAAGATTGGCCATCGCCTTGCCATTTCTTACCGCCACCGCCAAATTAAAATCAGCAGAACCATAAGTAACCTTATCTGGGCCGGACAAGCTTACGGCCGCAACTGGTGCCGTTCTTAAATTAATAGAGGGATCGCCAAAAATAACGTAAGTTTCCCAATAATACTTACTTCTATTAGCTCCACCGTAAAATGCCCACACCGCGGACAAAGCCTGATTGGTAATGGACGAAAAATCCATTTTTCCATCACGATAAATGGAATCAAACATATTCTTCTCTAAAATATCATCCTCATCCCAATAAGAACTATCCATTGACCCCCAATACATAATTGCTCCATTGGGGTGCTTAATCCAAGTTTCGCCAAAAGATTCACCAACGGTGAATTGCCCTGTAACGCAGGCATTTCCAATAACGAATGGCCGTGCATCGGGATGATTAAAACTTTTTACATTTGCCTGAGTAACATCTGGCCCGGCCCAGCCGCTAGTGCTTCCATGTCCGGAATAATCAATGATGGCCCGCCCTCTTCTCATCGCATCCACCACCGTAGCATCCGATACTCTATGAGTTATCGCATAAAGCTGATCTCCGCCTGGCATATTGGCCTGTGGGAAAATTCCGGTATAGCCTCGAGCCTTGGTATAATTATTAATAACATAGTTGTGGGATCCTTCCGCTACTTGGTATCTATCGTCTGTCGCAACAAATGATAATTGCCGTAGCCAATCTTCATTGGAAAAATTTCCTTGTTGATAGCGCAACAATTTCTCTATAACCAAATTAAGTTCAGCATCATTCTTAACAGTTAAACGACCGACTCCAATATCTGGCCCATTAATATCATTTTCATAATTATCAGTATCAATTGCCCGATAGTAGTGATCTGTTACTCCCGAAATATGTTTGGCCTCTTTGGATGGAACATCTTCTGCATCTCCCACGATAAGCGCATATTTTAATACTTCTCCACTACGCTTCAAAATCCCTTGCAATCTGGCCCTGATGTCATTGGGGGTTGAAGCATCTCTGCCAATAACGATTGGCTCAACTTTATAACCAAGACGTCTCTTGAAAGTCATGTACTCTTGAAGCTTCTGATTGTCCTTATATTTGGAGCCAACGATAAACGCAAAAACCTCTTCTTTATATTCTCGTGCCCATAGTTCTTCATTTTCCGCACTATACACTTGCACCGAAAAATTCTGCCGAAGAATATACTCATTGGTTGAAGGACGATATTTAAAAGGATAGATGGTGATAATTTTTTGAGTCTGTCCCATCACAGAACCAGCATCCTCTATAGTAAAATCCTCTTCTGGTAAGTAGCTGTCGCTAATGTATGCCTTCGCGTTCATCACAAAATTTATCTTACTACCTCTTATTTTAGGCAATGACTCCTGTGAAGGATAGAGTCTGCTACCAAGTACTTCTTCTTGTAAAAATGATTTGTCTTCATCAAAATTTACAGAAATATCCTCGTCACTATCGGCAGCTACAGTTATTCGCACAACTGGAATTTCTGGCCGGCCTTTCTCGTAAATGATTCCCGCATAACCATCTACTCCCTTTAGTGTGGCCTGAGAAAATTTCTGGGCCCCAACTTCTTTTGATATAACTTCTACTCCCTCTATATGAAAAAAGTAACTCTTCTCACTTCCGTTTTGAGAAAGAGAGACTTCCGCCCAAAGTGAAAAACTAATTAATAATAATGATAGAAACAATAAACGCAGATAGTTTTTTGAGATCATAATCATCCTCCATGATGGTATTTCCTCTTAGATACTAGAAAAGTATAACCAAATGTTTATACATTTCGTAGGAATATGTTTAAGGTAAAGAGCAAAGCAAGTAAATGTTAGAAGTATAAAGCCACTTCTCTGACTTTTTTTATTGGATATGAGTGAGAAAAATTTCAAGGGATCTTTAGGAAACTACCACCTAATCACCACTGATAGTGGCGATATAACTTTATGGTCAGAATATTTTAATGAGAACTTCCACTCTCTAGACGGGGCATTTAACGAAACAAGGCACAACTACATTGATGGCTGCCAACTAATAAATAAATTAAATGCTGACCTCACAATCTTAGATATTGGTTTTGGCCTTGGCATTGGCCTTTTAGCAACGCTAGACTTTATCAATCAACAAATCGTAACAAAAAAGTTTAAGCACAAGCTCAACTATTTTTCCGTAGAATTAGATGAGGAGTTGGTTAAATGGACACTGACAAATAGCTTGCAGGAAAAAATTAATCCTTTTAAAAAGACAACTAGCGATGGACTAACAGTCTACACTGCCAATATACCAAATTTCGCGGCCACCATTTTAATAGGTGAGGCCACACAAACTCTTATGCAAGCAAAAAAATCAAATCTCATTCCCTCAGCTAATGCCATCTTTCAAGATGCCTTTTCTCCCACAAAAAACCCATCACTTTGGTCAGTTGAGTGGTTTACCCTGCTACATCAACTATCGGCCGCTGATGTGCTTTTGGCCACCTATAGTTCTGCCAGCGTCGTTTTAAAAAATTTGCAAAGCGCCGGATGGAATGTTTCTAAGATAGCCGGTTTTGGCCGAAAAAAACATATTATCCAAGCGAAACTATCATAGTTGTCAGGATAAAAATGCCGTCTACAGATATTTTTCACAATGGACTATAGTCACTTCTATATGAACATACTTACGAAGCATAAAAAAAATGGCCTAGAGGGCCTAAAAAAATTCGTCCAATTTTTAGAAATCGCCCCAGAGCAAAAGGCCCGAGATATTTTATCCATGGCGTTACTGGAAGATCCTGTTTACATGAAGTGGGTCATGGCCAATATGATCTCTTTTGACTTTATTAAAACTCTAGATGGCAAAGAGTTAGAAAAAATATATCTTCAACTTGCCAATCCTATTCCTACCTTTGTTTATGCTCTTTATAAATCCGAGATGGAGGCCTCCATTTTAGAAAAATTTAACGACTCCATTAGAGGACGATATAAGGAAGAGCTTTCTCTTACTAAAGAAGTACAACGCGGAAAACAGATTGGATGCAGAAATACCATCATCGAAAAAATCCGGGCCTTGCAAAAAAACAGAGATATAACTCCCTTTGAATGGAAAATCCCCGAAGAAAAAATACTGTTGGGCCCTACCGGCATAATCTCGAAAGATAACCAGTTTTCCCTGTTTTTTGAAAATGGCCAACCGGCCCTGAGAGGAGGCCTAGAAAAAAAATTACGCGCAGGCCTTTGGAAGCACTACTATCCCAACGGCAAATTAATGGCCGAGGGCATCTATGTTGATGGTGAAAAAATGGGTGAGTGGAAATTTTATTACGCTGATGAAAGGATAAAAGCGCAAGGAGAATTTGTCGAAAACTTAAAACATGGAACCTGGTATGAGTTTGAAAAAGATGGAAAAAAAGTAGCTGTAAAATACAATCGTGGACGCAAAGATGGTGAGGCCTCACCTTCTTTATCCGATGATAATGCGACCGATGAATAACTTAGTTCAATAATTAAAACGATCCTTCAACTCTTTTTCCGAAAAAATATCATCTAGTAGCGCGGCCAAACGAATTCCGGCCAATAGAAGTTGTCGATCAACAATTGGCCGAGAAAATCTCAAATATTTTCCAATATCTCCGGCATCAATTGAGCTCTTTTGGCCATACATTGAACTCAGCAGTGCCCGAGACTCTTCGTGCCACTGTAAAACAGTTGATTTTTTCCACTGCCCATACTCTTTATCATCTAAATTCATAAGAAAATTTGCATACTCACTGGCAGACAATTTCTGCCGATCAATCACTTCGTTGTCCCAGAAAGCATGAAAATTCGTTTCCACACCACCTAGCTTGAATTTTATAGCGTTACCTCCACTATCAGCTCCATACCCATTATGTAAAGGTTGATGCAAATCTCCTACAAAATGAACAAGAAATGTTAAAGCTTGGCGCTTTTTCTCGGGCGTGGCCTTTTTATCTTTTAAAATTAAAGACTGCGCTTTTATGGCCTGCAAAAGATCTCCCTTATCACTTATTGGGCCCTCCTGATATTTTTTCCCTTCCATCACATTCACATAGTGCCAGGGGGCAGTAGATGAGTAGGTCTCACTTATTTTCATCTCATCAGGAAAGTTGGCAATTTGCGCTAATGACTCTTTGCCAATAATGTTTCTGATATTTTGAATCGACACCAAGCTTAATTGCCTAGTTGCTATTTCGCCTATTACCCGATGGCCGATAAGTCCCCAGGCCCATAAATTTTGGGTAAGGCCCGCGGCAACAATAACCACCAACCAAAAAGTTGATCTCATAATTTTACGCTCCAGAAAGAATTAATATTTAAATGAGCTACCACCAATAAATTCTTTAATAATAGAGGTGCTCGGGATATCTGCGGCATCCAATGGTAAAAAATATGATAAAAATTTCAACAATCGTTGGGACTCCGGATAAACCGGGTCTCCCCGCTCTACTCGCAATAATTCTCGCTCGGCATGAACTTTTAACACGGACAATTCATAAAACAGAGCTGAGTTATAAACTGTATCCACCTCTTCTTGTAGCGGGAAAATATTTTTTTTCTCTCCGGCCCGTACTGAACGCCAACGTCCAATAGTTTCACTGGCGGTGTAACCTCTGAAAAAACTATCTCGCACAATTCTCCTGATCAATCTCGTATCCGAAGCTGGAATACGATCGTGTCGATGCAAGTTAAGCTGCGTTAGTGGTGCAATATATATTTTAAATTTATCATCGGACGATACACTGCTAGTTAACTTGGGATTAATTCCATGAATACCTTCAATAACCACAATCTCATTTTTTGAAAGTTTCAACTTATATCCGGATGGCCGTTTGGAGCCAGTATGGAAATCAAAGCGCGGAATCTCCACCTCTTCACCTAAAAGCAATCTATTAATATGCTCCATAAAAAGAGGGACATCAATAGCATCTAGACTTTCAAAATCAAAATTACCTTCCGCATCCTTGGGCGTATGAGCACGATCGACGAAATAATTATCCATAGAGATCGGGACCGTGTTAAAACCATTTACCATCAACTGAATACCTAATCGTTTACTGAAGGTAGTTTTGCCGGAAGAAGTCGGGCCCGCGATTAGGACCAAGCGTTTAGGTTTTTCACCCTTAGTAATTTGATCGGCAATATTGGCAACTCGTTTTTCATGAAAGGCCTCGGCCACTTTAATCAGATCATCGATCTGTCCATTCATAATATACTTATTTAACTGCCCAACCGTGCGCACCTTTAAAATCCGAGTCCACTCGTTGTATTCCTGAAAAGTTTTAAACAAGCGAGGTCGATCTTCAAACACGGGAATGTCTTTACTGCCGCCAATAAACTCGGGGAGAATAATCACTACGCCATCTCGATATTTTTGAATGTGAAAATATTTTAAATGTTTGGTCGAAGGCAAAAGCGGCAAATAAACGCTTTCCTCTACACCATCTAACTCATAAAACTTAAAACTAGAAGGAGAGTAGTAACGATACAAATTCAACATATCATTACGCTCTTTTTCTTTCATAGTGGACATCGAAACATCCCAGTCTCTGGTGACTTGATTTATTTCCATGTCAGCTTCTACCATCTGCTTCATTTTTTCAGCAATTTTCTCAATCTCCTCCACTGATAATTCGGCGCCATCTATTTCTGCATAAACGCCTTTTTGAATAGAATGCTGGATAAAAACGTTCAGCTTCGGATAAAGTTTGGTAAAGGCCACCACAAAAAGATAGGTAACGCTGCTTTCATATATGCGCTTGCCAAGCTGCGATTCCAAATCAATCACATCTAAAGCACTATCCGTTCTAATTTTCGCATTTAAGCGGGCCAATACTCCGTTAATAACTACGGCCACTGGATCATTTACTTTTATCTCATGTTTAAAGATAAACTCTTCCACTGTAAGAAGTGGCTCTACCTCGTAATTTTTCTTCATGCAACTTACTTTGAACTTCTCCATCTATTCAACTCCGATGCTGTTGTGGTTAATCCGTAAATTAAAAATTATTGCAGAACATAAGGAATTAAGCAATCTTCAGTTGTTTGTTATTAACATTGTTCTGAGGTTGTTCGGCCCCATAGAGGCCCATCACTTTGGCAATGTCATCAAGTTCCGTGTAATAAAACGCCTGCAAAGCAGCAAAGATTAATCCTTTGCGTCCCACCCCCAGAATAATATTTCTAACGGCCATCGCATCATGATCGCTTAACGCTCCCGAATCATTGTGGGCCAAAACGCCTCTGACTTCAAGAATTTTATTTTCTTCCAAGGCCGGTGACAATTCCATTGTCATGAAGCGGATAAATGGTTTATGGCCATTGAATACTTTGCGAAAACAGAAATTTTTATGTTCATTACATTTGCGCACAAAATAGATCAACTGGCCAATTGAGTAATTTTTATTAAATTGAGAAACAGTAATTAAATCAGCGCTGGTTCTATCCATAAAAAGTTTAGGAGGCATAGTGTGGGGATTAACAAAAAACTGATCCCCAAAACCCGCACGTTTAATACTGTGGATAACTAAATCGTTTAAAACAATTTCAAGCGCCTTTATATAGGAAAAAGCAATCTTGCTATTGTTATGATGACGATACTCCAGCATGTCTATTTCCGCAGACTCAATTTCATTCCTGGCGGCATGAGGAATTTTGGCATAAACATTTTCCGGAAAACAAAAAGCATGAAGACTTTTTAAGACAGTGGCAATGGCAGTATTATCAATGGCGGGATTAGGCCGCAAAACTAAATGTGAATATTCCTTGTCATCATTTTCATCAAAAAACATCTCCTCGGCCAAATCTTGTACAAAGGCCGGATATTTTATTCCGGTGGTGAATGGAGATAATTCATCGATTTGTAGATCCATATACTCATTGTCGATATAAAGCTCTGCCAACTTATTAGCCGTATTTTCCGCAAAGCACTCTAGTAATGTAAAATCAGTCAACTTAAACCATACCTCTACATTTTTATCTTTATAAAACTCCAATGTTTTAAAATCACTTCCAATCGATCGATGTACCGATTCTACTTTTCCCACCCAAATATTGTTAAAATCAGTTATGTACAGATGGGTGCTATTTCCTTTTTCTCTATTGGCAACTATAACCTTTTCAAAATTATCTAACTGTAAATTAGATTTGCGATTTTTGTTGATAATTTTTCCCCAGTAGGCGTATCCATCTTTGTTGTTTCGCACTTCTTGTAGAAGATAGTCAAAAAATTCATGGGCCTGGGTATAGGCCTGATCGCCCTTAACATTTAGATGGGGATTAAAGGTTAGATAGAAATGAACAGTTGTTGACATATTTTCTCCGATATGGTCTCCCCAAATATGGGACACTCTCTGGCCTATCGGTCTTTTCACTCATGACTTAAGTCTACATCCATGTTAAAGGATAGATAATCCGAATGAATCTGTCGGGCACTGTTCCTCGTAGGAGTTCTATGCTGTTAATTGTACGCGCAATTGCTATTTCGCTATATATGGCGATTATTTCTATTCCCGTAATTATCATCTCTTTTTTTGTCCCTTTTAGGCCTATTAACAACTGGATATACGCCAAACTCTTTGCTGTTGCCTCTACCAAAATTCTGGGACTGCACTTTATTATTGAAGGAGAAGAGCATCTCCAATGTAAAACCTCTTCGATTCTCATCTCTAATCATCAAGAAAATTTAGACATTGTGGCCTTGGCACAAATTGTTCCGCGCAACTTTATTACACTGGGAAAGCAGAGTCTCTTCTTTTTGCCACTCTTTGGACTGTATTACTGGCTATCCGGAAATATCCTAATCAATCGCTCCAATCGCACAAAGGCCATTCAAGCAATGAATCACATTCGTGACAGTTTAAAAAATAAGTACCTCTCAATTTTTATTTTCCCCGAGGGAACACGAAATCATGGTAAGGGAATGGGCCCATTTAAAAAAGGGGCTTTTCACACTGCTATAGACGCTCAGGTTCCTATCATCCCTATCTGCCTAAGCTCTCATCATAAAAATTTACGCCTGGGTGCCTGGCGGACCGGAACCATTATCATAAAAATATTATCTCCTATCTACACCGCCGGAATGGCCAAAGACGATTTATCTTCTTTAATGGAAAACACAAGAAAGCTTATGATTGAAACAATTGATGACCTTGATCAACGCCTCTCTCAACAGTCAAAAAATGGCCCAATATGATCGACAATAAAAAATCTATCTTGACCATAAACATTCTTATGACATAAGATTTCCCCCCTAACTTTTAATATGTCCTATCTTTTATAACTCTTACCAAGGAAACGATATGAATGAAATTAAGATTATTGGTGTTATCGGAGCTGGCCAGATGGGCCGCGGCATTGCCCAAGTAGCGGCGTCTAGCGATTATCAAGTGGTTTTATTCGATGCCTTTGAGGCCTCTCTCAAAAAGGGATTTGATTTTATCAAATCACAGTTAGATAAGGGGGCGGAGAAGGGTAAATGGAGTGCTGATTTTGCCAAAGCGGCATTGGCGAGAATAAAAACGGTAAATAGTCTAACAGAGTTTAAAGATTGTGACCTTATTGTAGAAGCGGCCACTGAAAATAAAGTTATCAAATTTGATATTTTTAAAAAGATCGATGAAGTGGCAAAACCTTCGGCCATCTTGGCCTCAAACACTTCTTCGATTTCTATCACTGAAATTGCCGCGACGACCAAGCGTCCATCCAAAGTAGTCGGCATGCATTTTATGAATCCAGTTCCCGTAATGAAGTTAATCGAAGGCATCAGTGGATTAGAAACTAGTGACGAGACTTTTTCCGCAGTAGCGGCAGTGGCAAAAAAAATGGGCAAAACTTTTATTAAGGCATCTGACATGCCTGGCTTTGCCGTAAATCGTATTCTTATGCCTTATATCAATGAAGCAGTCTATACTCTCCACGAAGGAATTGCTTCGGTAGCAGACATTGATGAAGCGATGAAGTTGGGAACTAATGTCCCCATGGGGCCACTTACTTTGGCCGACTTTATTGGACTAGACACCTGTTTAGCGATCATGAACGTATTGCATGAAGGACTCGGAGATACCAAATATCGTCCATGCCCACTGCTACGCAACTATGTTAATGCGGGGAGATTGGGTAAAAAGTCAGGAAGAGGCTTTTACGATTACTCATCACAACAATAAAAAAACAACTACAGAACTACAGAACTACAGAACTACAGAACTACAGAAAAGATAAAGGGAATTTGCATGAAAAATCATCTAGTCAGAGTCTATCCTTCGAAAGAACATCTCCCCAAAGAAGAGCAACTAGCTTATAAAATTGCCGCCATGGCCGCAGATAAAACAAAAACAGATCCAGCAGTAGCGGAGATGATTATTAATCGCCTCATTGATAACGCATCAGTGGCCATTGCCGCCATTAACCGTGGGCCTGTTTCCAATGCTCGCTCTCAAGCATTAGCACATCCTACCGAAAACGGCGCAAATTTATTCGGCATGCCTAACGATAAAACCTACTCTCCCGAATGGGCGGCCTGGGCCAACGGTACGGCCGTTCGTGAGCTAGATTTTCATGATACTTTTTTGGCCGCAGATTACTCTCACCCTGGAGATAATATCCCACCACTGCTAGCAGTGGCCGAAAGAAAAAAATGTTCCGGCGAAGATCTGATTCGAGGAATTGCTGTGGCCTATGAAACTCAGGTTAATTTAGTGAAGGCGATCTGCCTGCACAAGCATAAAAAAGATCATGTCGCGCACCTTGGAGTATCGGTGGCCGCCGGAATTGGGGCGATGTTAAATCTTGATACCGAGACCATCTATCAGTCCATTAATCAAGCACTACATGTCACCGTTGCCACCCGCCAATCACGCAAGGGTGAAATCTCCAGTTGGAAAGCTTATGCTCCGGCCTTTGCCGGGAAAATGGCCATCGAGGCCGTCGATCGAGCTATGAGGGGAGAAAAAGCTCCTTCCCCTATATATGAGGGAGAAGATTCCGTCATCGCTTGGATGCTAGATGGGCCACGGGCACAATATAACGTTACTCTCCCCGAAAAAGGTGAGGCCAAACGGGCCATTTTAGAAACCTATACCAAAGAACATTCTGCGGAGTATCAGTCTCAGGCAATTATCGATTTGGCCTTTAAAATGCGCCGGGGCATTAAAAACTGGGAAGATGTGAAATCAATTGTTCTACACACCAGTCATCATACCCACTATGTAATTGGAACTGGTGCTAATGATCCTCAAAAAATGGACCCTAATGCTTCTCGCGAAACCTTAGATCACTCCATCATGTATATTTTTGCAGTGGCCTTGCAAGATGGTGAATGGCACCATGTGAAAAGTTATGCCCCCGAACGTGCTAAACGGCCAGACACTGTGGCATTATGGCATAAAATTTCTACCATAGAAGATCCTGAGTGGACCAAGCGTTATCATGAGACTGACGCCAAGAAAAAGGCCTTTGGTGGGCGCGCCGAAATCACCTTAAAAGATGGAAGCAAAATCGTTGATGAGTTGGCCATGGCCAACGCTCATTCACTCGGCGCAACTCCTTTTAAACGTGACGACTATATTCGTAAATTCAAAATTTTAACGGAAGGAATAATTAAAACATCTGAGGTTGAGCGCTTTATTAATACTGTCACCAAACTACAATCACTGTCTGGTAACGATCTGCTCAATCTCAATGTCCAATTAGAGAAATCAACACTTACCCGCAACGAACGTGATAGCAGAGGAATTTTCTAATGTTGTTTAATAAAAAAAATGGCCTAGAGAAACGAGCTGACTTACGAGCAAAACTAAAATCTGGCAAACTTTTGCGCTTTCCAGGATCATATTCTCCCCTTGTTTCTATGCTAATTGAACAAAAAGGCTTTGATGGAATCTATATTTCGGGAGCAGTCTTGGCCAACGATCTGGGCCTGCCCGATATCGGGATGACCACGCTTACAGAAGTTGCCGGCCGAGGACGACAAATTGCAAGGACTTCTGATCTTCCAAGCATTATCGACATCGATACAGGCTTTGGCGAACCAATGAGTGTAGTGCGAACCATTATGGAATTAGAAGAGCAAGGATTGGCCGGCTGCCACTTAGAAGATCAAATTAATCCAAAACGTTGTGGACACCTTGATGGAAAGCAATTGGTTGATCGCAATTCCATGTGCAAAAAAATTAAAGCTGCGGTATCTGCTAAACGTGATCAAAATTTTTTACTAATTGCTCGCACGGATGCTCGTGCCTCTGAGGGATTGGAAGCGGCCATTGAGCGCGCCCGGGCATATGTGGACGCCGGAGCAGATATGATCTTTCCCGAGGCCATGCAAAATGAATCTGATTTTGCGGCATTTCGCAAAGCAATCAAGGTTCCCCTCTTGGCCAATATGACCGAATTTGGGAAATCTGATCTACTCGACTATAATGCCCTGGAAAACTTGGGCTACAACATCGTCATTTATCCAGTAACCACTGTTCGCCTGGCCATGAAAGCGGTAGAGGATGGACTAGATCACCTGCTTGCACACGGCTCACAGAAAGATATTTTATCAAAAATGCAACACCGTAAAAGACTCTACGAAATATTGCACTACGAAGATTATAATCAATTTGATTTAAACATCTTCAATTTTAAAATTTAATAATAACTACACGCTTCAACCGTTAACACAGGAGAAAAGAGATGACTGAATTTGTTGATTACGAAAAATTTAAGGCAAAAAAAGGACTTGAGGGAATTATTGCAGGAGAATCTGCAGTCTCTAAAGTATTCCCCGATATCAATGCGCTGGTTTATCGCGGCTATCCAGTACAAGATCTTGCTGAAAATTGTAGCTTTGAAGAGGTCGCATATCTCATTTGGCATGGCGAATTACCCAACAAGGCCCAACTAAAAGAATTCGAAGCGCAAGAGCGTGAGTATCGTCCCCTTTCTAAAGATTTAATTGAAGTAATAAAAAAATTTCCTAAAGGTGCTCACCCCATGGATTATATCCGCACTGGAGTTAGTTTTTTAGGAATGGAAGATAAGCGCATTTGGGAAACCGATACTAAAACCAATCTGGACAAATCCATGAAAGTCTTTGCGGCCGCCCCGACTATCGTTGCCGCCGCTTATCGCCATCAAAAGGGACTAGAAATTATTGCTCCGAAGAAAGAATTAAATTATTGTGAGAATTTTTTCCATATGTGTTTTGGCAAAGTTCCTCCCAAGGAAGTAGTTAAGGCCTTCGATGTCTCTATGACTTTATATGCAGAGCACGGCTTTAACGCATCTACTTTCACGGGCAGAGTGATTACCTCCACTATGTCGGATCTATACTCCGCAGTTACCGGCGCAATTGGTTCCCTTAAAGGCCCACTCCATGGAGGCGCTAATGAACAGGTAATGCATGTATTGCAAGAGGTTGGCGAACCAGAAAAAGCACGTGAGTGGATGTTAAATGCTATTAAAACCAAGCGCAAAGTTATGGGGTTTGGCCATCGAGTATACAAGCGCGGTGACTCGCGAGTTCCCACTATGAAAAAATATGCTGCCGGCCTAGGTAAGTTTAAAGGTGAGGAAAAGTGGCAACAAATTTCTGACATCTTAGAAAGAACAATGATTGATGAGAAAAACATCCATCCCAATCTCGATTTTCCATCTGGCCCAGCTTACTATTTGATGGGATTTGATATTGATATGTTTACTCCAATATTTGTTATGTCACGTATCACTGGTTGGACTGCACACATTATCGAACAGGCCAATGACAATAGAATTTTTCGCCCTCTTTCAGATTACACAGGAAAACTAGAGCGCCACGTCTCTCCCATCGAGAAGAGATAGTTAAAAAAGTATCTACTCTATAATTTCTATCTATTGGCCAGAAACGGATTAACAAACTATTTCTGGCCAATATCTTTTCTTAAGCTAAAATTAAAACATTCTTCACGTTGATCTAACCGCGCCACCACGCTTATAATGATCTCCTATGAAAAAAAATAAATTTACCTTCATGTCAGTGGCAAACTTTTTAATTGCCTTTATTATTTTAATTCTCTCGGCCTTGGCCATCTACATCTTAAGACATGAGATGAGAGAACACTTTCTAGAAGCGGCACAGGAAAAAGCAAAGATTATTCTTGATCGCAATATGGCCACTCATGCTTTCTATAGCAAAAAATTAAAACCTGCGATTTTCAAACTAACTGATAAATATCGCTCCGCAGATTACTTCGATCCAGTTTGGATGTCCTCCACTTACGCCATCCGAGAAATTGATCATGAATTCCAGATCATCAACGACTCTCAATATTATTATAAAGAAAGTGCTATTAATGCTCGCAGTCCTCACAATGAGGCCGATGAATTTGAAAAAGAGTTTATAACAAAAATAAATCATGATCCATCCATTAACCACCTCTCGCAAATTCGTAACATTGATGGCAAAGATTTTTTTGTAACTTTGAGACGAGGGGAGATGATGGAAAAAAGCTGCCTTCGCTGTCACACCACTCCAGATCTGGTTCCCGCCGGACTAATTGATGCTTATGGGCCAGAGCGAAGTTTCAAACGTCATGAGGGTGAGGTGGTCTCTGCCATCTCAATACGCATCCCCTTAACCGAGGCATTTCATTATGCGGACACTGTCTCCTTAAAATTATCTGCGTTAATTGTAGGTCTCCTATTGATCATCTTTGTTGCGCAATATTTCATCTACAATCATCTTATTGCGCAACCGATAAAACATATTCGTGCACATGCGCAGGCCATTGCCAATGATGAATTAAAAATTGGAGAGACTATTGCAGAACCAAGGGCCAAAGAACTCGCTGAATTTACCCAGGCCTTTAACTTAATGTCTAAAAAATTAAAAGATAATTTTGATGGGTTGGAAACAAAGGTCAAAGAGCGAACTTCTGAGTTAGAACATTCTATGGCCGAAATTAAAACGTTAAAAGGAATTATTCCGATCTGTGCTTCTTGTAAAAAAATAAGAGACGACCAAGGCTACTGGAACCAACTAGAGAAATTTATCTCTCAAAACTCACATGCTCAATTTTCTCACGGCATATGTCCAGATTGTTATGCTAAGGCAATTAAAAAAATATAAACTATCCGATAATTTATTGAGGACATGCAAATGAAAAAATTGGAGAGCTTGCTTCCCTTTATCGGAAAATTTTTTGCAATACGCAAACGGAGCGATTAAAACCGAATTGAACGATTACGGGAGCATTTTATGGGCCGGTTGTTGGCATATAAAAGAACTATCAGTTGTAAAATAAACAAACTGCCCGTCAACTGCTAACGTTTGAGACGGCATGTTTCTTGTTCCTGGATAACGATTGAAATCAAAGGTCTGAATACTATCTAGTTTTAAGTTTTTTCCAGGCTCTTATGAAAGATGATTACCTCTTATATTTTTCAAACAGTTGCCTGTCGCATAACGCCTATTTGGGCACACTCAATCCAAAGGGCCACTGCCAATATTTGTGGGCACCATTTTTTATCTGACTTTTCATCTTGATGGTTTGGCCAAGATGATGTTTAATTGCTCTTAGTTTTAGACATTAGCGTGGCCGAAAGGAGATGTTTGATTGAACCAACAAAAAGATATTCGATCCAAGCAGCGCTTTGAAAATTTTAAAAAAGCAATTAAGCTCTACGAGGAGGCCATATCCACAAAAATGTCACGGTTAGAAGAAGAGGGACTTATTCAGCGTTTTGAATATACTTTTGAATTAGCTTGGAAATGTCTCCAAGATTTAATGCAGGAACGTGGTTATGCGGAAATTCGCGGCCCAAGGCCAGTTATTGAGCAATCATTTCAAGACGGACTAATAACCGATGGCCCTCTATGGTTAGCTATGTTGCAAGCACGCAACGCCACTGTACATCTTTACGATGAAGCAACTTTTGTTGATGTTATAAAAAATGTTAAGGGTAAATTTTTCTCTGCACTTATAACATTTGGGAATAAATTTCCACAATGAGTAGTGATCATTTCGACATCGCCGGAATAGAAAAACAGTATACAAAAAAAATATTAGCACTTTTTAAAAATATGCCAGCAGGCACCTCTCTAATCCTATTTGGCTCTCGAGCGAAGGGCAACTATCGCGAGGGTTCTGACATCGATCTTGCAATCAAGGGATCAGGGGTGACGCTAGACCAACGAACACAATGGTTGGCCGAATACGAAAACCTTTTTTTGCCGTGGAAGCTAGATCTAGTTATTTATGAACTAACAGAGTCACAAAACCTAAAAGAGCATATTGATAGAGTCGGAAAACAATTATTACGTTGGTAATTCTTGAAAAATTGCGCCACAAGAGTATATAATGGCAAAAAACAGATTGAATTTTGCAACGATCCATCTTCTTTACAGAGGTTATAAAATGAAATTGACTGCATTGCTTCTAACCACCATTATTTTACTAACAACATCTTGCTCTCACATGACAATTGAGTACACGGCCGATGTTAAGGACAATTCCCAAAATTATATTGGTAAATATTCTCTAGAGACAACTCACTCTACAGGCGATTTACCCACCTGGTGTTGGATTACTGGAATCTTCTACGGTGGGGCCTGTTGGGCATATCTACTCATGCCACTTCCATCACAAAAAAATTCTATCCAGCGAAATGTTGACACTCGTCTAGATGCTCGTTTGGGGGTAGGAAACTATAATTTACAAAACATCATAATAACTCGCAGAGACTGGAATGCTACATCAGATCGCGAACTATTCAATGGCACTATGCCGAACCAAAGTCCAGTAATTCCTATTAACAATCGCCCTGCAACAAACTCTCAACCTAGCACAGAAGGTTTTTTAAGATAATTTTTTAGGAGGCGTGTGAATTTTTATTATTATTTTCTTTCCTTGTTACTACTTTTTTCTACCCTTGATCTGCGGGCCGACTCTGATTGTCTTAATAAATATGAATGGGCCCAAGAAAGTGCGAGAACTCAAGGTGGTGGATGGATTTGGTTTCCCGGAAAAGCAGACGCTCAAACTCTGGAAGAAGCTTATTTGCGCGCCGAAGGGGCCGCACTAGATAAGCTAGCACTGGAATGTACCATCCCCCATCGGGATTCGAAAATTCACGAACGCTGTGATGAGCAAAATGGGATTGGTTACCGTGCCTATGTTCGGATCAGTGTTACTGTTAAACAGTGTTCAGATACAAGAAACATCTCCGAAGAAAAAAAATACACCGTTGGTAATACCGAACTCATTAAACGTTATGAGCAATTTAAGCGCATGACTGTTGGCAAACTAGATCCCAACGCTTCCATAAATGGTGAGTGTAATGACAAACAGATTGAGCGCTGCTTGGCACTAGGGCGGCACTACTTTTTATTAGGCGATAAAAAACAGGCCATCGATTACTTCGATATCGGTTGTCGTCATGAACAAGTTATTTCCTGCTTTAATGCCGGCCTTGCTTCTATCAATATTGGTGCAAATGAAAAGGCGATTGGATATTTTCGCTTGGCATGCATGCAAAATGATGCTCTTGGTTGTTTTATGTTAGGCAAGCTGGCCGGGAATCTGGCGGATCTAGATCGGGCCTGTACGCTTAAGCATAGTGAGGCCTGTCATGAGGCCAGCATAAAACTCCTAGAGCGCGACGAATTGGCCAAAGCAGAAAATTATGCCCAGAAGGCATGTACAAATAATTTTGCCAAGGCATGCTACAACTTGGCCTTCATTCACACGAGACTTGGGGATTCGAAAAAGGCCCATACTTTTTACGAAAAGTCCTGCGAGCAAGGAATTGGAGAAGGATGCCAACACTTGGCCACTTTTTACTATGATAAAAAAGATACCACAACCTCTATCAAATACTCCAAAGAGGCCTGTAAACTAGGTATCAACAAGGCCTGTCATAATGTTGGATATCTGCTCTTAAATCAAGGAAATCGGCTGGAGGCGTCACTCCTTTTACAACTCTCCTGCCAGCGAGGATTACAAGAAAGCTGCACTCTTTTTAAAGCGCAAAAACTGTAGGCAAAAATCATCGCTAAATAACCTTAATAATTTTTCGCACCCTCGCAACCTTGTCTAAATTTATCTCTGCCACTAGGGCCACTTCCCCCTCTCCGGCATCGGCCAAAATCTCTCCCCATGGATCAACGATTAGCGAATGGCCAAAGGTTTTAATTCTATCATTGTGAACACCCCACTGATCTGTTGCCACTACGAAACACTGATTTTCGATGGCCCTGGCCCGCACAAGTGTATGCCAGTGCGCTCTCCCGGTTGCTACCGTGAAAGCTGAAGAGATCGATAAAAGATTTGCCCCGGCCTTCATGTAATGGCGATATAATTCTGGAAAACGCAGATCAAAACATATTGAAAGGCCAATTTTTAATGCGCCAGCGATGACCATTTTAGGAGAGATCCCCCGCTGATAAATTTTGCTCTCGTCAATAGCTTCGACATTTCCTCCTAGATCACAAGAAAAAAGGTTCATCTTATCATAGTGGCCAAGATCAGTCCCTTCTGGTGAGAAATTATAACTACGATTATAGATTCTTCCATTTTCAACAGTATTAGCACTGCCCCCTAAGACGAAAAGTTTATGTTTAATAGCAATATTGCGAATATTTTCATAGTGATTTAGGCCATCTCCTTCCTGGCCAACGACAATTTCTCCCACCGACCGGCCGTCCGACATAAAATAAAAACACTCTGGCAAAAAAATTGCCTCCAAATCGGCTGCCTGCGCTTTCGCGCAAGCAACAAGTTCGTCAATTTTTTTTAAATTTTCACGATAATCAGCACGAGAGGTTAATTGAATAACCGCAATTTTCACAATGAAGAAATCCTTTTTCCGATCGCATAATACGCCAGCCCTAACTCTAAAACTTTTTCTGTTTTTAGAATATTGCGAGCATCAAAAATAACCGGAGTCCTTAGACGCTTCTTAATTTCGTGATAGTCCGGAGCACGAAACTCTGACCACTCCGTCATGAGTATCATGCCGTCTGTCTCATTAAGACAATCATACTTATTATGTGTCTGATAACACTTTCCTTTAGTCGTACTGTCTGATTCCATAAGTTGTTTAAAATTATCTCCGCCCTCGGGATCAAAAAAGTTAACCACCGCACCTTCAGCAATTAGGGCGCGGGCCACGTCAATGGCCGGTGCTTCGCGAATATCGTCTGTTTTAGGTTTAAAAGAGACTCCCCATAGGCCAAATTTTTTACCTCGTAAATCGCCCGCAAAATGTTTTTTAATTTTATGAAACATATAGATTTTTTGCTCATTATTTACCGCTTCTACCGCTTTGATAATCCGCATATCGTAGTCAAAATCGTTTTTAGCAGTATACATCAAGGCCTTAACATCTTTGGGAAAACAACTTCCTCCATATCCCGGCCCTGGATATAAAAATTGTCCACCAATCCTCTTATCAGAAGTCATTCCCCTCCGAACCTCTTCAATATCTGCTCCTGTAATGTCGCAAAGTTTCGCAATATCATTGATAAAAGAAATTTTCGTGGCCAAAAAACAGTTCGAGGCATATTTCGTCATCTCCGCCGAAATATTAGACATGCGATAGATTGGATTCCCCTGCAACATTAGCGGAGCATAGAGTTCTTCCATGATTTTTCCAGCATAATCATCTTTACAGCCAATAACGACACGATCCGGTTTCATAAAATCATCAAGGGCCGCTCCTTCCTTTAAAAACTCCGGATTATTTACCAGGTAAAATTTATTTTTGGTATGCTTGGCAATGGTTGCCTCAATTTCCTTATGCGTGCCAATGGGCACTGTCGATTTTATTACCACAATTGTCTCTGCGGCCAACTCCGAGGCCACCGAAATAGTTGCTTCCTGCAAATAAGATAAATCCGCCGAACCATCTTCTCCCGAAGGGGTTCCTACTGCCAAAAAAACCACTTTTGAATTTTTAACAGAACTGTAGTTAGTTGAAAAACTAACACGATTTGCCTTCATATTCCGGCCCATCATATCGGTAAGGCCTGGTTCATAGATGTGTGATTTTCCCTCTCGTAGGCCGGCAATAACCTTTTCGTTTATATCCACACAGGTAACATCGTGGCCAAATTCTGCAAAACAAACGCCACTGACTAAACCAACATATCCCGTTCCAATAACTGTTACTTTCATTGCTCCCCCTAGTAATCAAAATTAATCGCTCAAATTATGACTATTCTTTTATAACTTGGCCATGTTACTATTTCCATTACAAAAACATGGAGAAATTTGTCCGATGATTAAAATCATTGCTAAATTTGCTTTTGCCATCACCATCATTGGCTGGCTTTTACGTAGTGGGAAGCTAGATTTATCGCTTATTTCTCAAATTTTAGATCACCCGTTTAATCTATCTATCGTAATTTGCGTGGCCTTAATAAACTCCCTTTTGACCTCTTATAGATGGAAGTTATTACTAGACAACAGCGAGACTGATCGATTGCCGTTATCTCACACCCTCCGCTTGACCTGGATTGGAATTTTTTTTAGTACCGTTTTGCCAGGAGCAGTTACCGGCGATTTGATCAAATTGGCCTATGCTAAAAACATCAACAAGAACTCTAGTGGATCTTTCCTACTATCTTCTATTTTTTTAGATCGAATACTGGGACTTTCCGGACTTATTTTTGTTTTAGGTTTTTTTACCTCCCTCAACTATCACGAATTGGTTTCAAAATCGAATGAACTGGCCGCGCTGATTCACTTTAATCTACTCCTCCTTTTTGCTACTTTTTTATTTTTTATCTCTATTTTCATCCACTCTTCTGTACAAAATTTTATTTTATATATAACAAAAAAAATTCCACTGGCCGGAGAGGCGCTGGCAAAAGTTTTTGGAAAAATCTGGATAATTGGAGGAAATAAAAAAACCATTTTTTTTGCTGTGGCAATTAGTATCGTCGTTCAAACCATCAGCGTAATAAGTTTTTATTATCTGGTTTCTCCCTTTGCGCCGAACCTCTCTTTGGCCCAGGCGTTTACTTTTATCCCTATTGGCTTTATTACCATCGCCATCCCGATATCTCCGCAAGGCCTTGGCGTTGGTCATTTGATTTTTGCTACTTTGTTTTCACTCTATGAAATAGTAAACGGAGCATCACTCTTTAATATCTATTTCGTTGCCACTGTAATAATCAATCTCTTTGGTTGTATTCCTTATTTAACAGCTCGAAGCGAAAAAACAATCAATAACTAATTTTACCTATTCCCAATCAAGCTTTGGGCGATATAAGTTCCCCCAATCTCTTTGACAAAAAATCTGTTAGCGATAAAACTTCTATCCCATCATAGATCGATGACGTGGCAACTTCACAGACTAAAACTTTATTATCCACAGCATATTCTTCAGAAAAACTTTTTATCCCTGCCAGATGTTTTTTTCCAATCTCCTTTTGTGCTTTAAATTCTATTGCCGCAAAAGGTTTTGCAGATTTTGATAAAATAAGATCAACTTCTGTTCCTGCTTGTGTTCTCCAGAAATGCATTTTAATTGGAGCTTTTGAATAGACGATATTGGCCCTTATTTCATTTATCAACCACTGCTCAAAAAGTTTGCCACGAAATTCTGGAAATTTAATGCCATCTAACGATCCCAAAATCCCATTAACCACACCATTATCAAAAAAATAAAATTTGGGATGCAATGACAGTTGCTTCCGAATACTCTGATCCCACGCCGGCAAAGTATGTCCAATTAAGGTATCCTCTAAGATTTGAAAATATCCCTTAACAGTTTTGCCCTTCGTGGCCGCCTCTCTGCTTATATTTTCAAAATTAACAATTTCCGATGTATGTTGGGCCGCCACTTCAAGAAAACGATGAAAATCACCAACCTTCCGCAATAACGCTTCAAAAATAATCTCTTCTTTTAAATAAACTTCTGTGTAACTACGAAGTTTATCTAGCGCAACCGCTGGACTATCAAAGTAAATTCCTGGCAATGTACCAATAGTAAGGACTCGCTCCAAATCAAAATTATCCTCTAATTCTGCAAATGTTAGTGGAAATAGATGGCGAACCAGTGCTCTCCCTCCTAATAAATTAGCACCACCTCTTTTAAGTTTGCGCGCACTGGACCCTGAAAGGATAAAATACACATCTTTGTAACTCTCAATTAACTGGTGAATTTCATCGAGTAGTAATGGTATTTTTTGCACTTCATCGACAAAAATACAGCGCACCTGTTTTTTTTCTATCTGATAAATTGCATCCCTGGAAAATTGCGAAGGATCTTTTTCATAAGTTAAAAAAGAACCACTTAATAGTAAGTTTACTGTCCAATACCTGTTTTCATGGTTTTGTTTTAAAAATGACAAAAGTGCAGTGGTTTTGCCAGTTTGCCGTGGGCCAAAGAGAAAAAAAGAATTTTTTGTCGAAAAATCGACCAATTTTCGACTTATCATGCAAAAATTTGACCATTTTGAGCAAAAACAGTCAAGGAGAAAAAACAAAAATCTTGTCCGCCCCCAAGTGATTATAGCGCTTAAGCTTACTCTTTAGAAATTCCAGCTTAATTAAAAAATCATACTCCATCTTCTTATCATCGTACTTGCGTACAATATCACACTCTTTTTTCAATATTTTTTTAACGGAATTGGCCAAAAGACAGATCCCATCCAGCATTAGATACTGATTCTCAAAACTGATCGTTCTTCCCACAAAAACATCTCCTGGAAGTAGCGACAAATGGTCATGATCTCGATAAAGAAAAAATTTATTATTGTGTAAAAGATCTTTAAAACAAAGTCCCTTTTTATTTTTACGGCCAACAAATTCAAAAAGTGAGTAATTAAAACCCAAAATAGCGTGGGCCACTTTTTCATCTATACGATTGTTTAGCATATATTGCTTTATTACCGTGCGAGTCTCTCGCTGAGCAATAAAGTGAAAAAGATACCAATCATTAAAAGAACTCATTCGATTTTCATAATCGTTGTCATCATCATTGAGTTTACCGGTTAATGTAAAAAACTTGTGTTTGGCCTCTAGCATTAACTCCGTAAACTCCGGGCCAGTGTATTCAGATAGGGCATGCTGAACAATTTGTACTATTTTATCCATAACTATTCCTCCGCCGACTCTCTCAATTACTCTTCAATCTTAAGCACGGCAAGAAAGGCCTCCTGAGAAACTTCCACATTTCCCACCATTTTCATTCTCTTTTTTCCACGCTTTTGCTTTTCTAAAAGTTTTCGTTTTCTGGAAACATCTCCTCCATAACATTTTGCTAGTACATTTTTACGTAATGCCTTAACCGACTCCCGCGCTACCACTCGTGCTCCAATGGCCGCCTGTATAGCAATATCAAACTGCTGTCTCTCAATAACTTTTTGCAATCTCTGCACAAGAGCGCGTCCACGAAAAACGGCCTGATCACGATGACAAATCAGTGATAACGCATCTACCTTGTCACCATTTAAAAGAATATCTAATTTAATTAGATCAGACTGGCGATAGCCAATCACTTCATAATCCATACTGGCATAACCCTTAGATATCCCCTTTAGCTTGTCATAGAAATCAAAAACCATCTCATTTAACGGAATATCATAAATAACTTGAACTCGATCAGCAGTAATATACTTTATCTCTTTTTGCGCGCCTCGCCGATCTTCACATAGCTTGATAATACGGCCAACATATTCATTGGGAATATGGATAGATATTTCCACGATCGGCTCTTGAATCTCTTCAATGTAGTTTGCCTCTGGCAAATCTGCCGGATTTTCAATTTCTAGCATCTCGCTACTAGTAAGCATAACCTGATAGCGACAAGAAGGAGCGGTGGAAATCAAATCCTGTTCAAACTCTCGCTCCAAGCGCTCTTGAATTATATTCATATGCAGTAGGCCCAAAAAGCCACAACGAAAACCAAATCCTAATGCGTTAGAAGTTTCTGGCTCGTAAGTAAAAGAGGAGTCATTTAAGGCCAGTTTTTCTAGCGACTCTTTTAACTGAGCATATTCGGTAGATTCAACAGGAAACACTCCGCAAAAAACCATCGGCTTTGATTCTTTGAAGCCATCCAGCAGCGGCGTATCTTTCTTACGCGCATGCACGATAGTATCCCCAATTTTGACATCGCGAACAGTTTTAATGCCACAGATCAACATCCCAACTTCTCCGGCCCCCAAAGAAGTTACTTCTTGATAGAAGGGAGCATTGACCCCCATATTCAAAACCTCGTACTCTTGAACACCGTTTTTTAAAAAAACTTTATCTTTAATCTTTACTGTCCCCTGAAAAACACGCACAAGTACAATAACGCCCTTATATGGATCAAACCAGGAATCAAAAATAAGCGCTTGCAAATCATTATCTACCCCTCCCTTCGGATGAGGCACTTTTTGCACAATGCTCTCTAACAAATCAGTGATGCCAATGCCAGTTTTAGCAGAAACCAAATTTGCCGCTGAAGCATCAATTCCAATAATCTCTTCAATCTCTTTTTTGGCCCGCTCCACATCCGCATGAGGAAGATCAATCTTATTAATCACTGGCAAAATTTCTAAATTATTATCAATGGCCATATATACATTGGCCAAGGTTTGTGCCTCTACTCCTTGAGAAGCATCCACTACCAAAATGGCCCCATCACAAGAAGCAAGAGAGCGACTAACTTCATAAGAAAAATCAACATGCCCCGGAGTATCAATGAGATTAAGAAAGTAAGTGTTACCATCTTGTGCTTGATATTTAAGCCTTACGGTTTGTGCCTTGATGGTAATACCACGTTCTCGCTCTATATCCATATTATCTAAAAACTGATCGGTCTTTTCCCGCTCACTAATCGTATTGGTTGCTTCCAATAGACGATCGGCCAGGGTAGATTTGCCATGATCAATATGCGCAATAATAGAAAAATTCCGAATATATCGAATATCCATAGCTAAAAACTACCTCGCTAAAACATAGTTACAATTTATGAAAAAACTTCTTGCGAGAGTACCATAAGGTAGTAATCTAGGGAACTATCTTTTCCACGAATTGGAATAACATTAGCAAAACCACTAAAAACCAGATCCTCACTGTCACTATTTTTCTCTTTCTGCTTCGCTCGAGCAATGGCCTGTACATCTCTGGCATCATAAAGTTCATGATTAACGCTTAAATTGCCTCCACCTTCCACAATTTCCTCTTCTTTAACTCTAGCAAAAATCGCCACCTCAGCATTTTCTATTTTGGATCTTCGCTTTATGGCCATATTATAACTATCAATAATTGAACGAGGAATAATTGGTTCGGCCATCTCTTTGCCAATAACATCATCCGACTGAACCTGCAAAAGAGAATAGAGCTTGTTATTCATATAAATCAACTGCCCCGCGGCATTTGCCACCAAAATAGGTTTTTTCACCATATTTGCCAGCGCATCAAATTTGCGATTTTCCACCTGTATTCGATCTGCTCGCAATTCTTCAAAAACCTTAAAGCTGCGAATCATTTTATTCATCTCTCTGGCAATCTCTCCAATCTCGTCATCCTGTCCATAGTAAATAGAAACGTCAAAATTACAATCTTGTAATTCTCGGATAGCATCTTTAATCTTCTTAAATGGCAAAGAAATTTTCCCAGGAACTACTAGCGCCAAAATAATTGTCCCCAAAAAACCAATTATCAGAGTTATCATCATATTCCGCTTGGTCTCGGTAATAATACTCTTAATTTTACGATTTCTCTCAATAGACTGGGCCATTTGGATATTTTGAAATTCCGCAAACGCATCCAAAATTTTATCAGAAAAATCCCCAATGTTAGCGATCCCCGAAGTATCGCGATCATAGATAGAGGTTTTACCCAAAACTATTTTTAAGGACTCAGAATAAGATCTCATCTGCCGAATAACATTATTAATATCTGGATCAACATACATGGAATCCAAGCGCTGCGTTTGTGATATCAAATCTTCGCAGTTGCTAATTAACTTAGAAATAATATCTTCGGTCGGAGCGTTAGATAAAATCTTGCGCTGGTATTTTAATATAGTAACCGTCGATACCCGCATGGCCTCAATCAAAGAGGAAACCTCATCCGATTCGCTGGAAATCTCCGTTATCTTCCTATTTAAGGCATCCAAATAATTAAACACGGTGAAGGCCAAAACCAAAACGACCAAAGTCGCAATACCAAAGCTGATAGCAACTCTTCTCTTTAATGATAGATTCACTCTCTACCTCCCAACTATCTCTCTACGATATCTTCAAAAAGCTTATTAAAATTGTGCTCACTTCCAACTAACACCACAATATCATCAGCGTCGATAATATCCATCGGCATAGGACAATCATTAATTATTATCTTATACGCTGATTTACCATCTTCCGTTATGTATGGCGTCTTCTTCTGAATGGCCACTACGTTTAATGAATAATTTTGCCTGATTTTGCTTTCAATCAAAGTTTTTCCGGCAAACTTTTTCCCAATTTTTAGCTCCACCAAAGAGTAACCAGCGGCAAAGTTATAACGCTGCAAAACATGAGGGGCCACAATTTTGGAGGCAATAATCTCTCCCATCTCTTCTTCTACCTTGATAATCTCGCTAGCACCAATCTCATGTAAAACGTGCTCGTGCAAATGACTAGTGGCCCGCGCTATAATACGGCCTACCCCCAACTTCCGTAACATCGTTACCGCAATAACGCTCATTTCAATATTATCTCCAATGGCCACTAAGGCCACGTCAACATCGGAAATATTCACCGAACGCAAGGCCCGCTCTTCCGTTACATCCAACGCCACTGCATGAGTCACCTTATCTTTAATTTTATCTACCAGCGCTTCATCTTTATCTATAGCAATTACCTCGGCGCCTTTTTCATGCAACCCCACCGCTGTTTTTGCCCCAAACGTTCCTAATCCAATTACTGCTGCAATCATTCTTCCTCCTCATCTATCCAATCATTATGCGCCCGTCGGGATATTCCACCTTTCCTGAACTTGAGCCCCGCTCGGCCAACGCCAATACTAGAGTCAATGGGCCAATACGGCCAATAAACATAACCACCGATATTGCAATTTTACCCCACATTGATAGTAGTGGAGAGACACCTAAAGATAATCCCACCGTTCCTAGCGCGCTAATAACTTCAAACATTAATGCTAAAGATCCCTTCTCTGGCTCTAACTGCATCATAATAAAAACAGAAATGACCGCCACTCCCATTGAAATGATGGTAAGGGCAATAGTTCGAACAATGGCCTGAGCAGAAATTTTACGATCAAAGATTGTAACATCCTTTCTTCCAGTGAGCGTCGCCATTACCGACTGAATCATAATGGCAAAAGAAGTTGTTTTAATCCCACCTCCGGTTGAGCCCGGGCTGGCCCCGATAAACATAAAAATCATCATGGCGTAAAGCGTATAGGTATGCAGATTGGCCAGGGGAATATTGTTAAACCCGGCCGTACGCAAAGTCACCGATTGAAAAAGAGAAATTTGCACCTTATCCATCAATGAATATCCCGAAACATCCAGCGCATTAAGATACTCTGAGGCGAAAATCAAAATTGCCCCTCCAACAGTTAGTACAGCGGAGGTAACTAAAACAATTTTGGCATTTACAGAAATCCGCGACAAACGCTTTCCAAAAAAAACTACCCCTTGCAACTCTTTCAAAACTATAAACCCTAAACCTCCAAGCGTGATTAGCACCATAATGGTCCAATTCAAAAGGGGATTAGTTGAATAACTTTCAAAGGATGTTGAAAACAGAGCAAAACCAGCATTACAAAAAGCAGAGATACTATGAAAGAAACCAAAATAAACGGCCTTACCAAAAGAAAATCCCTCAATAATAAATCCGATCGTAAGTAAAATTGCCCCCCATAATTCGATAAAAAAAGTATACTTGATAATATCTAAAATCATGGATAACAAATCATCCATACTTGATACATCTAATAAATCCTGCATTACCATGCGATCCCGCATGGCCATAGACTTCCCCAGAAGAATTGTTATTGATGACGAGAGAGTCATTATCCCAAGGCCTCCGACCTGAATTAGCAACAAAATTATCAGCTGGCCAAAAATGGTAAATTGGTCACCAATATTGAGTGTCGACAATCCGGTAACACAGGTGGCAGAAGCTGCCAAAAAAAGCGCATCTTCAAATTTAACCGTCTCACTTCCGGCCACCACTACCGGTGGCAACATGAGCAAAAAGGACCCCAATAAAATCGTTGACAAAAAAGAAAGGAAAACAATTTGCGCAGGACGAAGCTTGGGGCCTAATACAAGTAAACGCGAAGTTGACTTGCGTTTATTACTTCTATCAAAATCATTATCTGCCGAATCATATAAGGCCAAAATCGAGGAAAGAAGATGTGCCGAAGAGAGCCAAAAAGTTAACTCCTCGTCCCCCCAGGTTATAACCAAAGGTACAAATACAACTATAGAGAAAACATATCTGCGTAAAAAATCTTCCAGATCCAAAGAATTTATATAATTAACTACTACTGATAAAAAAATCACAATGGGAACTAGCCACATTCCGACATCGATAACTACAGCAACCATGCTCTGATCCCAAGAAGTGGGAATTTTTTTGTAATGTTTCAGAGCAGAAAGCAGAATAAAACTGCCATTAAAAAATAATTCTAGCAAAAAAGGAGCTTTTTGGATTAACTGCGACATAGACATATGATATTACTATTTTTTATTTTTAATAGTTACTACTTATTACCTATCACTGATACCGCGGAATGAATTTGATAAAATTTAAAATTGACCATATTGATTTTTTTGGACAGGGAGTCTCAAAAATCGATAAAAAAATTACTTTTATTCCCAAAACCCTTCCAGAAGAAGAGGGAACTGCTCAGGTATACGCCTCCAAAAAAGGGGTTCAATTTGCTCAGCTAGTCGAGCTAACTAAAAGTTCACCTTATCGAATAGATCCGACATGCCCTCACTACCAACAATGCCAAGGATGTCATTTTCAACACACCACCTACGAGCAGGAGTTGGCCTTTAAAGAGACAACTTTAAAATTTATTATAAAAAAACTTTTCCCGCACACTCCCAACTTGCCAGTAAATATTATTTCCGCCAAGCAGCGCCTAAACTATCGCAACCGTATTCAACTACACTACGACAAAAAAAATAATTCTTTGGGATTTATAGATAAAACATCTCACCAAGTTATTGCTGTTCCTAACTGTTGTCTCCCTCTGGCGGCCATTGGCAAAAAATTACAACAATTATACCTGCAAGATAGTTGGCAACAATTAGTCCAAGAGGAAAAAACACTCGGCCACTTGGAAATTTACCAACAAATCCCAACGGCCCCTCCGGCCATTTCCATAAATCGCCCATATGCAGAGGCCGGTTTTTCTCAGGTAAATGAAGAGGTCAATCAAAAATTACAAAAAGAGATTGGGGCCATAATTGATCGCCAAGGAACAAGCCCACAGATTGATACTATTTTAGATCTATTTGGCGGAAATGGTAATTTAGTAAAGCAAATAAAAGATCGAAAAATATATACCGTCGACGCAAATATTCCACCCAAAATGCTCGCCACCTCTAACGAACGTCATCTCTTTATCTCGCAAGATCTTTATCATCTTAATGCCATCGATAATCTTCGGGCCACTATTGGTAAAAAGATTGACTTGATAATTATCGACCCACCTCGTTCTGGCCAAAAAGATCTTCTCCGCTGGGTAGAGACTTTTTTACCCCGCGCCCTTCTCTACGTTAGTTGCAACGCCCAAACCATGGCCAGAGATTTGGCCGGGATTATTGAGCTTGGACTCCACCCCAAAGAGCTTTGGCTGATTGATCTTTTTCCTGCCACTCATCACTTTGAGACGGCCATCTTTTTAACGAAGAAAATTTGATTTACCGTTTCATCCCTTGTAGAATTTATCTGAGTCAGCATAGTTTTACACCCAACTACCATTTGGAGGGGATATGGGGCGTTTATTACTAACAACAGGAATCCTTCTTGCTTTTTTCACGACATTTTCATGTTCATCTCCTCAAAAAAGTACCCAAGAAGAACAGGCCAATCTCTATTATCAGCACGGAACTTCGAAATTAATTAGTCATGAATATACCGACGCCCTAGATAATTTAATTAAGGCCCACCAACTAAACGGTAAGGATTCCAAAATCTGTAATAATCTAGGCATGGCCTACTACTTCAAAAATGAACTTGCTCGCGCAGAATTTTATCTCAAAAAAGCACTCGATCTTGATGCAAAAAACTCCGACGCCAGAAACAACCTTGCTTCACTATATTTTGAGCGCGGCCTATTTGATCTGGCAAAAAAAGAATATCTTAAAATTAAAAATGATCTTGTCTACAAGAACCAATATCGCACCTACTACAACTTGGCGCATATCTCTTTGAAAGAAAGAAAGATAAGCGAAGCGATACAAAACCTAAACTCCTCTCTAAAAGAAAATTTTGACTACTGTCCGGCCCATTTTCTACTTGGAAAAATTGAATTTGGCCAAGAGCGCTACCAAAAGGCATATGAAAATTTCAGAGAAGCATCCATGGGAACCTGTGTAAACAATCCAGAACCTCACTACGAGCAGGCCCGCTGTTTAATTAAACTCTCTCGTTTTAATGATGCGGCAGAAAAATTAGAATATCTAATAGCTAAATTTCCTAACGACCGCCTAGCGGTAACCGCCACGCAAACGCTGAATCAAATTAAAAGTAGCAACAATAGTTTAACCAGAAGGCCCTCCTACGAACCAAACAGTTTCGAAATGAGTGAGTCTTCCAATGATTTTAGCACAAAAGAAAATGATGAAAACGATGAGTATTTTAACTCTCCGCAATTTTAGATAGACAGGAGTTTGAGGCAAAATGGAAAAAATAAATAATCAAGTTGAAAACGAGCAATCTCCTGCTATTACTTCCACCATTGGAAATTTTCTACGCGCGCAACGAGAAAAATGCGGACTTAGTCGAGAAGAAGTTTCCTCTCGAACTAAAATTAATCTTACAATGATCTCCCTTTTAGAGGATGATAAGCTAAAAACTCTTCCCAGCAGAGCATATGTTACAGGTTACGTTAAGGCCTACTGCAAAGAACTAGATGCAAGTATAGAAGAAGCAATGAAATATTTAGATAGTACTTATCGCTCCATGGATGTGGCCAAACACGGCATTAGTGCGGTAGAAACTTTTTACGCTAAAGAGGGCCCCGTAACAAACTATTCTAAACACGTCTTGATTGTTGCTATCATTGGTATCTTTCTTGGATTTGGATATTATCTCTTCAATCAAGATAACGGGCCCAAGGCCAAGCAAAAAAAAATAATTCACCCCGAAACACTTAATGCTCAAACTCCTCTGCTAAAGGAGTTGCCACAAAAAAATGCGGCCATGGCCGCCACACCAATGGCCATTTCAACTGCCGCGACAAATCTTGCAGTGGCCGCAGCTACCCCTACGCATGTTGCAGCGATAGCTGCTACTGCAATTGCCACCCCAACGGCCATTCCTGTTCTCAAGGCGACTCCACTGGCCGCCATATTACCTATTTTGGCCCCTCTCTCGCTTCCAACTCCGACATCAACAGCATCTTCGTCCACCAAACAAGCGGCCGCACCAAATGTAAAAATGACTAAATTCCCAGAAAACACTTTTGAAATTGCCAAAGATGCTGACTCTTTGGCACTAAGCAAGACACTCCCCGAAGGAGTTCGGCTAAATAATAATAAAGAATTGGAAAATGTCTACGTACAAGCAGTAAATGGAGACACCTGGTTGACCTATAAAGTTGCAGAAAAACCAGTAGTCAAATCGCTAATCAAGCAGGGCGAATCACTAGTATTACGCGGTGAAGAGATTCGTATCTTTTTTGGCAATGTGAATGTCACCAGAATTTGGTACAATAATCAACTTATTAAAACCCCCTCCGTCAGTGGAGTGAAGAGCTTAGTATTTCCAGCCTCGGCACAAAATAAATATTCAATCCCGCTTTTCATCTATCGCCCAGATGGTACAGTGGAAACGAGTGATGAATATATAAAATCTTTACCGGCAACCGCTCCAACTTCAGGCCCTCCACTTCGTTAAAATTGTTGTATAGATGCTGTATAGGCCTTACCTAGCTAACCCAATCTAGTCGTCGATAAAAGTAGATTGCAATCATCAATAGTAGTGCCGTTGGAAAAAAAATTGATACTCCGGCAGACAATACATTGTCTTTGGACAAACTGAGGCCGAGAAAAAATAAAACATAATAAAGTGCCACGGATACAAAAGCAAAAACAGTAGAATTTCCCTTAGCACCTCTTCCGCGTTTTACTCCAATAGAAAATCCCAAAAAAATAAAAATTACAATTAACAGCGGGGTATTATAACGAGAATATAGCTCTAAGCGCGCCTTGGTTATACCGCCCTTATCAACTTTCTTTGCCATAGACTTTTTCTTGATTTTTTCCCATAATTCGTCATTAGTTAGCATGCTGTTACGGGTATCGATTGAAACTTTATAGGCACCCTCAAACAGCGGAAAATTATACTCTTTAAAAATAATTTTCTCTGTTCGCTTCTTTGCTTTATTAACTTTTACAATATTTCCATTTGATAAATTAAGACGCATAGAAGATGCTCCCCATTTATCCATTTTTTGCTTAATCACCAGGCCCTTGTTGGCCATTATTACCTTATCTTCATCTTTGGCCGTTTTTCCAAGAGAGTGAATGAAAACATTTTCTAATTTTTCCCCTCCCTCTTCCACCTTTTCGGCAAAAAGAGTTATTTTTGGAACATCCGTAAAAAATTGTTCTTGCTTTATATCCTGCAACAATCCTTTGGAGGTTAATTGGATCATTCCACTTCTAAATTCTCTTTTCGAAAATGGGATTAAATTTTGATTTAGGGCAAATACCGAAATGGCCACCGCCACTCCAACAATCATAAATGGCGTCAAAATTTTTTCTTTGGAAAATCCAAAAGAACGCATAGCAATTATTTCCGAATCTTCACTCAACTTATTCAAGGCATATATTGCAGAAAAAATTGCGGCCAAGGGGGCGGCCAAGGGAATAAAAGTTACTGCAACATGGCCCATTAGCTTTAAAATTAGTATAACATCAATATCTTTTCGAACCACCAGGCGCACAATCTTGAACAACTCAAAAGTAAGTAAAAAACTTACAAAAAACATTACACTCGTTACAAACGGGGGAATAAAGCTTGCGGCCAAATATCTTGATGCGATCTTCATCATAGCGTGATATTCTATCCTCCATTATATAATTTTCAAACTATATTTTTACATTCTAGGAGTAATCGTGAAATTTGATTTTACAAGCAATAAGGATATTTTTTCAAGCGAACTCATTCTTTTCTCGGCCTTTAATAAGCAGAGTAAATTAGATATCTCTCACTGGCCTTCCGACATCGCTAAAGTTTTTTACAATATCAAAAGCTCTTTTCTGTATAATGGAAAAATGAGCGAAACCTTCTTTTTTAATCTGACATCTGGAACTACTGTAATGATTTACGGCCTGGGGGAAAAAGAAAAGCTAAACTGGGAAACTTTGCGCAAAGAGATGGCCAAAACTTATAAGGCAATAAAGTTGACTAACTCTTCCGTCACAATTGATATTGCTCAATTTGCTATAAAAAAGCAATTCGACAAAACAATCCAAACAATCTGTGAATCATTTCTGCTAACGGCCTATGAATTTAACAAGTATAAAACCCTAAATAAGGATAAAACACCCACCAAGTTAGAAATAATTAATTTCCATCTGCCCCCCAAAAGCGGTCTACGTCCGGCCAACCTAAAATCCCTCATCACAAACACAGAAACAATTGTTTCGGCAATTAATTTTTCCCGAGATCTCAGTAATGAGGCCCCCAATATTTTGCACTCCGAAAATTTTGCTAAAATCATTGCAGAAGATGCCAAACTTTTAAAAAAGGTCAAAATAAAAGTCTTAACACAAAAAGAGATTGAAAAAGAAAAAATGAATCTCTTCTTAGCAGTAAATGCCGCATCTCAATATGAGGCGCGTTTAGTTGAACTTTCCTATACGCCTAGTAAGGTTACAAAAAACACCAAACATATTGTACTTGTTGGAAAGGGATTAACTTTCGATACTGGAGGCCTTTGTCTCAAACCCGCTTCCTCAATTGAAAATATGAAATATGATATGACCGGAGCGGCCACCATGTATGCGGCCTTCAAGGCCTGCTGCTTTCTAAATGTAAAAACTAAAGTAACATGCCTTTTGGGTATGACAGACAATACTATCTCAGCATCTGCAACTTTACCTGATGCCATTATTAAAAGCAGAAAAGGTACCACTGTTGAAATATTAAATACCGATGCAGAAGGCCGATTAGTCCTCGCCGATCTTTTAGACTACGCCTGCGAAATGCATCCCAACTACGTAATTGACTGCGCTACTCTTACAGGCGCAATTTTGGTAGCACTGGGACCTGAAATTTGCGGCCTTTTTGGTAATAACGATAAACTAATCTCGGATATCACCAAAAGCGCTAAAAATTGTAATGAATATATTTGGCATATGCCAATCATTGAAGAATTTAAAAGTGATTTGAAATCCAATTGCGCAGATCTACGCAATCTTGGAACTTCTCGTAACGGAGGTGCTAGTAAGGCCGCGGCCTTCCTTGAGCATTTCATAAAAAATGATGTGGCCTGGGCACATCTAGATATTGCGGGTGTGGCCGGTTCACAATCACATCTCCCTTACTGCCCATCCAAGGGAGCTAGTGGATTAATGATTCGCACCTTAATTGATTTTATCAGCGGCCATGCATAAGTTTAATGTCGTTTTATACCGCCCGGAAATTCCTGGAAATACTGGCACCATTGGCCGCAGCTGTTTGGCGCTCAACGCTCGCTTAATTCTAATTCGTCCATACGGATTTGATCTCTCCGAAAAATCAGTGCGCCGAGCTGGCCTAGATTATTGGAAATATGTGCAGCTAACCGAATATGATTCTTGGGAAGATTTTATGGCGTCCGAAAAACCCACCACTTCTCAACTTTTTTTTCTTAGCACCAAAGCACAAAAGAACTACTACCATGCCGCCTTTTCTCCATCCTCTTATCTCGTCTTTGGCCAAGAAACAAAGGGACTGCCGAAATCTCTTTTTGAAGAATTTCCTTCCCAATTTTTCAAAATACCGATGTATAGCGATAAGGTTCGTTCCCTAAATTTGGCCAATGCCGCCACGGCCGTAATGTATGAGGCCATTCGCCAAATTGACTACACATCACAAACTACCTAATGTTTCTGATAAATTTAAAAACTAGAATTTATACGCCAACGAAAAATTAGTCACCGAACCAAACGATCCCTGCTTATTACCATCACGATCTTGTCCAACCATTCCATCGATATTGACCTTTCCTACTGTTATGGTGATGCCAGTAGAAACATCAGTCGTGTTGGAAAAAGATTTAAAATCTCCACTAGAATTTTCTTCCCCACCAATAAATGATTGCTTGATTGATGCTCGAAGAAAAAGCCATGGCATTATTTGCGTTTCAAACCCTAAACATAGAGGCAGGCCATACTCCGTTAGTTCCAAATCGGCAGTACCTGAAATCTTTTCTGTGTCGCTATAATATTTTAAATCGGCAAATAACTTAGACACACTATCTAACTGGAAAGTAGTTCCCGCACCAACATTAATTTTTTGCTCCGACTTATGAGTAATATCACCAACCGAAGATTTAAAACCATTTTTTTCATAATCAATAAAAAAAGTGCTCCCTAAAAAATTATAGGCAACACCCAATTTCATTCCCAAATCAGTTTCCCATTTATCATCTTTAATCGTCGCTCCGTTTGCAACATCCTGAAGATCAAAATTACAATAACCATCCACTTTATCGATAGACACACCTAAACCAATACCTACTGCACTATATGATCGATCTACTGCCGATTGACGATCTTTTCCTGCAGCAAAATGGCCACGCGCTCCCCACGTAAATCCCGCATCTCCTCCAAAAAGAAAATCTACTCGATTGTCTTTGGCCAAAAAATTAGCGGCAGTACGCGCACTATTGTTGGCGTTAATTTCACTGCCCAAATAAACACCCCACACAAAATCAGCGAAATCAAAAATAATGCCTCCCTCTGAATTAGGATTGCTATCAGAAGAACTGGCCGATCCCAATTCAGTAATAAAATAGTTTTTCTGTTGATTGATGGTGGCCGGATTTAAAAAAATTGATCGACTATCTTTGATATAAAATGAACCATAATCACTGCTTTGTCCCAAGGCCAACATTCTTGCTTTCGAGGCATAACAAACATTAATTGCACCCCAAAAAATTAGAAACATTACTATCAGGCTTATCCAAATTCGAGAATAGATCATATAATAATTCCCTGTTTTAGTTGTTCAAGTCCCAAAATCCCACGAGCAATGTGCGAAATCTTTTTTCCATTAAAAACTTCCGCATATTTATTGTAGAAAATACCAATCAAAGGTGCATTTTCTCCAATAAAATATAACTTTTCATCCGCACCATATCCATTGTTTAAAATAGTATCATCTAATGTTGCGCAGGGAGAGATTGTTGATAAATAAATAGTATCATTCTTGGCCTTAAAACTGTTGCCAAAAATTTTCTCCAAACCCTTTCTTAGCACTCTAACCCGACGAGCAATCTCTTCTTCCGAACTCTCCTCTTCGCTAATAAAATGCAAAAAATCTCCTCTATATTTTCCAAGCAGTCCGCTGTTTTCTCTAAATTCGCCAATAAAATGGCCCTGCTCATGTGTCAAACTTAGTGGAATAAACATAGTGGCAACACTATCGGTCACCGGATGATCAAAATAATATGTGACAAAAAGTGAATACAAATTATCACCACTACTTGCGAATTGTCGCAACTTAACATCAATAATTTTTTCTTCGGCCAAATTAAAAAATTCTTTTTGTCCATTACCCCAAATTAAAAATTCTGATTCAATTAAGACATCGTCGGCACAACGAATCTGCCAAATAGACTTCTCCCCATCCTGGAAATTCTTAACCTCTTGGCCTATTTTTTTTATCAGCGCATTAATTTTTATTTTATCGAATTTATCTGCAAAGGCAGTATCTGTTAAAAAATCAAAAAACACTTTCTCATTAAAAGTACAGGCCGCCTCAGTATAAAACTCTTCTCCAGCTAATAATGGTTCCGACTTTGATCGTCCACCAAACTCCCGAAATTTCTGCTCCTTGAAAAAAATAGGATTCGGGCCGACTGGTAATTTCTCTTTTTCTGGCAATATTGCCGCCAGTGCTGCAATATTATCATGGCCTCTCAACCTTGATGGCCCATAACAATGTAGGCACTCTAGCTTAACTTCCTTAGAAGTTATCAGCAAAATCGACTCCTCTCCCCAATAAGTGGCCAAGGTATGTGCCGCAGAAACAGCAAAAATATCATCGCCCACCACCACACCTTTATAGGCCTTGGTGATTCCATCCTTGGTACTAACTTTTTTTAACGAATGCAGCTTCTCAAATACCATCCGATCTAACTCCACGGTTAACTAAAATATAAATTATGCTAAAAAATATACTGTGATAATTTTGAAAATACTAGCGAACAATCAGTCGATCACCCTCTCGGATCATCCGATTATTGATAATTTCTAAATTTGATACAATCAAACTATAAAGTGGTGTATTAGTTTTTTTTGCTACATCCCACAAAGTATCTCCCCGCCTTACCGTATATCGATTGGAAGAATTTAAATGCTTACCCTGTGCTTTGGCCAATTTAACAAGGCCTTTATATTTGCTTCGGGCCAACACCTCTTTTCGTGGCCGCTCATATAAATCAGCATACATATTGTTTTTTAAATCGTGATCGGCACGAAAAGGAAGAGCAATTGCCTGCCCCTTCACAATTCTGGCCCCGGCATCGATTCCATTGAGTTCTTCCAAAACATAGGGCGCTACACTAAATTTTTTGGCAATATCTCGAAGTGTGGAGGCCTGTCCTTGAACACTGTATCGTCTGAAATTAGTTGCCTTCAAATCAACTCCAGAGGCCACTACATCGGCCCATTTTGCCTTGGAATTAATTGGCACTCGAAGTTTATAATAGCTAACATTTGGAGGAGTAAACCAACGCATAACTTCCGGATTAAGGCGTTGCAACTCTTCAAAATCAACTCCCATTTGTTCCGCCAATGCCACTAAATCTGTCATCGGGGGAACATCAATCTCATCAAAATCTAGTTGCTCATGAAAATCAATATCCTCAAAACCGAAGGCCTTTAAATTTTTTCCAATGATGGCCAAGGCCATTATTTTTGGCACATAGTTTTTGGTTTCACTGCGCAAATAACGCCCTTCCCGCAAGCTCCAAAAATTTTCTGTATTATATTTTCGAATTGCCCGATTAACTTTTCCCTCTCCAGCATTATAAGCTGATGCGGCCAACTCCCAAGATCCAAATTGCTTGTACAGTACCGTTAAGTAATTGCAGGCCGCAATAGTGGATTTTATCGGGTCCATCCGCTCATCAACATACCAATCAATTTTTAGGCCAAATTTCTTTCCAGTGTATGACATAAATTGCCACGGGCCAACTGCGCGCGCCCACGACTTGGCCTTATCTTGAAAACCAGATTCTGCCATGGCCAAAAAAATCAAATCCCGCGGCAGTCCATGATCTTCCAAAATTTGTCCCATCAGTGGGGCATAACGGCCAGAACGTGCTGAATATCTTTCAAAAAAACCTCTGCCACGATTTAAAAAATAGTGAATCCAGGTTTGTACAGCAGAATTGAAAACCACCGGGATATCGAAATAGTAGTTATCCAAATTCAATTGCTCTGCACCATATAAAAAATAAGTCCTACTGTGATGATTACCAGCATCATCTATGCTGGAACTACCGATAATACTCTTTCCATCATGCGAGGCTTTATCAGCTGTATCTCCCCCCTCTCCATTTTCTAGCTCTGTGGTGGTTACTTGCTGAGGAGCTCTTCCTCCCTCCTCTAATGGATTCGTATTCACCGAACTACATCCAACAAACTGCATCAATAAAACGAACCAACAACAAACAACAAGCGTCTCTTTCATAACAACCGTTACACCCTGATATAATTATTATTAGTAGTATTTCTACAATTCTCCACGATCACCTCATTCAAGTCAACCCGGAGTAAAATCTTCTCGGATTTTATCGCTTAAAAATTTATGGTATAAATGGCCATGCTACACTATTTGCAAAATAAAATCATACTTTTTTTATCTCTTTCTTTCTTGAGCAATTTACTCTTTTCCAAGATGGATCCGCCCAATTATGATTTTAGCTTAGATGCACTAAAAGATTTTTTTCCAAATTCTTCCATTGAGGAAATTAAAAAAAAATATCCCGAGAGTGAGCTTTTGGAGTCCAAAAATGGAGTTTCGCTTTATCGATTTTATATCACTCAACTACGCTATAAATTCCCTCTCTTTTTGCAAGTGACAAATGGCAAGGCCATTGATCTCTACGCTAAACTTCCCTCGTATTTTTCTCATGACGTTTTTCATCAAAGCTTAATAAATCGCTATGGCCCACAGGACAAATATCATAAGCAAGAAAACAACGCGGTCTATATTTGGAATGATAAGGATGGAAACAAACACATTTATGAGGGTTCGTGCACCATCACCTGCTTTCCTCTCTACTACAGCGTAATTAGCAACGGCACGGCCGATATAACTCCCTTTGTTGATAAATTAAAGATAAAGGAAATTAAGCTTGAATTATTTTAGGTTGTGTTTTTAGACTATACCAAAGCGCGAACACTCCACACAGCGACATAATTATACACAGTATTTGCCCCATTGTTGTCGTTCCACCTAGGTAGTATCCCATTTGCACATCCGCTTCGCGGAAAAATTCAATAAAATACCTAAATACTCCATAGATAATTAAAAAAAGTGCATACTGCACTCCACAGCGAGAGATATTTTTTCTACTTATCCACAATATAGAAAATAAAACAATTCCTTCAAAAAATGCTTCGTACAATTGAGAGGGATGGCGCGGATATGGGCCGCCTCCAGGAAAAATCATTCCCCAGGGTACATCGGTCACTCGCCCAAACAGCTCCATATTTAAAAAATTTCCAATACGCCCAAAAAAAAGTCCTTGCGCCCCTACTGTGACAACGCAATCCCAAACATGAAAAAGATGAATTTTATTTTTTCTAGCAAAAATTAACCCCGCGATAGCATAACCGATAATGGCACCGTGGAAACTAAGTCCTCCCTCCCACACATAAAAAATTCTCAGCGGATCATCAAACAGTTGTTGCTGGCCATAAACCAACACATAGGTTATGCGTGCTCCCAAAAACATCCCAAGAAACATGTGGGTTACCAGCGAATCAATCTTTTCCCGGGGGATTTTAAACAACCCCTCCTTAACCAAGCGGTGACATAAAAAAGTAGCGATGACATAGCCTATTAGATACATCATGCCATACCAACGTACCTGTAGTACGCCTAACTTGAAAATTGTCGGATCAAAATTTACTTCCATAATTTATTTGAGCTTAATGGCAGATGATCATAAAGACAAGTCTGTTCTTGGCCGAAAACTTTCTTCTGGATGAAGAAGGCCCTGAACACTCTTTGATAGCGCTTGAATAATTTGCCTTACTGGAACGCTCGGGCCATTGTAATCAAAATACGAAGTATGGGTAGTCAAAAAACTCAACAACTCCTCTGCTGACATGGCAACATTCCTTCCATGTAGGGTAGAGTTAAGACGCATAATTTTAAATCTAGCACTCAACTTCTTATTTCCATCCAACGAAATTATATTATTCTTAAAAAAATCGAAATAGACGGCCTCTCCTTTGGATTTATTTTGACGCATGATTACGACTCCTTCATCCACTGGCACTCCCCAAAATCCAACAACACCCAACGGAGCAAGCGCCCAGCTTAGAAAGCGGTTGATAATCACTTTGTATACCCCATCATTTTCTGGACCGCCAAAATCTTCAAATGCCGCTAACTGCCATTCGCATGACATAAAAGAATAAACCATTACTCCAAATTTTTTATACCTATATATTTTATGGCCTGGCCGAGGAACAATGCTTTCGGCACCCCATAAATCATCCTCCCCTCTTCGATCTATTTCTCTAGCAATAGTCGGAGTCGGCAGAACCATTGAAAGTATTCGCATGTTCCGTACCAGTCCAATAGACTTAATCAGTTTTGCTATCTCTCCAGCATCCAATTGCGTAAACTTATTTTTACCCAGAAAAGTTGCTAAGTTTGGTGAAAAGCTATTTTTTATGAATTTGACGTAAACAGGAATTTCTAGCTCTTTAGCAAATTGAAAATATTCAAATTCTTCGTTAGTTGCCACAAATGCCTCCCCGAATTTGAGGGATCAACCGCCCTCCATCATCTCAGACCACTTATCGACTTTTCCTAATAATTCTTGACTGTGCCACCAGCTCCTTTCTGACCGTTTTGCTCAGAATTCTTCTTCCGCCCTAACATTTCTTTAATATCAAACCTTGACATCATGAGACAAAGCTAATAAAAGTCATAGGTTCATATCCGACGAAACTGCAGGGAAAACAAAGATTCTATGCTGAACATAGGGCCCCTGTATTTGTCATGACTACCCTGGAGGGCAAGATGTATAGTGTTGTAGAAATTTCAGGCCACCAATACAAGGTTAAGGCCGGTGACCTAATAGACGTTGAAAAACTTTCCGCACATGAAGAAGGAAGTACCGTAACTTTTGATAAAGTTCTTTTTGTTGGTGGTGATAATAATCTCGTGGGACTTCCAACTGTTGCTGGCGCCAAAGTGACCGCCAAAATAATTCGCCATGATCGCAGTAGAAAATTGTTAATCCACAAGCGCAAAAAGGCCGGCCGGAAATATACTAATGGTTTCAGAAAACACTACACGGCACTACTCATTACCGAACTTGCCGATGGCAAGGGTAATGTAAAAACCATTGATAAAAGTTCAAAGGCCGCAGAGAAATTTTTAAAATAGAGATAAACGTATTTATATAAAGATTTGAGATAAGCAAGGAGCAACATAATGGCACATAAAAAAGCGGGCGGTTCCACCACAAACGGACGTGATTCTAACCCTAAGATGTATGGCGTAAAAAAATATGGCGGAGAGAATGTAATTACCGGCAATATCATTGTTAGACAATGCGGCTCAAAAATTCATCCTGGAACCGGCGTTGGCATGGGTAAAGACTTTACTATTTTTGCCACCCGTGATGGAAATGTTAAATTTTCTTTCTATAGCAAGAAAAAACAGATTGTTTCAGTAATTTAATCGCTCATAGATTTATTAGTGATTAAATATACAAACTAGATAATAAAAAAGGGGAGGCGAAAAACTCCCCTTTTTTTTCACCTAGTCAATTAAAGTAGAAGTTTATATGCGTTTTATTGATGAAGTAAAAATAAGTATTGCTTCCGGAAACGGAGGAAATGGCTCCGCAAGCTTTCGCCGCGAAAAATATGTCCCCTTTGGAGGCCCAGATGGCGGTGATGGTGGCGATGGCGGTAGCGTCTATTTTGAGGCCACTGTAAATCTAAATACATTAATCCACTTTAGGGGAAGAAAACTCTATCAAGCGCCCAACGGCGGAAAAGGTGCAGGCCGACAAAAATTTGGCAAAGGCGGAGATGATTTGATCTTAAAAGTTCCCGTCGGAACCATCATACGCAATAGTGAAACAGGCGAAGTCATTGCTGATTTGGCACATGATGGACAAAAAGTCCTACTGGCGCAAGGAGGCCGTGGTGGACTAGGCAATGTTAATTTTAAATCATCCACCAATCAGGCCCCCAGCTACGCCCAAGAAGGCCGCCCGGGAATCGCCATGGACCTTGAACTTGAATTAAAACTTTTGGCAGATATCGCCCTCATTGGCCTGCCCAATGCCGGTAAGTCTACGTTAATTTCAACGATCTCGGCAGCACGGCCTAAAATTGCTGATTATCCCTTTACCACCATCGAACCCAACCTGGGGGTCGTAGTATTAGGAGAGAAATCCTTTGTAGTGGCCGACATTCCCGGACTAATCGAAAATGCCTCAGAGGGAAAGGGTTTGGGAACTAAGTTTTTAAAACACATTGAACGCACCTCTTCTTTTGTTCATCTCGTAGATTGCGCCAATTGCCTTGAACCATTTGAGGCCTTCGATAACTATGTAACCATTCGCCATGAACTGGAAAAATACAATCCTGAAATGCTAGAAAAAAAAGAGATCGTCTGTTTGGCCAAAATTGATGCTATGTCTGCCGAAGAGATAGAGAAATTTATGGCATATTTTGAAGAGAATTTAGATAAAAAAGTTCTTCCAATCTCGGCCGTTTCTGGAAAAAATATTGATCGTTTAATCACCATTATGTCCCAAACCATTGAGCGCTCTGGCGCTGAGGATAATCATCATGAGTAAAGAGTATGTAGACCAAGAGATTGAAAAAATCATTAAAGATAAGGGCCTAAAATATCCTCTCAATTTGGCCATGGCCGCCACCTGGGTAGCTGGAAATCACAAAGGAACTAATCTAAAAATTCTTGAACTAAAAAAAGTATGCTCCTTAACTGATTTTTTTGTTATTGCCTCCGCCTCAAATCTTATCCAGGCCCAGGCCATCGCCGAAGAGATCTATTTCCAAGCAAAAAAATATGACTATACCTGCAAATCTCGCGAGGGATTACAAAACTCTGACTGGATCTTATTAGATTTTGGCGACATAATTGTTCATATTTTTCTAGAGGCCTCTCGTGACTTCTATGATCTGGATAGACTCTGGGGGGCGGCCGCCTCCTTGCCAATTCCACAGCACTATTATTCTTCCGGAGAAACGCCTAGTATCGATCCGCTTAAAGGGGATGATGCTAAGAAATATTTCTAACAACTCTAGATGGTATGAAAGAGTTACATATAATCTCTGTCGGAAAAATAAAAGAATCTCGAATTGTTGAACTAGAACAAGAATATTGCAAGCGATTGCCTTCTCACTTTTTAAAAATACACGAAGTAAAATCTTTTGAAGAAAATACCATCTTAGAAGCGCAGGCCATCGAAAAAAAAATCGAAGCAATCATAGGGCGCAGTAATAGTTCTAATTTTGATCTCATTTTACTTTCAGAACATGGTAAAAATAGAAGCACTCCTGAATTTGCCGACTGGTTATATAATCTTTTGGCCGCACCTTCGGGTAAAATATTTCTGGCCATCGGCGGGGCCGCCGGCCTGGATAAATCTTTATACCATAAAAGCAATCAGCTCCTCTCATTATCTCCGCTGACATTTCCCCATAAGCTTGCCAGACTAATTCTCATTGAGCAGATCTATCGCGCTTACACTATAAAAAACAATCACCCCTATCATAAATAAGAAAAAAATTTGCCGCGTAAAAAAAACGGGACGGCAACAATCTAGACATTAGAATAAATTAAATGTTAGCCTATTTATAAGTTAGATTGGCCGTTTAAATAGGGGAGAGATGATGCGATCGTTTGTATTTAAAATTTTGTACATTTTTTTGATGGCCTTTTTCTTGCTTGCTCCCTCCTGGGGAAAAATACCCCCCGCTTCCATAACTCCGCCCGATCGCTACATCTTTGATCGGGCATCACGAATCCCTTTGGAATTTCAAAAACTGCTTCCTCGCTGGAATAGTAGCGATTATGTCGTTATCTATGTCCGCACGGCCATAATTAATCGCGACATCAGAGATCTGCGGCCAGAAACGATAAATGATGAAAATACACTTCGCCAATTCCTAAGCGCCAAGGCCACAGAAGAAATTAAAGAACGAACTTTCAAAATTACCAAGAAAGTAGAGATCGGAGTTTTTTTTAAAACAGTATCCTTCACACAAGAAAACTTTAGTGAAAATTATGAGGAAGAAAATGACAATGAGGCCTTAACAAATATTTTCTCTAGCATAGCTCAATTTCCATATGCTAAAAATAAAACCGATGATGATAGTCCTGATAATGTCCAAATGTTTAGTTATGGAAATAATTTTTCCAGTATGTTTAAAGAATCAGTTGGCCTCAATCGCTTTTTCGATGGTGGCGAAAATAAAACTTTTTTTGTCTCCTACTCTTTTGCCAGTATCACTTCCGAAAACTACGAAGAACATCGTTTCATTTTGAATAATTTCTTAAAATCACAAACAGAACAAGAGTTTAACAACTTGTTAAACAACGTTGGTGTTCTTTTCAGATAATCAATAATCTGCGCTCTAATCTTACCACTAAATTACCGGGCCCTGAGCGGGAATTTTTTGTCGCTCTTCACTTCTTTTAATCTTCGGGAATTTTATCCTAATATGATTTCTACTAGTTTCAATCTCCATTTTATCAGCATCTACGCCCTCTGGTATGGGAAAATTCCGGTTAACACTCTCTACGCTTCGGGATCGACTTTGCCCTCCTCCTGGCATCTGCTTTGACTCTTCCTTCTCCACTACTCCCGAAATAGAAATCATCCCGTCTTTGGCCTTTACATCCACTTTTTGATCTTTCAACCCGTCTACCGATACATCATAATAGACAAACTTATCATTTTCTCCTCTTTTAATCTCACTCAAATCTCCGCCAAATTTATTTCCATACCAGCCATCAAAAAGCGCATTAAAATCGTCTGAGCTTCCACCTGAATTTTTGAAATGCTCTCGCAACTGTTTTTTCATTCGCTCCATCTCTGCAAAAGGATCAAAATCATCTCGAAAAAAACTGTTATCAAAAAAACCATCTAGCAGTGCTCGCATTTGAGCTCGCTCCGAATTTTGGCCCCGCGCCTCTTTCTGTTTATATTCCTCGATACATTTTGTACAATCGCACTTCTCCTCCGCCGAACATGCAAATGATGTGAATAAAAGGCCAAATAGTCCGATAAAGATTATCTTCGACATAGACACATTCTCCATTTTACTGCTTAATTTTAACTTCAAACTCTGGAGTGGCCTGAATAAGTTTTTTTACAGTGCATTGTTCCGCCGAAGCGATAACCGCTGATTTATATTTTTCAGGAAAATTTTTGGGCAACTCGATTTCAATTTCAATTTTCCGTTTGTATTTATTATCTCCTTCAGACCTCTTATCCCTCTGGATTACGCGAATTCCTTCCGTCGAAATATTTCTACTATCACAAAAACTTCTTACGTAATAGGCCGCACATAGCGCAAGCGAGGCCAAAAAATATTCAAATGGCGAAGCAGCACTATCCTCTCCGCCATCCCCCTTTGGTTGATCTGCTAGCACAATATGATTGCCTACTTTTGCTTCTACTTTTTTGCCTGTTCCGATTGAAACTTCGATATCCACAAATGCCTCCATTTATTTCAAATTATCACATAAAATACGCTGGGATTTTACAACCAAATAAACTAGAATTTCAACCAATGAATAAAACTTTTGAAAGTAAAATAGATTTTAGCAACATAATGTCAGTATTAGATTGGTCGATATTCATTGCTATTTTGGCAACCACATATGCGGCAGTTATTTACGGTAACCGCCTTAAAAATAAAGTTGATAATAATAAAAGCGAAACTATTGAGCAAAAAAATATTTTAGAATTTCTACTTATGGGCCGCCAACTAACGCTCCCTCTTTTTGTCGGAACGCTGGTAGCAACCTGGTATGGAGGAATTTTAGGGGTAACCAAGATTGCTTTTGAAAGTGGAATATATAACTTCATTACTCAGGGATTTTTTTGGTATTTAACATATGTCATCTTTGCACTATTTTTGGTCAAAAAAATTCGGCCCTATAATGCGCTAACACTTCCCGATATGGTAAATAAAATGTTTGGCCCCAAAGCAAGTATTGTGGCCGCCATTTTCACATTCTTTAACACTCTCCCCGTTGCCTACACCATAAGTATTGGATTGGTACTACAACTTTTTTTTCCCGGCACACTACTTTTGATGATGTCAATTGCTATGGCCGTCGCCATTATCTACTCCATTTGGGGTGGCCTGCGCGCCATCGTTTTTTCCGATTTCGTCCAATTTACGGTGATGGTTTCCTCAGTTATTCTTGTGGCACTAACCTCTGTTTTTAGTTTTGGTGGGATCTCTTTTTTACAAAGTAAACTACCCGCGACTCACTTTTCTCCTACTGGTGGATACGGAATAGGTGCAACTTTAATCTGGGGATTCATTGCCTTATCTACATTGGTAGATCCAGGATTTTATCAGCGCGTCTTTGCCGCCAAAAATGATAAAACAGCAAAAGTTGGAATATTAATTTCCACCCTAATTTGGTTTGTGTTTGATATCTGCACTACACTAGGAGGAATGTATGCCCGAGCAACCATTCCTGACGCAGAACCATCATTTGCTTATATGATTTATACCGCACAACTACTTCCTAATGGCCTTCGCGGTTTTTTCTTTGCTGGCATTATTGCAACCATATTATCTACTCTAGACTCTTACCTTTTTATTGCCGGAACAACTATTTCGGTTGATCTGGTTCCAAAAAAACTACAGCAAAAAAAATTTATTTTTCACCATCTGGGCCTTATGGCAGTTGGAATCCTTACCGTGTTGTTGGCCAATAGTTTTGAAGGTGACATAAAAACGGCCTGGAAAACACTGGGGAGTTATTTTGCTTCCTGCTTACTTCTTCCAGTGATGTATGGACATATTTTTCCGAAAAAAATTTCCGACGGACAATTTGTCTTTGCTAGTATCCTCGGAGTTATTGCTGTTACTTACTGGCGCCTTACCCCCAAAGGTGGCCTGTGGGCAGAAGTGGATGAACTCTACGTTGGAATTGTTATTACTACGCTAGGAATTTTGCTTTTTCCACTCTTGAGAGACATGACAAAGCAAAAAAAATGAAATAGCCTATCCCCCTATAAATTTTCATGTACCAATATTTACCCAACAAAGGATAGGAAAATGGCAACACCAAACACTGACACCATCAAAAAACAAGCAGCTCTCGATTATCACTCCAAGGGGAAACCTGGAAAAATAGAAGTTGTATCTACCAAGCCATGTCAAACCGCAGAAGATTTGGCCTTGGCCTACACACCTGGAGTCGCAATCCCGTGCCTTGAAATTGAAAAAAATCCAGAGGATGCATATAAATATACCTCCAAAGGTAATCTTGTCGCCGTTATCTCTAACGGAACTGCGGTTTTAGGTTTAGGTGACATTGGGGCAATGGCCGGAAAACCTGTAATGGAAGGAAAGGGCGTTCTTTTTAAACGCTTTGCCGATGTTGATGTTTTCGATCTAGAGGTTAACGATCACACCATTGAAGGAATGGTAGATATCGTCTCTAAATTGGAGCCAACTTTTGGAGGTATCAATCTCGAAGATATCAAAGCTCCAGAATGCTTTGAAATTGAAGAACAATTAATTAAAAAAATGAATATTCCTGTTTTTCATGATGATCAACATGGAACAGCAATTATATCTTCTGCTGGCCTAATTAATGCGCTCGAAATTACCAAGCGAGATATCAAAAAGGCGAAGGTAGTTTTTAATGGCGCAGGAGCGGCAGCAATCGCTTGTGCAAAACTATTTTTGGATCTAGGCGTCCGCAATGAAAATCTTATTCTTTGTGATACTAAGGGTGTTGTTTATAAGGGCAGAACTCAAGGCATGAATAAGTACAAAGAAATGTTTGCGGTTGATACCAAGCTGCGCACTCTGGCCGATGCCGTAAATGGCGCCGACGTTTTTGTTGGTTGTTCAGTGGCCGGAGCTCTAACTAAAGAGATGGTAAAAACTATGGCCAAAAGTCCAATTATCTTTGCAATGGCCAATCCCGTTCCTGAGATACTGCCACACGAAGTAAAAGAAGTTCGCTCCGACGCTATCGTTGCCACGGGACGATCTGATTTTAACAACCAAGTAAATAACGTCTTGGGCTTTCCATTTATCTTCCGAGCAGCACTAGATGTACGCGCCAGCAAAATTAACAATGAAATGAAACTAGCGGCGGCCCGCGCTTTGGCCGCACTGGCAAAAGAACCTGTAACGGATCAAGTTCGCCAGGCCTATGGAAATAAAGATTTCACTTTTGGCCCTGACTACATTATCCCCAAACCATTCGACAAACGTGTCTTAGTTTGGGAAACCATAGCGGTTGCCAAGGCAGCAATGGAAACTGGTGTTGCCAAAAATCCTATCAAGGATTTTGATGCTTATAAAAAACAACTAGAGGCAAGACTGAAGTAATTGGGCCCTAATTATTTGAGCGGTAATAACTATTTATTGCCGCTCAAGCATTGAGTTTGAATGGAACCATCATATCGTTTTGATTACAAAAAAAATATCTCCTACTCTAAACTCATTAGTCGCCTATTTGCCTTTTCATTGACTTTTTTTTTAATCTACTCCTTTTTTTGTTATTTTTTTATTCTCTCTTCTAACAAAGAAAACACTAATTCTTCCGAATTTTTTTTCAATCGCCCGCCAGACGTAATTGTGGTTTTTACCGGTGATACAGGGAGGATTCCTTACGCCATAGAACAGGCCAAGAAATTTAAGCAATCAAATATTTTGATTACAGGAGTCTATTCTAAAAATACCGTTGAATCACTTCTGCGGCCACTTGAGGATGCTGCCGATCTAGATATTAATCAGCTTTCCATAGATTATACGGCCAGAAATACTATTGAAAACGCCATTGCCACTCTACGCCATTTACGCGAACACAAAACACTCTTTAATGTATTAATTATTTCTCATGACTATCACCTGATGCGCATAAAACTTACCATGAATAAACTACGCACGGGCCATGACGATTTTGAGTTTTTCTATTCCGGAATCAAGACAGATTATTCTAAATGGCGCAACCTAAAAATATTATACAAAGAAGTATTTAAACTCTTTCGCGCATATATTTTTCTATCATTTTGGGATGCTGAGATTATCACCACCGAAAGCATTTAATTAAATTCTGCTAACGCTAATAACTTCCTCTAGAGACTCTAGGGCGCTAGTAATTCGCAGAAGCTCACTAAAATCTTTTACTTCAACTTCAAATAAAAAACTTCCCTTCCGATCAGGCAGCGATTTGGCGATGGCAGTACGGATATTGATATTAAGTTTATTAATGGCATTAGAAATTTGTGACAACATTCCTGGCCGATCATGTGTTATCACTCGAATATTCACTGGATGCTTAAATTTAAACTCCTCATTCCAGGTAACATTAATCGTGCGCTCAGCATCATGCATTTCCACCCGATCACAGCTAACGGTGTGCACCGTAATACCACGCCCCCTGGTAATATGTCCGACTATTGGATCTCCAGGAATTGGACTACAACATTTGGCAATACGAACTACTAAGTCATCCATGCCATCAACAATTACGGCATTATCTCGATGCGCTTTTTTCTTAACCGCGTCAGTTAGTTTTTGCGAATAAGTAGAAATCTCATCAATCTTCTGCTCAATAATCTCTGGGCCCTCTTCCGTTCCTTTTTTCTGCAATGTTGGAGCAAAAGACAAAATATGCTGAGTAGTAATTTTCCCCGCCCCCACTCCAATAAAAAGCTCCTCGTCTGATTGTAAATTGCACCCCTTCAAAATATCATTCCAAGCTTCGCTCTTTTTTAATGTTTTAACCGAAGTAGAAAAAAGACGCAGCGTTTTCTCCAATAGATCCTCTCCAACATCTCTACTATGTTCTCGTTCTACCTTTTGTAGCCACTGTTTAATTTTTGTTTTTGCTTTTGAAGTTTTAACAATATTAAGCCAATCCTTAGAAGGAGTTTGTGTTTTGCTAGTCAAAACCTCTACCGAATCACCAGATTTTAATTTATAGCGCAAAGGTACAATTTTACCATTAACCTTGGCCCCAACGCAGTGATTGCCAACTTCAGAGTGAACGGCATAAGCGAAATCAAGAGGGGTCGCAGAGTGACGTAATTCTAATACTTCTCCTTTGGGAGTAAATACATAAATTCCACCCATATCAAGATCATTTTTTACTACGTTCATAAATTCGCTGTTGCTATCAACATTCTTATTGAATTCCAACAACTCCTGTACCCAGGCAAGCTTCGTTACATTCTTGCCAGAAACACCTTCCTTATATTTCCAATGAGCGGCCACTCCTGTTTCTGCCACCTCTTCCATTTCATGAGTACGAATTTGAATCTCAATACGCTCGGCGGCCGGACCAATTACTGTAGTATGCAAACTTTGATAACCATTCAATTTGGGAATAGCGATATAATCTTTAAATCTCCCGGGAATAGGAGTAAATGAGGAGTGAATAATTCCCAAACCTTTATAGCACTCCGTAATATTATTAACTTGAATTCGAAAAGCAAGAACGTCTTGGATCTGTTCGAAATCTACTCCTCGTGAAATCATTTTTTTATAAATAGAATAAAAATGCTTAGAGCGGCCAGTGACTTCCGCATCCATCGAATACGAGATCAAATTATCCTTAATAACAGCAACCGTATCGCGAATATACTTTTCACGATCTTCTTTTTTCATTGCAACTTTTTCCGCCAATTTATAATAAACTTCGGGCTTTAAAAAGCGCAGGCAAAGATCTTCCAGTTCGGCCTTAACTGAGTTGATGCCCAAACGACTGGCCAGAGGAACATAAATATCAAGTGTCTCTTGAGCAATTTTTTTTTGTTTTTCATCGGAAATATATTGCAGAGTCCGCATGTTGTGCATACGATCGGCCAATTTAACAATAATAACGCGCAAATCTTTGGCCATGGCCACGATCATTTTACGAAAATTTTCTGCCTGAGACTCTTCCTTGTTCCGAAATTTAATTTTAGAAATTTTTGTCAGGCCAATAACAATATTGGCAATATTTTTAGAAAACTCTTTTTCGATAAGGTCAGGATGAATATCACAATCTTCCACAACATCATGTAGTAACCCCGAAATGACACTATCCATATCCATGTTGAGTTTAACTAAGGCCGCCGCAACATTAACTGGATGGATAAAATAGTCCTCTCCAGAACTTCGCTTTTGGCCAATATGACATTTTTGAGCGAAAAAATACGCCTTTCGTAGCATGGCCATATCCGCATTGGGGTAGTAGGCCAGCACTCTGCGCGCCAGCTCCTCTATTTCTAAATCTCTTTCATGACTAAAGTCTAAACCAAATTGCAAACAGTGACCTTACCTTATAATCTTAGTGATAATATTTTTTAACTCAATAAATGCTCGTTCCAAATCATCGTTAACAACACAATAGTCAAAATCATTTTTACGTAGTAATTCCTTTGCCGCATTCTTAACCCGTAGCGCTATTACTTCTTCGCTATCGGTATTTCTCATACGCAAACGCTTTTCCAAAGCTTCTAGAGACGGTGGAGCGATAAAAATAGTTTGTGCTAATGGTCCAAAATATTTTTTGAAAGAGTCCGCCCCTTGCACATCAATATCAAAGATAAGTGATGCTCCCTGGGCCAATTTCCCCTCTACAAACTTTTTAGAAGTTCCATAATAGTTAGCATGAACTTGTGCCCATTCTAATAATTCATTATCTGCAATCATCTTCTTAAATGTTTCAACGTCAATAAAAAAATATTGTACTCCATTTTCATCGCCTGGCCGCTTGGGCCTAGTTGTGTATGAAATGGACTCTACCAACTCAAAAAATTCGGCCTTGATTTTTTTGATCAAAGTAGATTTTCCTGCTCCTGAAGGAGCAACAATAACTACGATTTTCCCTTTTAATTTACTGCTACTCAATATTCAATCCTTGCTCTCTGATTTTTTCTAATTCTACCTTCATTTGAATCACCGCTTCAGAAATATTAATATCTGCTACTTTTGATCCAATGGTATTTGTCTCTCGATTTAATTCCTGCACTAAAAAATCAATTTGCCGTCCCATCTCACTCTCTCCGGCCAATATTTGATCAAACTTGGCCAAGTGCGATTTTATCCGCGCAAATTCTTCACTAATATCTAATTTTTCTAGGTAAAACACCACCTCTTGTAAAATGCGCGACTCCTCTATGGCCGTATTCTTTGTATATTCATCAATCCGCTTGCGTAACTTTTCTTCAATATTTTGTCTATAAAGATCACCTCGGGCCACCACTCGCTGATAAAAATCCTCGTATAGTTTGCGATGGTGAAAAATTTCTTCTGCTAATCGACTTCCTTCTTCTTGTCTGGATTTTTTTAAGGCCTCAAGCGCACGATGGAATTGCATTACGGCCATCTCTTTTAATTTTTCTGTATCATCTTGCGCATCTTTATAAAACTCTGCCCGAAATAAATCGCGAGGAGTTACAAAAAATCCAACGTCATTTTTTTTCGTTATTTGACTAATATGTTTTAAAAATCCATCCAGTTTATTGGCATCAATCTCTCCGCTTGCGGCCTCCACTCCCATTTTGCGATAGGAAATATAGACGTCAAAACTTCCACGTTTAAAGGTCTGGGAAATTATCCCCCGCAGCTCATGCTCAATAGAGGACAAAAATCCAGGTAATTTACATTTAACATCGCGAAAACGATTGTTAACACTTTTTACTTCAATTAAAAAGTAATTCGTTCCATCGTTGAATTCGCACTTCCCAAATCCGGTCATAGACTGAATGTTCATATTCATTGGGGCCTCCAACTTCGTCTCCACTATTATGTACCAACAATAAACATTAGTCCAGTTCCCAACCTTGAACAGTTCCCTTCTCGAAATAGATGGTTTTGGCCCTATTATTGACAATAAACGACCAACGCTCATTTTGTTCACGCGGATCTCCGGCCACATCTACCATCGTCGGATTTCCCCAATGTGAACGAACCTCCTCTTTGGACATGCCCACACGAATTTCTTCTGCCGTCTGCAATAGCTCTTCTTGCATTGCAGAAGTTGCCACTTTCCGTTCGGCCACCGCTTTAACAAAATATCTACTCTCCAATTTACTTTTTAAATAGCGTTCCTGTTCTTCGGGAGAGGCCAGACCTAAAAAATAGATTCTCTCTGAATCATTGTGTAAAAAATCTCTTGCCCGATAATATGCCAGTCTTTCCTCATCAGTAAGTGCTTGTTCTGTACGAATAAGTTCTTGTCTGAGGGAAAAGGCCTCTCCGGTGAGTTTTATGCCATTTTCTCCTGCCTCAGTTATCGGATCACTTGGACTGACATAGAGCGAGGTATCCGCAATTGCATATTCTCCTTGCTCTGGCAGCGCAGTACATCCACCATAAAAAAGAGTAGACAAAAAAATGGCCACCAAAAATTTGGGCCTTGAGGGACTCACTAAATATAACATAAAAACCTCCTAATCCTCCGACTTTAACTTTTCCTTCTTCCTTCTTTTCGGAAAATTGTTCTCTAAATCCACTTTTTCATATTTTTGCCTCTTCTTAATCTAACTAGTAATATTTTGCCTAGCAGCTGATCTAACGAAGGTAGGATTAATTTACCCATAATAATGGGCGATAAGATAAATGCGATGAAAAAAATTGAAAGACTTATAATTAAAATTAATGAGATGCTGCTGGCCCTTTTTGGCCATATTTCAAATTTAACAATAGCGCTAATCCCCAAAAAGATTAAAAAAAAGCTAAATATCGCTGAACGTAAATCTCCTCAGCGTGCTGCCCCCAAAAAGGTTGTTCCTAAAAAAAATCTAAAAGAAAATTTTGCGGCCATCTCTGCCGTGGCCAGCAAAGCATCTAAAAAGATATCTGGAAAAATCTCTCCGGCGCTAGATAAAATGCGCAAATTCGATATAAAGAAGGTTAGTTTTAAATCAACATTTCTTTTTCTATTTGCCATTCTATCTCCACTACTTTTGCGCTTTAAATCTTGGTGGCTTTCACTTAAACCTATTACAGTTGTAGGAATAGTCGTCACTAGTTCCGTGGGAACCTTGGCCGGAATTAGTGTTTATAGCAATGCTAAAAAAGTTGCTCACGAGGCACTCCCTCCTGAAATCGTCGAAGAAGTAGATGTATACCAGCAACAATTTGAACGCAAAAGTTTTTATAAAAATGGAGAACGTTATCTGCTTATCACCGCAGTCATTATTCCCGTATATATTGAATCTGCCGCATCTATTAGAACTCTTAGCGTTGACTTCACACTCATGATGTCTAATCGCTATTTACAAGCATATTTTTTAGGCCATGAATATCTTGTACGCAATACCCTGAGCAATGGACTACAGCCAATTGTTCCAGAATTTCCCCTCTCCCCTGAGGGGAAATCCATTTTAAAGGATAAAATAAAAAAAGAACTAAACGAGTTAATTGAAGATTTAGGAATTGAGGGTTTTATTGAAAATGTCTTTTTCGATAATATTATTGCGGCCTAAATCATTTTTTTTTGCAACTAACTTTCGCAGCGTGGTTTGAGTAATACCTAAAATTTGGGATGACTTTCGCAAATCATGATCAAAATATTTATATATTTTGTATGCGTATTTTCTTTTTAGTTCCTCCAATGAGATAATTTCTTCTTTAACCGTATCCTGCGACATTCTATTTTCAATTAATAGCAATTCATCTTCCTTATCAAAAACTAACTTATTTCCAACAGCAGAGACCATTTTTTTATTTAAATGGCCAATAAGCTGCCTCACATTGCCTGGCCAGCGGACCTCCTTATAAAAAGAGATTAGAGAAGGAGCAATATGTATTCCATCTTCAACGCTTAATTTCTGACAAATTGAATCTATAAGTCCTGGCCGTTCTCGCAATGGGGGTAATTTATAGACTACACCAGAGGAAAGTCGATAATAAAAATCCTGACGCATTTTCTCTTTTTGTACCAAGTGTTGCAAACTTTTTCCGGCCGCAAAAATAAGTCGCACATCAACTTTTGTTGTACTGGCCGCCCCTACTGGCCGAATCTCTTTGGAATCTAAAAAAAGTAGTAACTTGGTTTGAATAGAATGTGGAAGCGAATCAATCTCATCGAGAAAAAGAGTTCCTCTATTTGCTTCTAAAAATGCCCCTTCTTTATTTCCCACCGCTCCAGTAAACGCTCCTTTGACATGGCCAAAGAGCTCTGACTCAATTAATCCTTCAGAAAAAGAGGAAAGATTGATATGTACAAAACGGCCAGAACGCCCACTTTGTTCATGAATAAGTTTTGCTAACCGACTTTTTCCTGTTCCGGTTTCTCCTTCCAATAAAACATTTATACTTGATTGCACAATCTTTTCATTTCCCACTAGAAATTCTTCCTCTCCAGAGGCCTCCGTGATTGCCCCAAAAACAAGACGATTATTATCTATAGTGACAACGTCTCCTCGTTCCAAAAAAGCTTCAAAACACAAACTGCCATTTAGTTTGAAGGCGCGCTGGCCCAATGCTCGTAGTATATAGCGCGCACTTTTATCATTCCTCTCTTTACCGGCAAAATGGCATAATATAATTTCATATCTACAAGATTGCTCATTGTCTGCGAGATCAACAATAGATGGTAGTTGAATATTTATAGAATCCACCAAGCACTCATATGCTTTTTGGCCTGTCAATAAATAACGAGAACGATTAAGTACAAGTATACGCTTACGTCCATAAATAGGATAAATGACTAATTGATCTTTCTGACGTAATCCGCTTTCTGCCAACAGCGCAAATTCAATTTCCTCTAATTGGCGTGGCAAAGCAACTGATTCACTCTCTTGAGGAAGATCGCTTACTAGTTTTAAACATTCCATAAATTCTCCTTGTAGTTGTTTTTTTACACATCTTTAGCTACTACAATTTATATGCCGCTATTTTGAAGAAACTCTTATCCAATCTGATAAAAAAAGAGAGACAAAAGTTGCCTTTTTGTACCAACTGCGAGATAGATGGCCTCACTATGCAATACGAAATTATCAAAACCGCTACAACCTTTTTAATGGGAATTGCCTCCGCGGAGCAACTAATGGGGTGGGCCCTGGCCAATCCTAAAGTCTCCGGAGTTTGTTTTGCTGGCCGATCTAATGTAGGAAAATCCAGTCTCATCAACGCAGTATTTGGGCGGGCCAACGCTCGCGTCTCCAATACTCCTGGCCGCACACGTGAAATAAATATTTTCAGCTTTGAACTTTTTGATAAAGAGAAAGCAAAAAAAATTGATAACAAGTTTTTACTTTTCGATCTCCCTGGCTATGGCTTTGCCAAGGCATCCAAAGAGCAATCTCGTATTTGGAATCAAATGATGGCCACTTTTTTTGAATTGATGGAGAACAAGATCAAAGTCATTAATCTACAAGATGCTCGTCACCCACTGCAAAAGGCCGATTTAGATTTTATAAATTTTATTGGCCAATATCGCTATCAGGGTGAAGTGGTTTTAAATAAAGTCGATAAAATAAAAACACAAGCAGAAAAAGTCATTCTGGCCAAAGAGCAAAGTAAGCTCAAGTCACTAGCTCACTGGGACAGCAAAATAATCCTGGCATCTGCCACTAAAAACCTTGCCATAAATGAGATAGTTGAATCAATAACTGATTTTTTAATCTAATCGCGCGAAGTAACGGGCCGCTAGTTAATCTTGAAGGTAATTACTTTTATTACGCCGCAGGCCGATCATAATCTTCCTGTTAGTACAAAGGCCCTTCGTCTCCCCCACTCTTTTATAGAGAAATCTGGAAAGGTTTCTTAACCGCTAGTCCGTTTTTGAGGGGGAAGATCATTTCAACATTGTTCATAAAGCGTAATGGTTTTTTATGGGAGCTTTTCAACATACCAATCATAGCTCCATCCATCAAAGCGTTGTCCGCCGGCATAGATAATATCATTAATTGGATCATGGGTAAGACTTGTTGCTTCAGAAAATCTATATGGTAAACTACTTTGGACGTCATAGTCTCGAATAGTGCTCCAATATTGTCCATTCCACTTTCTGACTACCCAATGGGTTAAATCCGATGCATTTATGCCAACCCCTGCCACATAGATGTTTCCTGAATTATCTTGAGTTATGGCGTTTGCTGTAGAATTCTTTGTTTGGATTAATTGGTAGTCATCAACGGTTGCCCAGGTTGATCCATCCCATTTTCTTGTAATCCAATGGTTGTAGTTGGATAAGTCAGTTGCATATCCAACTGCGTATATATTATTTACTCCCATCACAAGAAGTGCATGTGGTATTGATGATTTTGTTGTTTCAAGTTGATAATCGTCAACATTTGTCCATATTGAACCATCCCACTTCTGAACTATCCAATGGAAATAATTTGAAGCATCCCTTGCATATCCGGCAGCATACAGGTTTCCAGACCCATCAAATGCTAGTGCCGTTGCATAGGCAGGTTTTGTGGCCACAGTTTGATAGTCTTGTATTGTGCTCCATACCGACCCATTCCATTTCCTAACGATCCAATGGATGTAACCTGATGAGTCAGATCCATTTCCTCCAACATAGATGTTTCCGGATCCATCTTGGACAATACTATCTGGGATGGATGTTTTAGTCGCTACAAGCTGATAGTTGTCAACAGTTGCCCAGGCCGAACCGTCCCATTTTCTCACTATCCAGTGGTAATAGTTAGAGGCATCTCTGGCTGAGCCCGCCACGTATACATTCCCAGATCCACCGTAAGTTACCGCCCTTGCCCTAGCTTCTTTAGTTGCGGCAAGTTGATAGCTATCAATGGTAGTCCAGGATGAACCATCCCATTTTCTTGTAGTCCAATAATCATAACTATAATAATCCTTCAAGTATCCTGAGGCATAAATATTTTCAGATTCATCCTGTACTAGGGCGCTAACTGTAGCAAATTTATGTCCGGCCCCCTGATAGTTATCAATAATAGTCCAAATTGCTCCATCCCACTCCTTTACGATCCAGGTCTGGCCAACTGTTTGCTCAGCTGCGCCAGCGGAATATAGTTTACCACTGGTATCGGCGAAGACGGAATATCCAAATGCGCTGGTATCAATAGTTTGCTGATAGTCATCAATGGTGCTCCAGGAAAGGCCATTCCATTTTCTGGTAATCCAATGTTGATAGTTTGAAGCATCAATTGCACAACCAGTGGTGTATATGTTGCCATCAAGATCACGAGTGATAGAATTTCCATATGCTAATTTTGTTGCTACCAGTTGATAGTCATCAATGGTTGTCCATGTTGATCCGTCCCACTTCCTTGTAATTAGGTGAGTAATACCCGTTCCGTCAATAGCACCACCCGTTACATAAATATCTGTTTCCCCATCTTGGGCCAGAGCACCTCCCGAGGCAGCTTTTGTTGCGGCAAGTTGGTAGTCGTCAACGGTGGTCCATGTTGTTCCATTCCACTTTCTGGTAATCCAGTGTAGATAATTTGATCCATCTCTGGCACCTCCTGATACATAAACATTTCCCGATTGATCAACGATGAGTGCGTTGCCGAAAGCATCTTTTGTTGCAACGTACTGGTAATCATCAATAATGGTCCATGATGACCCGTCCCATTTTTTCACTATTAAGTGAGAATAGTATGATGAGTCCGTTGCATATCCGGTAGCGAAAATATTCCCAGATCCATCACTTGCAACATTCGTTGCATAGGCAGGTCGATCCGTTGCCAATTGGTAATTGTCCAACGTCACCCATGATGATCCATCCCACTTCCTTATAATCCAGCGAGGGAACATTGGGTCTGTTGCATTTCCCGCCACATAGATATAGTTGTCACTATCGACCGTAATTGATTCAGCGTGGGCGATAGAAAGACCGTTGTATGTATAGTCATCAATAGTCTCCCACAATACACCATTCCATTTTCTAACAAGCCAATGCGGAAAACCGATGCCGTCATTACCATCTCCGGCAACGTAAATATTTCCAAGACTGTCCTTCGTTATTGCCCTGGCATTAAAATCGAGTCCAATATCAATTCCCGTACTATCTGATTCTATAAACTCTTTGGTAGTAATGGATATACTGTCAAAATATCCTTCACCGTCGGTGGCGCGTATCGTGGCAATATTGGCAGCAAGTGGAGCAATGTAGTCTCCTGAGGCTGAATCAATTGAGCCAGCGCCACTGGTGATTGACCAAGTATAGGCGGGAAAACCGTTCGTAGCGCTGAATTGATATTTCTCACTGGTTGCGAGTGTTTTTGAAGAGGTTGTTGCTGCGATCACAAATGCTATATTTATTGTGGCAGAGGCCTGCGTTCCTATGTCATCGGTTGCATACACTACAACGCTGCCGGCATCGTTGGGTGCTGTATATTCTCCGGTAGTAGAATTGATGGTCCCGGTTGCGCTCGATAGTGCATAAATTATCGGAGAATACCCTCCTGTCACTGAAAAAGTTTGAGAATCAAGTGGCAATAAGTTGGCAGAAGATGGAGTAAGTGATAGCTCCTCTGCATGTGTTAGCCAGCTAGTGGTGGAGACAGTCGATAGGTTTCCAAGAAGGTCTACCCCCCTTAGATTAAAGTAGTAGGTTGTTTCTGGAGTCAAACTAAGGGCAGTCGCAGTTACTGATGTCGATATTCCGGCAGTGGACCAGTCAATTACGGACGTTCCTCCACTGGAAGTTCCAATGGAGTATTCATAGTGATCAAAACCAACTCCTGCGTCAATTGCCCCCCCCGACCAGCTAATTATTGGTGACTGGTGGACTCTATTAAATGTGGAAGATTCAGGGGATAGAATATCAATTGGAGTAGGTCCATTGCTGTCGTGCTGGAAGGAGGCAATATTTTGGCAGACAGATGGATTCCCAAGCACGTCATATGCTCGCACATATATTTGAGAGGTTGTATTTGCGGTGAGGGTTATGGTTATTCCATCGCTCTCCCATTCATCCTTAGTTCCGCGGCCTACCTCGTTGGTTGAACAGGCCGAAGAGGTAAAAAGTTTAATGGTAAGCGTGTCGGCAGTTGCCAGTCCATCGAGAGTAGGAGTTGTTGAGGTTTTTGATGGGCTGACAGGTGAGATGTTCAACAGAGTCGGTGGAGAAGCCGGCCCGATTGGAAGGGATGGTGTCGGCGAGCTGATAGAGATGTCTGTAATTACCTTTTTTGAATGAGAGGTTATTCCTGCCCTGCCACAACCTGCGGAGATGATCAAAATGGTCACGCTAAAGATTATGGGCAGGAAAGTTTTTTTAGTCAGGCCGATCATATTGAACATATTATACATCGTTAATATGTTAGAAAGTAACATTTTATTGAGAAGCAATATTGACCAAGTGGGTTTGCGATATTAAACACTTGGATTGGAGATTTTTTTATCTTTGCATTTTAGGAAAAAATTGATGACACCATCTGTGGGGGAGGGGCAGTTTTTCTGCCAATTATTTGTGGCAGCATCGAAATTTTTATCATCCTGAAAATGCGTTGATATCTCGCTGTTTCGATATTAGCATCACTATAGGTTGCTGGTTGAGATTTTTTAGAGGTTTTATTTGACAAGAGTTAATTTTTTTTTGGGATTTTTTGGGTTATTGTTTTTATTTTGTGGTCACTCTTATGGCGCAAAATTTTTTAAAATAGAATATACGGCCACAACGGAAGATGAAAGTCTTGAGGCAATTGTTAATCAGTTTACTTCCGAAAAAAATAGCGAATTTAAAAATAGAATCATTCTTGATACAATAGAAAGGAACGGCAATATCTCTGATTGGAAGAAAATACCCATCAACTCAACACTTATGATTTTTATCTCAGAAGAGATGATGGCAAACAGGCAATTGAAAGATTTTATTGCACAGGAAGAAAAAAAGAGAAAAAAACAGGAAAGGCTGAATAGGAAGAAGTTGGAATTGTTAAAAAATAATTTTTTAACGTTGGATCGCAAGGTTTTTCGACAACAACTATTTAGCGGATATTTTTTTAGAAAGATAAGAGATGTTAGCGGAATCTATACCGTAAATTCAAATTTTGTTCCTGTTATAAATCTAGGCTATGAGGCAGGATATTTACATAAATTAAATAGATGGAAAGTTGATAGTTTATTTTACCACATAATTGTTAATTTTCGAGAATCCGGCAGCAACAGTGGTCTAGCAATCCCGTTGGCATATTCCTTGAGATTGGAGGCTGTCTATCAAGATATTTGTTGCGGATTATCGCCCTATTTCCCATTAGAGTATGCTGTTTTTCCAGATATCTTTGAAGACGATAATGGTTTCGCTGTAAGAGTAACCAAGAATCTTTCATCTGGAATTGGAATGTTGTATCAATACTATTTCAGATCAATGAAAGTTGCAGTTTCGGTTGATTATTTGGCAGATATCTCTTCATCTTCAAGAGCAGGAGATGCAGAGATTGAAGGCGGGCTTCTTGGAAGTCAGTTTTCCTTAAAGATTAAATTTTTTTATGCACGTAATATTAGTTTCGTTGATTCATGGTTTGCGGAGGGTATCTATACCGAAACCTCTCACTCCAACAAATTGAATGACATTGAAGTTTTAGGCAGCAGCTACTCAACTAATTTGGGATTAACCTTTTAAAAGGGCTCTGTTTAAGAAGGCCGAGATACTGACATATTGCTTACTGCGAGCATCTTCTAAAACTTCCACTCGATATTCCTTAACCTGATAAGAAAGATTAATATCAAAAACAATCGACCAACATCTATTTAGGGCCTATTCTGAAAAAATATTTCTTCGAGCTCTACTTTTACTTTTCCAGGACAAGTAGCTTTCTCAAATAATACCAATTATGTAAAATAAAAGTGGGTCGAATCAATTAAGTTTGCTAAGTTTTCAGAATGAAAATTTAAAAGACTTAGGAAAAAAAATTCAAGATTATGACTTTAAAGCAGAATACAAGCGAGAAGAAAATAAAATATTTATCCTGGCCAATTGCTGCTTTGCTGCCTAATAAGTTGACAGACGACAGTCTAATTGCTGCATGTTGCAGTTCTCAGAAAAGGTATAACGTACCTGTACTGCCTGTACTGGAGTATTCAGGAACAATTTTCATTAATTTTTCACGTATTTCATTGAAAGTTAAATTTTGATTTTCATCTTGAGAAGCGTTGATTAGCTTGATAACTAGATCTATGGTGGACTGTTCAACATTTCGGGCCTTGGCCATGCGAACCATTGGATGACTGGTTGGAAGATTTCCTTCGGTTTCAAAGAGAACTTCTTCGTAGAGTTTTTCTCCTGGCCGCAACCCCGTAAATTCAATCTTAATATCTTTACCCTCTTCAAGGCCATTAAGAGAGATGAGTTGGCGCGCAAGGTCTAATATTTTTATAGGACTTCCCATATCCAAGACAAAAAGTTCTCCGCCTCTACCAATAGCACCCGCCTGCAGAATCAATTGAGAGGCCTCTGGAATAGACATGAAGAAGCGATTAATTTCAGGATGCGTGATCGTAACGGGGCCACCTTTTTGAATTTGCTTTTGAAAAAGTGGAATCACACTGCCGCTGCTGCCCATAACGTTACCAAAGCGTACTGTCATGAATTTGGTAAAAGTTGATTGTGCTTGATTATATTGACATATAATTTCAGCGGCCCGCTTCGTCGCTCCCATAATGTTAGTAGGATTTACGGCCTTGTCAGTGGAAACCATTACAAAACGACTGACTTTATATTTAATAGCTGCTTCAACTAAAATCTTAGTTCCTTTTATATTAGTGATGACGGCCTGAATTGGATTTCGCTCCATTATAGGAACATGTTTATAGGCGGCCGCATGCAAAACAACTTGTGGTGATTTTTGTAAGAAGAGCTGGCCAACTAGTATTTCATCACGCACATCGCCAATAATCGGGGTGAGATTGAGATTGGGAAACTTCTCCAATAAATTTTGCTCAAGTGAGTAGAGATTAAATTCTGAAATTTCAAAAACAACTAATTCCTTGGGGCCAAATTTGGCAATCTGATTGCAAAGCTCTGAACCAATAGATCCTCCTGCACCCGTTACTAAAATAACTTTATCGCGAATCATTGTTTCGATAGAAGTCGAATCAAGATTGATACTTTTTCTTCCCACCAAATCTTCCAGGTCCACACTCTTAAAAGAAGTAACATCAATCTTGCCAGATAGCATATCAGATACCCTGGGAAGAATTTTTATTGGAGCATGGACTTCTCGACAAAGATTGATGATGGCCCGCAAACGCTCACTAGCGATATTAGGAATTGCTACGAAAATTTTATGGACTCCATATTTTTCACAGACCGTGGGGATTTTTTCAATATCTCCGGCCACTGGCACTTGATGAATCTGTTTGTTGTGTAAGTTAGAATCATCATCAACAAATGCCACTACCCGAAGATTAAGCTGTGGATTACTACGAATATTGCGTAAAAATTGCTCGCCGGCCACTCCGGCCCCAACAATCAAAATATTGCGCATTTCCGTATTGTTTTTTTTTATAACGTTATAGTCTCGAAATATTCGATACGCAAAGCGGCCGCCACCGAGCAAAATTACCAGCAACAACCAGTCAATAACCAAAACAGATCGCGGAATATTTTCTAATCTGGTTAAGAAAAATAAAATGGCAAATGATCCCAGTGTTGCCAACATACTTCCTCTAATTACACGCAACAGATCGTTGGTACTGGAATAGCGCCAAAGGCCCTTATAAAAAGAGTTTTGCAAAAAGATAATGGACTGAATAGTGGCCATTATGGCCGAAAGCTCTAAAAGTCTAGCTGCTGACATGGTGGGAATGTTAAAACTGCTATAGCGTAGGCCCATTGCCAAATAAAAAGCTAGACCGGCCATGAAGAGATCGTAGACAATTGCAACTGTCGTTTTTTGCCAATCCCTTAGGTTATCGAGGTATTTAATCATAGGCCTGTGGTCAAGAACTCAAGAAGTTGGTGCCTGAGGGGAGACTTGAACTCCCACGGTATCAAATACCGGTGGATTTTGAATCCACTGCGTCTGCCATTTCGCCACCCAGGCATGTGAAAATATTGAGAGATATTAGGAGAGTGGAGCGAAACTGTCAATAATTTACTGGTAAAATGTTCTGGTCGGTCTAAATTTTCCTTGAAGAAAAAATAGCTTCAACACATAATGATGAGGTAATTATTATGCCGAGGGGGTTTTATGCAAAATTCTTCACAATGGAAAAACAAAGTAAACGAAATTTTCCACGTCTGCACTGAGGAATTCAAGCGGACCACGACAATTGGCAAAAAAATGTTTTATGCTTCTCAAACCAATTCATGCCTAAAAGAAGCCTATGAAGAACTAGGTCTTTTAGTGGCAGAGGCCATGGATAAAAAAGAGTTGCAGTGGGAAAATAACAAGGCCAAACGCTTAGTGGATACAATCAAGCAGTGTGAGCGCGATTTATGCGAAATTGATAAAGAAGTTACCAAAGCACGATTTGCGGAGCGAAAAAAATAGGGAGCAGGCAGGAACAGGTACGTCATACCTTTTCCAAGCACTGCAGAATCAGTTTTTTATTTTTACAAGCAGGCGCAAACCAACTTACGCAAGGCCATTGGCCTTGCGCTATTTAATAGTTCTTTTACTCTTTACACAGACCAACTACCTTCTCAATTTCCCAAGAATCATTGCAGCCATATTCCCCAAGCTTCTCACAAACTGAAGCAATACAACTCCCTGACACCCCATCTTTACAAAGTGCGCCAACTTTTTCAATCTCCCATTCATCATTGCAACTATATTGGCCAAGTTTTTCACAGACTACATTTATGCAATGTCCATCAAGATTGTTTTCTTTACAGATACCAACAACTTTTTCAATCTCCCATGAATCATTACAACCATATTCACCGCGGAATTTACAAATTGTTTTAACACAATCACCATCTACCCGCCCCTTACACAGATCTATTACCTTTTCAATTTCCCAAGAATCATTACACCCATATATGCCAACGGCATCACACACCGCAGTTACACAGGAGTTATCATCGTGATTCTCCCCATGACAATCACGGCCCGATTTCATTATCGTCGAAAACTGCATCGGCCCTTGCGTCAGTAAACTTGATTTTTTTTCTGCAACTAGCGCCATTGTTGATTTAATTTTACTCATTTTAAACTGCTCAAAGGCACGCTCGAGTTTTTCATCAAATAATTTGACATCTACCTTGCGTAATTTTGTTTTTTCTACATTTGCACTTGAAAGTGAAAATGAAAGTGTACATAATCCCAGAAGTGTTAGTGCAACCAATTTGTTCATAAATCTCCCCCTATAAAAAATTAATATGCTCCCCGCGTAAAAACTGCAAAGCATATGCCTGTAAAACCAAGGCCAAAAGTGCATTTGACATATCGCAAGGTGCGGAATGTGTCCCCTAAGTGGCACCAATTGTCGTATGATCTGTTGCTATATAGCGGCAATTTCCTTCTTCGCGTGGCCTGTTGTATGCGTATACAGGTAAATTCCTTATGAGATTTTTCCACAGGAATATTAGTTTAATTACCAATCAATCCTTTTAAAAAAAGATCAGCACTCATCGCAATGCCATTATCAACTTTTCTGGTAGGCCCTTCTGGGTAAATTAAATAGGCTGGAATTTTAAGTTTGTTGGCATAAAAATTTAATCCCGAAGGCCATGGAGCTGGAGCAGCTTTTATTTCAATGATACATTGGGGCCTTAAATCTTTAGCAATTAGAAAATCAACTTCGCGTTTATCTTGATCTCTCAAATAGAACAACTCATATCTGCCATGGCCTTGCTCTCGCCATGCTGAACAAGCGGCACTCAACTGAACGGCCATGAAGTTTTCAAATTTGGCACCAATGGCCTCTGCCATTGTCCATTGATAAAAATACCATTTCTGCTCACGCTTCACCGCACGGTGAATTTTTTGATGAAAAGGCGGCACAAAGAAACCCAAGTATAGCGTTTCAAGTAATCGCAGCCAGGATTTAATCGTTATTGGACTAACTTCTAAATCTTCGCCTAAGGATTTATATGAAATTGGCGAAGTTAACCGCTCTGGCAGGAGTCTTGCCATGAGTTCAATTTTATCAAGATTTTGTGTGGTAGCAAAGTCGCAAACATCTTCGTAAACGAGTCGCTGAAGATACATATCATTCCATTTTCTTGTAAATTGTTCTCGCCCCTTTAGATATGGTTCTGGAAAACCTCCAAAGGCCATCAGCTCTTCCAACTTATCAGATCTATTTTTATTTCCTGGAGTCCAATCAGAAAAATTGCGAGGAGGTGTAACGTGTCTTGCTCCTAATACTTCATCAAAAGTGATTGGCCAAAGTTTGTAGGAGAAATATCGACCTTGCAGACTATCTCCCCCCTTTACATATTGATCAAAACGGCCGGCCCCAGTGACGATAAAATCTTCGTTGCGATTTGAAGAGTCATAATAACCCTTCATTAATGTTTTCCAGTTTCGTTTTTTATGAATTTCATCAAAAATCACTATTTTGTTTTTTTGGGAATCATCCCTGAAAAAATAGGGATCTTTTAAAAAGGCTTTTTTGACCTCTGATGTATCCCAGTTGAAATACCTGTCAGAAAAATTTTTAACGAGATAGGTTTTTCCAACCTGACGAGGGCCGGTAATAAAAGTCATTGGCCCCGTTGGCTCGGCTTCATTCAATGACCATGTTGGCAATAATCTATTAATTTCTGTCATGTTAATTATCCCGTTAAACGATAGTCTACTATACTTTAACGATCGTAAAACGATAGTAGACTATATTTTAACGGATTGTCAAAAGGGAAACTTCTAAGGCATGCACTGTGAGAGAGTGCAAAGAAGAGTCAAGATATGACATAAAGATTATATTGATCTGTTGAGGGCCTATAGTTTCAACTGTTACGAATACGTCAACTATCCAAGGAAAGAAACTGAGTTTTGCCATCTTTTGTTTAAAGCAAAATTGATTGGCGGCAAAGCGCAAACTAACTTACGCGGCCATTGGCCTTGCGCTCGATAATAGTTTTATTTAATATTACAAATGATATTTTCCTTTTCATCTTTTCGCCTAGGCTTAAAACTTTATCAGTTGTTGTATAACCTTTATAGTACCAATTCTTTCTCTTTTTTAAATCAAGCAATGCTGAACGATACAAGGATTTGGCGACTCCACACCCCTGATATTTTGGATCAACAACGACCGTCCCTAATAGCGCTAGTGTTTTGTCGGGATATGTTCCAATTGAACCTACAACTTTTTTTTCATCTAATGCAACAAACGCGCTCCCGATTTTGCACATTTTCTTATAGTGGCCCATCATCTCTTTATACATCTGCAAGGAATAAGATCTTATCCTACTAGATTGATCATTTCTATGTGCACTAACTTCAATTTCCATCACTCGTTTAATGTCTTTTTTATAATTCATTTTCCTTATTTAATGGCCGGTATTCAGAAGTATTTCATGATTAAGATATTTTAATCCATCCGCAACACTTCCAACATATTCCCAGGAAGAAACATGAAAGTTCATTTTTTTCATAATCTTGACTAGTTTTTCATCTTTATTTTTTAAATAGAAAGACAATTGCTTAACTTTTGGAAAAAAATTACGGATTGCTCTTATCTCTGCCAGAACTACTTCTTTGGATGGAGTCTGTGAAAAATAAAAACTTGATACAAATATAAATTTTCTCCCAAAATCATTGGCCACATTTGCACATACAAACTTTTCTAATATCTCGTTCTGGCATGAAACGGCCTTATAAAATTTTTTATCGTCATTAAAAAAACTTTCAAATCGTTCACGATATTTATTTTGCTTTTCTCTTGGTATTTTTTTCTTTAAATATTCTTTAAAATAATATCTAATTTCTTCTAGTTGCTTTTCTATGATTATTTGTTGAATCTTCAATGCCCCTCCCGGCCAATACTCTGAAGTAGGCGTTCAATATTTCTATACAAATATCTCAAGCGATACTCAACCGGGGCACCACTCTCCAAATCTCCATTTTTCTGCAAATAGATCAAACAACTTTTTATTTGCTCTTCGCTATAATTCTGGCGAAGTAAATAGTAATTAATTCTGGCCGACTTTCGCTTCTCTGGCGAATCTAAATTGTTAATATAATTTTTTACATAATCTGTCTGCGGTGGCTCCATAAAATGGTCACCATAATACTCTCCTGGATTATCTGTCTCTTGCTTGATTAAAAAATCTAGTTTTTTTTCTAGCTTATCAATCAAACGATCATAGTCTACTACTTCGTAGTCATAATCGCCTAATGCATCCGCAATGTACGCCATCACCCACACCGTCGTACGCGGATTATCTATTAGTGCCTCAAACAGCTTTGAAATATCATTGATTTCTTGCTGAGATTTTCCAATGATCATTGACGTAATAATCAACACCATACGATCCACACGCAAATCTTCGTTACGACATTCCATTAACATCCATAACAATTTATCCAAATGCGAGATGCTGGTAACCGCGCCAGCATTTGATAGCATGTTAAATACCGAAACGAGTGAATAATAATTAAGATTAGATTGTTCGTTTTCTAGAATATGGGCCACTTTCGCATAAATGGCCTCCCCGTCTAATTCGGCCAAGGCCGGTGGCCGCTGCTGGCAATTTACAAGAACTCCTTTAACTGTTCCCACTAGCGACGATCCCACAAATTCTAATTGGACAGTAGCAAAGTTAAGTGAAATTAAAATTTGCAGATCCAATCCACCATTTTTATTTCGAATTCTTCCGTGAATAACGCCGTCATAGTTGTCTTGAATGTCTATAAGATTATCATTGCCAAACGCTTCCATAAAATCATTTCGCGCATTGGAATTATTTGTATAATTACTTAAAACCTCAATATCAACCTGGCAGCGCAAAGTCCCTGTAAATTGCAAGGCCAGGGAGTTGTCTTCAGCAAATAGATTATGATTAATGAAATTGATCACAAGGAAAAGAAGTGTTAACAATGGAATACGCATAGCTTTTCTCACAATTAACTCCTGGTGTTTGGATGTAAAGAACTAAATTTAGCTTCTATAGTCTCATCTGAGGATGATGGAGTGTA